>JBBQGK010000029.1:0-35566 GCA_038322885.1 Bacteriovoracales bacterium | reverse complement strand
TCCAAAATTAGTGGCCCCACCAGAAGTTGTGCCAGTAACTGATGATCCACCGGTTATTGCACCGGAAGATGTTGTTCCAGATACTGAAGATCCTCCGGTTGAACCAGATGAAGTTGATCCAGTAGTAGTTGTATTAGGAGTTGGGCCCGCCGAAGTTGATCCTGTTGTTGAACCTGAAGATGTTGTTCCTGATGATCCAGTTGACGTTGTGCCGATTGTGGTTCCACCTGTTAGGCCTGTAGGTTTTCCAAAATTAGTGGCCCCACCAGAAGTTGTGCCATTAACTGATGATCCACCGGTTGTTGCACCAGAAGATGTTGTTCCAGTCACAGAAGAGCCACCAGAAGTTGTACCAGTAACTGATGATCCACCGGTTGTTGCGCCAGACGAAATTGTTCCAGTCACAGAAGAGCCACCAGAAGTTGTACCTGTAACTGATGATCCACCGGTTGTTGCGCCAGACGAAGTTGTGCCAGTAAATGAAGATCCGCCAGTTGTGGCACCTGACGATGTTGTTCCTGTAAATGAAGATCCACCAGTTGTTGCACCAGATGAAGTGGCTCCTGATGAACCGGGAGATGTTGATCCAGTTGTGGCACCAGAAGATGATTTTCCTGTTACTGCTGATCCTGTTGTTGAACCAGAAGATGTTCCAATGTTATCTTTTGGTGAAGGCGAATTTTCAATTTTAGTAGAGCTTTTAGTTTTAACTGAACTGATTTCTCTATTAATAGCAGATTGTTCTTGAGCTACATTGTCTTTTTTAGGAGATAAAGAGTCTTTATTGTCAACGTCAGCATTCTCAGTTTGATTATTGCCTATTAAGCCCATATTTTTTATATCTGGAATCGATGGCTTTTCTTCGTTTAAAGGAGCTACCTTTGGAACCGTTGGATAGTTCTTCTCAGAAGGAAAAGGATCAAATTTAAGCTGCTGCCATTGTCTTTGATAACTAATCGTTTCATCTACAAAAGACGCTGGCGCACGATCTGATGTTTTTTTTTCAAACAACCTTGGTACAACATTCGTCGTAACAATTGTTATGACAATTCCAAGCAATGCTGGCTTGATAGTCGACAGCTTCGTGAAAAGTTGAAAGAATCTTAATAAAGAGTTCATTGGTTAAGTATCGGTTGATTCTGTTTAATTTTGAGGGCTTTGTTGAGTCTTGCAACAACTACTTTATATAATTAGGTATCACCTGTTTTAAGCAGCTGTGGGATTAGCATTTTCAAAATCAACTGCAAATAATAATAGGCAGTCCTTTGAATTCCTGCTGGAAACTGAAGTCATTTGCTCAACTCTCGATCAGGTTTCGAAGTTCACTTCTGTTTAAAGAATTCAGGCAAAGCCTGGCCTATTTAAAGGGGTGAGATCAAACCTCGAAAACGGTATCATCATGGATAGAAAGATTGCGAAAGCATCGATGATCTCTGAAGACTGGCGCACGAAGAAACCTGAAGCTTCTGAGTTTACTTTCATGCCGGCGCAGTCGATGTCATATGTGGTGAAGCTTTCTCTAGTCGAGAAAGTCGAGCGTGATACGCAGAATCTCGAGCACTGAATATCTTCAAAGTTCTTAAATACTAAATTTTTTGGGCTTTTAATAAATTATTAGTTTTTGTATTCAAATCTTAGATCGATAACTAGTGATTAGAATTTAAAAGACATGTTTTGATTTGTTGATTACGATTGAGCTCTTTTGATAAGAACCTTAGCTTTTAGGTACAAGTAAGCTTCCAAACAGAAGGAGATCATTGAAAATAGAAAAAGAAATATATATCGATTAAGGCCTTCTGTAGGAGTGTAACTTGTCCCATAATATAAGAGTCCACAACCCAAATAAATAATTTGTAACCAGGACAATCTCTCACATATCATCACTTTGCTATTAGAGACACTCTTCGGCCAAGTTAAAAAAAGCAAAATGATGTTTACAGTTGACCAGACAAGCTGAAATAAAAATGGATTATTGATAAAATCAAATCCGAGCTGCGCTTGAATAACACTTAGGCTGGATCCTGCAACCAGCAGGCCTACTGGGCAAAAGAAGAGGAAGACTAATGATATAGAGAGGATTTTTAATAAAGAAATAAGGCTCTTAAATTCTCTTAGCATCTGAAGACTCATAGTTTGATAATTAAGTCATTATAAGTTCTATGATAAGTGTTAACAAGCTAATGATTAAATTCAAATGACTGAATACAAGAACTTTGTCTATGAATAGAATAAGCTAGAACTGTGAAAAAAACTGATTTTTTAAAACCTAACTAACCCCAAGATCAATAACTTCCATCCCAGGAAACTCTTTCTGGATTTCAGAAGGCCTAAACTTTTGACTGTATCCCAACACAAATCCCCCACCACCTGCCCCACAAAGCTTCAAAACATAATCACCCGTCTCAATGCCTCTACTCCAAGGTCCACGCAGACTCGTCGGAATCATCTCTGGGAAATACTCCCATTGAAACTTTGAGATGTGCCAAAGGTGATGATGAAGTGTCGAGGAATCACTCTTAAGTAACGAATCGATAGCAAGGTTCACGTCTTTTGAAAGAACATCAGCACAACCTTGCTTGAATTGGGGATCTTTGAGCTTGGTTTGAAAAATACTTACGAGTGGCCCTGTTTGTCTGGGCTTGCCGGTATCTAAGAGAAAAAAGCCATTGAGATTGAGTTCAGTATCCAAGGTTTGAACTTCTTCGAAGCTATGTATCAGAAAAGGTTTTTGAACATAGCTCACGAGCGGATCGAGACCAGAACTTGATCCGTGAAAATAGTCTTCTAGCCTCGCGAGAGAATTTTTATTCTCCTGGAGGGATCCCTTTTTGAGGGCGTATTTCGAAAAGATCGCAGCGATAAGAGCTCCAGAGCTTCCAACTCCATACCCTTGTGGGATTTCCGAATCAAACCAGAGTCCATTTTCGACATCTTTCTTAAGTGCAGAGAGATCGATGTATTTCTCGGAATTATGTTTTAAAAATGAACGCAGACTCTCCCTTGAGGCCTCCCAGTCTGTCGTTTCTTTTTTCTCGAAACTCCACTGTCCTTTAAGCTTATGATAAGGAAACGCCAACGCCTTCGATCCACTCAAGATTGTATATTCCCCGAGGAGCAGAACTTTCGCAGGAAAAGTTTCCGTTAACATTTTTGCGGTCCTTCGCCTGCTTGATCATGAATGATCGTGACAGCAAAACTTTTGAGTTCATTTTCAATAAAAGTCTGAATCTTATTTTTATAATTTTCCGGATAGATTAAGTGAACGTTAGGCCCGGCATCGAGGGTAAAATAAAGCGGAAGTTTTGTTTCTTCACGAAACACCCGTACCATCTCCATCACCGTAAGACTGTTTGGCTTGAGCAAAGTGTAAGGACCTGGGGAAGTCATCATCATAGCGTGAAGAGAGAACGCCTCTGCCTCAAGAATGCTCCCAACAGTTTGCAAATCTCCACTCTGAAGTGCCGCTACCGTATCTTTAAAGTTTGAGCGCGCCTGCGCATATCTTGCCTCAGCAAAAAAATGATTTTGAAGTCTTCCATGTCCTTCACGGCTTGAAACACTCTTTTCTTTTGCATTCACCACGATGACTGAATCCATCATGTGAGAAAATTCCGTATGAACAGAAAGTGGATTGGCATAGAGATCAGATGATCCTAAAAGATCACATTCTCCCCAAGTCGTAAAACCACCATAGATTGATCTGCAAGCACTCCCACTCGCGAGACGGGCGAGATAACTTGCGTGTTTTTCAAAAAGAGAAGGAGACCCATGGGGCTTCATACTCTGGAGGTAATCGGTAAGACAAAGAGCGAAGGCCGAAAGGCCTGATGCACTCGATGCTATGCCTGCTCCATGGGGAAAAGTATTCGTGGTTTTTATTCGAACACCGACGTTGGCCATCCAAGGTAAATCGGCCGTCAGAGATTCAAGGTAGGTTTTAATTTTCTGAGCGAAGAGAGGTTTTACCTCATCCACTAAGATGAGTTCCACCGATAGTTTTTGGTTCGGGGTGAAGCTCACTTCCGTTTCAGTTACACACTCTTTCAGAGTTAAAGAGAGAGAGGGATTCGCAGGTAGTTGATGCCCTTTTTTTCCCCAGTACTTAACAAAAGCGATATTGGCCGGAGACCTCCATTTCGTTTCAAACGGAACAGGTCTCAGCTCACGAAAAGACTCCATCATAGGCCTGATCGCCCTTTGATATCTGCCATCACTATTTCGTTGTAAGCGATGAGAGTCGTAAAGCCCTTTTCATTAAAATACTCTCGCGTCTCCATATGAGGCCGATCGGTTGTTACGAGACAAAAATCACCTCCCCAAGCACCGAGAGACTTCACTTCACCCCAATAATCTTTAAAGTAGAGATCTTTAACTTTCTCATATTTAAGAGCTTTCGAAATGATGTCTTCGTGATTTTTAATAATCTTATTGAAGGTGACGATGTCGCCGGCCGAGATCATTTCTCGGGTGAGCTGAGTGATGTCGCTTACGATTTGACTTTTGTTTTCAATTTCCATGTCGTTGTATTTCATGACTTCGTTACTCGAACTCTGTTTTTGTCCGAGGTAGAGGAAGTACAAGTTTTCTTGGAAGCTAGGGTTAAAGTTCGCACTCTCCCACTGAGGTTTTCCATCCACGCGCTGAAATTTCACTGGCCCTGCAGCTTGAGCACAGGCGATGTCGTAGCCAGACCCGCCCATCGTTTTCTTTAGGAGTTCAAAGGGGCTCACGTAGGCCCACTGGGCAACGTTGTAGATGAAAGTAGAGCTTGATCCAAGTCCCCACTCTAAGGGAAATTCAATTTTTGTTTCTACAAAGACGTCCATATCATCGCGCAGGAAATGCGGATTTTGCAACCGAACGGCGCGAAGAATATCTGTTAAAAACTTTTGGGTTTGATTGTCCTGTGCCTTGATCGGATCAAAGTGCCAGAACTCGTAATCGGATTCAAACCAAAGCGCACCCTTATGATCAAAGCTCTTCCAGTTCAAGGTCGGCTGATATGACTGGCGGTACTTCACCTTCATGCTCTGGCCTACGGTGGTCGGAAGGGCAAGAGCTTGCGCCCCGTCCAGAACGAAGTACTCGCCGCTCAGAAGTAACTTCCCATGGCCGTAAAAATATTGATCGCGCATTTTAATTCGCCCTTATTGTTTATTTCTCATGGAATCTAAAAAATTTCTCACTGCTGTGAAGGACACAACCTTATCCGAGAAAAATTCTTTCCCGTGCTGGATTTCAAGTTGATTGGCATCCAACTGGTTCATGATGTTCAGAAGGTGAAGCTTCATGTGGCCTTTTTGGATTCCTGTGGTCACAAGGGATTTTACGGCCCCAAAGTTTTGCGCCAGACCAACACTCGCCATGATCCGCATAAGATCAGGGGCACTCGGGTTTCCGAGAATCGCGAGCGATGTTTTCGCAAGTGGATGAAGTTTTGTGAGACCACCCACGGTCCCAACAGCGAGAGGAAGTGTTAATGTGAACTTAAAAATATCATTTTCTAAACTGACTCTTGAGAGTGAGCGATACTGACCGCTTCGAGCAGCATAAGCGTGAGCACAGGCCTCGATCGCTCTGAAATCATTTCCTGTCGCCATCACCACCGAATCAACACCATTCATGATACCCTTGTTGTGAGTCACGGCACGGTTGGGATCAATCTGGGCAATACGAACAGCAGTTGCAAAACGTTTTGCGAATTCACGGGCCGTCATACCATTAGCAAAAGTTCCTAAGTCATCAATCGGACACTCGACAGAAACTTCAACAACGCATTCAGGAGTGTAGTTTGAAAGAATACACATAATGACGTGTACTTCTTTTTCGCCCTCAGAAAATCTTCCATCGTCTTTGACCATGATTTTAAGAACGCGTGCCATTTCTTCCAGAATGGAATTAATGAAGTTCGCCCCCATGGCATCGCAAGTTTCACAGTGAATTTTTAACTGGAAGTAGTTTTCTATTTTTTCGGTCATGTCCACCAGTTCAAGAGAGACAATCCCTCCTCCACGAGTTTCCATGTTACTCGTAATAAATGAAACCGCTGAGAGAAGCTCTGGTTTTTTCTCTTCGAAAAATGCCTGGATCTTTTCCTTCGGCGCCTGCCACTGGAAATGAACTTGCCCCACCTTCAGGGTCGACATCACTGTGGTTTTAAAGCCCCCGCGAGTGAGCCAAAATTTAGCACTGAGAGCGGCCGCTGCTACCACCGAAGACTCTTCAATCACCATGGGAACTGAGTAGTTCTTATCATTAATAAGAAAGTTCGGAGCAATCCCAAAAGGGAGGTCGTAGTTACTCAGAGTGTTCTCTGAGAATTCATCAAAGCGCTTTTGCATTTCCTGATCTTGGTGCCAGTATTCTTTGAGATTCAAAACCAAATTTTTTGTGTTCTCGTCCATCTGAGACGAGAGCCACTCAATCTTTTGAAGTTTGGACATCTTGGAAAAACCACTTACTGTGTTCATTGATTTCCTTTCACTTTCAAAACTCCTCTGGCGGTCAGGAGAGATTCTTTTAAACTTATAAAATGATTCTGTAGGGATTCATAGCTATCCATTGCTGGTGCAAGAAAAGAAGAGGCCATGCCGATCACACTTGGTGCCTTTAGGGTCGACTTTAAAGCATATCCATCAAGTACTGTTTTGATTCCGCCGGAGATGATAAATTCCTGATCTCGCACAGGAATCTCATTTAAAAATTGGACCATCTCGGAGGCGGTATGACCGACGTTCACAAAGGGCATTTTATTCTGCTGACTTTTTCCTCGCATACTTTCAAGCAAGGTAAAATTCGTGCCCCCGAAAGCTCCGAGCTCGATGCCCTTGATCGGAAGATCAAGGAGGACCTTGAGACTGCGTGGTCCCATGCCCTGCCCGACTTCTTTAACAATCACAGGATAATTTGTTTTATCCATGAACCGCATAAGAGTCGTTAGAGGTGAAACTTTAAAGCGGTCTCCCTCAGGTTGAAACCATTCCTGAAGAGGATTGAGATGAATGATGAGACCATTTGCCTCAATTTTTTTCACCATCTCATGAATGACACTTTCTTTTTTTTCGAGAACAAGTTCTTCCACCTGGGCAATCCCCAGATTGGCGAATAAGGGCTGTTCTCCGAGGAACATTCTGACATTAAATTCAGATAGACGTTCTGATGAATTCAAGAGGCCACGGCAAGAACCAAGACCCATGCCGAGTTTAAATTCTCCGCAAAGACGCGCGAGGTTTTGATTTATTTTTTGAGCGTGAGTGGTCCCACCCGTCATACTCGAAATCCAAAGTGGATAATCAAGATTGTGTTTCAAAAAAGTTGTAGGCCACTTTTCTGAAGGGTCCGGATGGGTAAAAAAAAGAGGCTCGTAATCAAAACGAGAATCCATTTGAGAGACTGGAGTCTGTGCCTTCATAGCAAGATCAATGTGGGCCTCTTTTCTTTCTGCTAACTCATCAGAAAGAGAGAGGTTTGGCCGATTTTTCATAGAGCTTCTAGGTATCAAAAAAAGGTCAAAATGTCATGCTGTTTCATAAATGAAATCGAAGGAAAAAAGCTATTTGTTTCAGAGACTTATACTTCTTTGAGAATCAACACGAACTCGCGCTTGTTTTCATTCTGTAAATTTTTAATCAGAGACGATACAGGACCGCGAATAAGAAGCTCATCACTCGCCCCAAGATCTATCGCCAAAAAGAGCTCGCGACTGGTCTTCAAACTTTCAAGATCGCTTAGAAGTTTCTGCAAACGGTAGGGCGTCTCCATCCAAATTTGAGTTTCAGCCTTTTTAAGTTCTTGCTTCATCCAGTCTGAGCGCTCTGGCTCCTTGACCGGAATCCAACCAGAGAAAATAAACCGCGCATGAGAAAATCCAGAAAGTGCGAGTGCAAGCCCAGTTGAATTTGGAAAAGGAGTTGCCGTGACTTTGATACCTTGCTTGTGACAAGAATCAACGAGTTTTTGGCCGGGGTCGCAAAATGCAGGAAGTCCACAATCACTCATGAGATAAACAGTTTTTTTATTTTTTAGTTCTTTGATAACTTCGGCCTGGATTTTTTCCTGAGTGTGCTCATTGAAGAGAATAAATTTTTCAATCGCCTCTCTCGGAAGTCCCCACTTAAGCCAACGTCCCCGTGCCACTTTATGCTCTTCTACGAGAAGAACCACATTTTCATTCATGGCTTCTTTTAGAAGAAGATTCAGGGCCACGGTTTCTAGAGGATGATCGTCTTGAATGGGAGTGGGGATAAGAATAAGACTCATTTGAGATCAAGGCTCACAAAAAGTTCGGGTCGATGAAAATCGGGATTAGTCTCAGGGTTTGAGTTAAGAGCGTAGAATTCTCTTTGCCCCTCTCCAAGACCGAGGCAACTAAAGAAGCCTCCGTAGAGATGCTCACCTTTTATTTCTTCTGGAAGCTCAACACTCAAACGTGCTTTCCATATTCTTCCTTCCACTGCACTCTCCGTAGTTAAAGCAAGCTTCCTTGGTAAAAAAAAAGTCTTTCTCGGCTCAGTAATCACAAGTGCGAAAGGTTGGTTCAAGGGAGATACCTGAATTTCTAAATAAGGGGCCTTCAGATCATTTTCATTTTCCCTCAATTGAAGGAATGCTTCCACGACGTCCGTGTTCCAGAGTCCCCAGTTTTTGCTCCAATCATCAGTCATGTTAGGATTGGCCTGCCATTTTGAGGAGTCTCTTTTTTGAACAGTGAAGTCTAAAACCACAAGACGGTTTTCCCGAGTCCACTCAACTTTAAGAGAGTGGAAGGCCGTATCGGGAGCATGTTTTTTTAGGAAGACTTGCATACTTTTTAGCTTATGCTTTTTTCCCTGACTTGCCCACGACTTTAAGGCATATTGAGACCCATGGAAAACTATAGGCTCTTTATTATCGTGAACCCAGGTCTTGAAGACCTGGCCCTAAAAGAACTTATGGAGAAGTGTCCGGTTACGGATGCAGAAATCTTAAAAGGTGGCATCGAACTCACCGCTGATCTCGAATGGATTGAGCGCGCTCATCAACTTTTAAAGATCCCGACTCGAATCCTTTTGCGAGTCACCAATTTCAAGGTAAGAGATTTTCCTAAGCTCTATCAAAAATTCGCCAAATTTAACTGGAACCAGTACTTAAGTCATCCTCTTCCCTCTTTTGAAATCAGTTGCACGAAAAGTCGTTTAAACCACACCGGTCGACTTGATGAAACGATCCGCAAGGCCTTGGATGAAGCGATGATCAAACAACCTCTCAAAAAAGATTGGGAGAAAAAGAATTATCCTCCCCAGACTTTTTATGTTCGCCTTTTTGATGATGAACTCACTCTGTCCTTAGATCTCACGGGTGAACCCCTCTATAAGCGTGGTCTCATGAAGATCAAAGGTGAAGCGCCTATTCGTGAGAGCTTTGCTGCAGCGATGGTTTATGAAATTTTTCAGGGAATCTCTGAGAAGCATGATCTCGTGGATCCGATGTGCGGCTCTGGAACTCTCCTCATTGAGGCACAGACTTTTAACGAACCTCTCCACCTTCGTCCCTTCGCCTTCGAGACGGCCCCCTTTTACAAAGGGAAGATCCTTCGCATGACGACAGCGACAAAGGCGCTACCAGTAAACGAGACTTTTGGTTTTGACTTAAACCAGGATCTTCTCTTCAAGGTTAAGGCCGAATTGGGAAGCGAATTTCCCCTCAATCTTGAAGCTCTGGATAGTGTCGAAACAAAACTTAATCTTCCAAAAGACTCGGTCATGATTTGTAATCCACCTTATGGGGAAAGAATAAAGATCAAAGGACAACGCGGAAGTTTTTTAAGAGAGGCCTGGCATAAGTTTCTAACAGAGGATAAACCGCTTCGTTTTGGATGGGTCATACCGAGTGATATGGATGACCTCTTCTCAAAACCTGAAGGTTATAAATGTCTTCAAAAAAGACATTTTCGAAATGGAGGAATGGCCGTGACTTTCTGGATCTGGGAAAAGCTATAACGTGCGTAAAAAAACCTGTGACTTCACCCAGACTCCCTCCACAAATGGAATGATCGCCATCTGATCCACACCAATCTCTTCAACATCTTCCATCGAGAGATTTTTTAGCGAATGAATCTTGATCTTGAATTCCTCACCCTTGGGATGAAGGATGCGTAATAAGTCAGTGGCCTTTAGACCTTTCGGATTTCTGACCATGATCGCAAGATGAGAACTCTTTTCCGCACCCATCACTTCGCCAAGAAAATCGACATCACGCTTTTGAAGACGAGAGTTTTTGAGTTTTGGAAAAAGGACATCGGTCTTATTCACGAGATAAAAACCACGCATGAGATCTTGAGGAAATCGTTCTTTAAAGGAATCAAATGAAACCTGTTCAAACGAACGAATGAGAGCTGTTACTTCTTCAAGAAAAGTCTCCATACCAAAACGAAGATCCACGCGAAGAAATCCAAGACCAAGTTCATTTAGGTCTTTGGCATATTCAACAAGACAAAACTCTTTGATATGAAACATGAAGGTTCCATGACGATTCTCGACCAAAGGAAAACCCTTGTGGGGAGACTCTTCACTAGAGCCGAGTGCTGTGAGTTCTTCATTCGTTGACAATTTTTCCGGCGCCAGTGGAGATAAAAGTGCTCGCGGAGTATAGAAAAGAAGAATGCGGCCAAGGCCCAAGAGCTCGCAAGGAACGGAGAGCTTATGAGTATATTCAGCAATCACATCGCGGTTAAGTTCAATCGAGAGAACAATCCGCTCCATTCTCCCCTGCGTGTGATCGATCCAACCTTGGAGCGCAGGAAGATTATGATTTCCATTTTCTGCAATAAATTGCAAAGGAAGTTTTGTTTCTGAGATAGCCCATTCTAGAGCACCTGGATCTTGTACTCTTAGAACTTGAACAAACGAAAGGATATCTCCCACAATCCGAGTAGCATCCACGAATGCATTCTCAGTCATGAGAATGTCCCATTCAGCAATGACTTTTAAATTCAATTCTTGTGCTCTTTTTGCAAGTGTTTCAAATTCATCCGTCGAGAGTTTTCCAAAACGCGAAAGGTCCTTATGCCCAAGGATCACCTCGCTGATTCCGAGATTTTTTAATTTATTTAAGTCATGAAGTGTTTCGGCAAATGTTGTGATGTTCACTGTGCCCTACCTCGCACGAGTTGGAACGCCTCTACACCCGTCTGGTACGACAGGCGAATCAGAGTTGAGGGCCGCGTGCGTACAACCGGATTCATCCCGATATCCATAATCTCATTGGCAGTGATTGAGATATTTGCCCCATTGAAAGTCAAAATTTCAAGGGAGTCACCCTGATTAAAAGCATTCCGAACTTCGACCACAATCCCGGCCTTCGGATTGGATTCAATGATCGATCCGACCATATGCCAGCCGGCCTCGGCATTTTCTCTTTCGTTAAAAATTGAATCGGCCCCTGCAGGATTCACAAGACTCGCTTGGGTATAATCACGGTGCGAAACTTTTGATAACTCTGTCTCCCAATAAAGGAGATCATCAGAGAGAAAGTGACCGTGAGTCTCGTAGAACTTAATCGCCTCTGAATAAACTTTCGACATCGTGGCGGCATAGAGGTGACTCTTCATTCGGCCTTCGACTTTGAGAGAATCAATTCCCTCGTTAATAAATTCCGGCAAAACGCGAAGACCTTCAAGGTCTTTTGAGCTCATGAAGTAAGCTCTTTTTTTGTCTTCATCAGAGTTCGCCCAATCGAGGCTATATTCAAAGCGGCAAGAGTGAGCACATCCCCCACGGTTGGAATCTCGCCCTTGGGTGAAGTTTGAAATTACACAATGGCCTGAGTAGGCCATGCACATTGAACCATGAATGAACATTTCGATTTCAATCTGGGCCTCACGGCGAATGTGTCCCGCTTCTTTTATGGATAACTCGCGGCCCACCACAATTCTTGTCGCTCCCATTTTTTTCCAAAGTTTTGCGGCGGAAAGATTGAGCGTAGAGGCCTGGGTAGAAATATGAATCGGTATTTGAGAATTCTCACGAACAGTTTTAACGACTCCGAGATCAGACACGATCACGGCATCGACCTTAATCTCAGAGAGATATTTAACAAAATCTGGAAGCTCGGTAAGGTCTTTATCGTGCAGAAAAGAATTGAGAACCACATAAACCTGACAGCCGCGTTGATGAGCGAATGTCACTCCCTGGAGAAGCTCTTCTGGAGTAAAATTGTCAGCTGCCGTGCGGAGTCCAAATTTCTGACCCCCAACGTACACCGCATTCGCTCCGTAAAGGACTGCGACCTTTAGCTTATCAAGGCTGCCGGCGGGAGCAAGAATTTCAGGCATTCGCGGTGTTGTCATAGTGGATGTGGTTTACCAAAATCAGGACGTAAGTTAAACTAAGACCTAAGAAATAAAGCTCAAAAAGGCCCTGGTTTGAAAAAAGTTCTCTCCGTATTTTTCTCCGTCCTCTTCATCTTGCTGGTAAGCGGTGGAATTTTTGTTTATTGGCGCTCTTCAAAGAATCCGGAACAGGTCTTTCCTTATCCCTATAAATTTTCAAAAGAGGCCCCGGGCATTAAGCTCGACGCTCCGATATTGATAGTGGGTGATCGAATGGGCGCCTATCTGGCGAAGTTTCAGGCCGAACTTTCTGCTACCATTTCTCAGGATCTGACGAAGAACATTCGTGTTCAAACCCTCGCCAGAGAAAACTGGCCCATTCACCGCACTCTTCATGATTTAAAATCACTTTCTCAGTGGCCTCAGATTTTGATCTACCAAGGTGGTAGTGAGGAATTCTTAGAAAACAAGTTTGAGACGACAGAAATCAAAAAAATTCTGACTAACATTCACCGATACAATGATGATCGTTTGCAAACGATCCTCATCCTATGGCCATGGTTTTCTCGCGTTCTTTATGAGCCAGTCAAACTCATTCCTCTCCAGGATGAGCTTGTGAAAACAACTCTCACCGATGAGGCATCCTATCTCAAGCGCCTAGAGATGGAGATGCTTCTCTTCGAGGAGCAGCTGACCCAACTGGTAAACCAGAGTCGAGACCGAAATTCCCTTTTAATTCTTACCACCACCCCGATCAACCTCGACGCAAAACCTCATAGAGTGTGTAGCTTCACGACCACGAACGAGGTTGAAAAAGAGATTCAGAACATCGAGGCCATGGTGGTTGCAGAAAATTATAAGGAAGCCTATACTCGCGCATCTAAAGCGGTACTTCTCTATTCTGGAAATGCAAAACTTTTCTATTTGTATGGTCAAATTTCCTCGAAAATCGGAAAACTATCTGAGGCACGAGATGCGCAATTAAAAGCATCGGCCTACGATTGTGAACCCTGGAGATCGACGGAGATGATGAATATGATCATTCGCCGAGTCGCTAATAAGCAGCAGGTATTGATTTTTGACTTTGCTCTTATGACCCAAAAAGACTGGCCGGATTCGGTAACATTTTTTGACGATATTTATCCTCAAAATCTCTATTATGAAAAGGCGATGAAGCAGCTTGGACTAGTTATTAAAAATATTTTGAAGCTCTAGGAATCAAGAATGCAGGGCGAATTCATTAACTACGATAAACACCAACTAATCTGCAAAGAGGGTGATCCATCGAGTGATCTGTTCTATCTCGAATCAGGCTCCTTACTTATCTGCACGGTCAAAGGAACTGAGGTTAAGGCCCTGGCCCAAATCAAATCAGGACAGTTTATTGGCGAGCTTTCATTTTTTGATGGCAAGCCACGCTCAAGCACGATTATCGCCCTCGAAAAATCAAAGCTCGTCCAAATAGCCAAGGATGATCTCATGGAACTTCTTCCTATCTGGTATCTCCAGATGGGGATTAACCTTACAAAGAAAATTCGTTTGCTTGATAGTGTTGTCCAGGCAAGTAGGCTCAGGAAGTTTGGGACACAGGAAGTAAAGCAACTCACAATCGACGAACAAAGAATTATCCTCTCTGCCATAACTCATTAAGATGGTTCACTAATTAGGCCAACTTGGCACCCACTGGTTAACTTCTGATACTTAGCTGGGGTCAAAGTATGGTGCTCTGTGCTCAAATCAGTCTTTAAGCTCCTTTAAACTTGGCACGAATGTCGCAATGTATATCTCGAGGACAACAAGGAGGTTGCCATGAGAACACACTTTATTTTTGCACTTTTAGCGCTGGTACTCACGTCCTGCGCTTCTCACCAGTCACAAGGCTTAACCGGCCAGAAACTGCAAGAGTCCAGAGATTATCACGCCTCTATGATTGGTAATCAAGCCGATCGATTCCGCTAAAAATCCGGCCCCGTAAAAATTAACCGACTCCGGGGAAATTTGTTTTACACTCGTTAATTATACCTTATAGTTCGAGTACTAAAATTAAGTTTGCCCCGGAGGATTTTCACGTTGAAAACGACCCCACAACCTGTCACACGTTTCCACAACCTAGATGCTAAACCTGAATGGTCCATTTCAGACGCTGATGAAATTTATCAAATCAGTCGATGGGGTGAGGGTTATTTTTCCATCAACGAGAAAGGTGACATGTGTGTGAATCCTACTCGCACCCAAAATGGTCCCGTCATCAACATGATGGAAGTTGTGGAAGAAATGAAAAACAAGGGAATTGCTTTTCCTGCAGTTATTCGTTTCCATGACATTCTTCGCTCGCAAGTAGTCGTCCTCAACAAAACATTCCGTTCGGTCATCGAAGAAGCGAACTATCGCGGCGTCTATAGTGGAGTTTATCCTATCAAGGTCAACCAGATGCGCGAAGTGGTTGAAGAGATCGTCGACGCTGGAGCCCCCTTCAACTACGGTTTGGAAGCAGGATCAAAACCAGAGCTCATCGCCGCCCTAGCGATGAACATCAATCAAAATTCACTTACCGTTGTGAACGGTTACAAAGACCGTGACCTTCTACGTCTCGCACTTTTAGGAAATCAGCTCGGTCGTAAAGTCATCGTGGTGGTAGAAAAATATTCTGAGCTCACTGACCTCATGCAGATCTCTCAAGAAATCGGTGTTGAACCGATGATCGGTCTTCGCGCGAAAATCGCGACTAAATCATCCGGTAAATGGGCATCGTCAGGTGGAGACTACGCAAAGTTTGGTCTCACGATCACAGAGATTCTTCAGGCCGTACGCTACATGAAATCGATTGATAAGCTTCACTGCTTGAAGCTCTTTCACTTTCATATCGGTTCTCAGATTCCTGATATTAAAACAATCAAGGACTCCATCAATGAGGGTGCTCGCATTTACGCTAAACTCTACAAAGAGGGCGCAAAACTCGAGTTCTTCGACGTCGGTGGTGGGGTCGGTGTAAACTACGATGGAACTCGCTCGAACTCCCCATCGTCGATCAATTACACAACTCGCGACTACTGTGCGGACGTTGTATATATCTTGAAACAAGTTTGCGACCTCGAGGATGTTCCGCATCCGAATATTGTTTCCGAATCTGGGCGTGCGATCACTGCTCACCACTCCTGTGTGGTGACGAACGTTTTTGGTGCTCTCGAGATTGGTGCCAATACCAACTTCAACACAGACAAAGTTGTTTCTGAAAATATTCTCGTCTCAAACATGAGAGACATCTCAAATGATCTCACAGAGAAAAACTATCAGGATGTTTATAACGACGCGACCAAGCTCAAAGAAGAATCCATTTCTGCTTTTAAGTTCGGCATTCTCTCCCTTGATGAGCGCGCGAAACTTGAAACCATGTACTGGCAAGTTTGTAGAAAGATCATCGTTCACGCTTCGAAAGATGAGTACGCGCCAGATGAGATCCTTCAATTAAAATCACAGATGGCCTCGCAGTACCTTTGTAACTTCTCTGTCTTCCAATCTGCTCCTGATACATGGGCGATCGGACAAATTCTTCCAGCGATGCCAATCCACCGACTTCACGAGAAACCGACTGAGGTTTGTACGCTGATCGACATAACATGTGACTCTGACGGAAAGCTTGATACCTTCCTCTCGGCAGATGGCCCAACCAATACAATTCCTCTGCACAAATTGACCGGTGATGATTACTACATCGGTCTATTTATGACGGGTGCTTACCAGGATATTATGGGTGATAACCATAACTGTTTTGGGCGCTTGAATGAAGTACATATTTTTGCAGATGATGATGATCCAACCGATTTCTATATTGAAGAAGTGATCTTTGGAAACAAGGCCTCAACGGTTCTCTCAAGCCTTCAGTATAATCCTGAGACCATGGCGCAAATGCTTAAGACGGCGATTGATACCCAGGTGAAACGTGGGAAGATTCGTCCTCGAGAAGGAGTTGACCTCACCGATTTCTACGAAGGTTGTCTGAAGAGTTACACTTATTTAAAGAAATGATTTAAAGGCCCCTTCAAAGGGGCCTTTTTTTATTCCTGATCGATGATGTCTTGGGAAATCTGCAGTTGAGCTTTTAAATAATCAAGAAACGCAGGATCTTTTTTTTGATCTTCCGCCTGAGTAAGAATCTTTGAATAAGTTTCCTTCCAAACGCTGGCATTAACCTTAAGATCTGTATTTTCGGGTGTAAGATGCTTCTCATTTTTCATAGGAGTCATCAAAAATTTTCCCGGTTTTCCAAAACGAGGGATCGAAAGGAAACCAATGTCTCCAGTCGTGAATTTATCTCCTGTAGGGTAAGCATCGTAGTTCATTAAAAGTGAACCGACTTGAAGCGGAGAGAAACCTTCTGCTTTAAAAGCACTTTCAATCCTGCCCATTTTCTTTTTATTTAAGACAGCGAGATCGGCGTACTTCATATAACCGTTTGCTGGAACGCCGAGGTCCAAGAGTTGCTTCAAAATGAATTCATCAGTCCCGATCGATTTATTGATCCCCAGGGCGTGGCCCGCGTTGATAGAATTATGAACACAATTATTTGAAATCATCGACCACTTGTATTCTTTTTCTTTATGTTGAACGTTCACTTGATTGAGGTATTGCGCCAAATTCTTAAGCTTTTCCTGCTGCACCGGAATTCGAACGCAGTAGAGCTGACGTGCCCATCCAATCGCGATATCAGTGCCGAGACTTGCTTCAATCACCTGGTCCAAATATTCGGGTGAATCGGGAGTTAGATTTTTTACACTTTTGGGATGAAGAATGGCCCCTTCAAAAATACGAAGATCGATCGCCTTTTTCTTTAAGTCTTTGATGTCTTCGAAACTTACTTGTTTTCTCGGAAGATCTCCAAATAAAAGAAGATCACGTCCTGGAATGGCGACCCACTGAAGATTTGAGAAGTTCATATCGAGGGAAACTCCTACACCTTCGTGTGGATACTGGGCCTTAAGTTCGGCAGAAACCTCTGAGCAGGGAATAACGGCCGGATACTTTTGAGAATAATCCTTGCAAAGGCCATGAACGTAATTGAAGGCATGACCTGTGGGCCCACCAATCTCCCCCGCCGTGGTTTTCCAGCGACCGGCACCACAGTACTCGAAATATGTTGGGAAGTGGTCCTCGTAAGAGGCAAAAGCGCTAAGGCTAAGGAGAGACACTGCTATGAGGGCCTTGATTTTCATACAAACTCCATGGATTTTAGCTATTTTATGATGAAGTCAGGTGCTGGACTTGATGCCTGGAAAACAATTCAGGTGCTGTCTAATTTATAGACATCAAAGGAAGGTTTTACAGCTCAAAACCAGAAATTGTGATGAGTTGATAAAATGAACATATGAAAACAATTATCCTCGTCACAATACTAGTTATGGTAACTGCCTGCGGAAAGAAAAATACGGATAGCTCAATCCACAGCGCTCAGCCACTTACTCAGTCAGAGAAACTGACCGTCAAGCAATGTGTCCTTAATGGTCAGATTGCGGTTCGAAATGACCAAGATGAAATCGTAAAATGTGCAGATTCTTGTGCTCAGTTCAAAAAGAAAATTCCTTCAGACTGGTTTCAAAAAACCATCGAAGTACCAGAAGATCCAGAAAATCAGGCAGGAAGAAAAATTAAAATCTTCTATTATGGTAAAATAAATCCCGGCTCTACTCCAGCCATCTTTTTTAATGGTGGACCAGCGGCTTCAAGCCATAGTTCATTCTCTCTTTTTCTTAAAGAGCAGAAAGTAGTCGATTCAAAGGGGAAGATTTCATTAATCTACATAGATCAAAGAGGTAATGGTTGCTCAAGCTTTTATCCGCAAGGATCAGATTCAGAAACTATCGAAAGACTTCGTCACTATGGCTCAACGGGGATCGTCGCCGATGCAGAAGCTGTGAGAAGAGAACTTCTTGGGACCAAGCCTTGGATCTCTTTCGGGCAAAGCTACGGTGGGTTTATTTCACATCGCTATTACAAGAATTTTCCTCAATCTTTAATAGCTGGAGTCAGCCACGGCAACACTCTCAACAATAATGGCTTCTCACGCATTAAAGAACGGATTCGCTCGCAAATAAAAGTGATGGATGCCTATTTCACAACGTACCCCGGTGACCTAAAAGTTTTTATGGCCCTCAAAAGAGAACTTAAAGAAAATGTATGTATCGCTGATCCAGAAAAAATCAATGGCAAGCATTGTGGATCAGAAATCATAGACGGAGTCATGGGCTGGTTGGGTTTTCATGACGAATGGCCTGATCTGCACTCGCAAATCGAAAAGATGCTTAATTTAGATGGAAGCTTAAACTGGAGCGCCATCACAGATTTTGACGTCATGAATACACGCTATACGAATCCAAATAACAGAAGCAGTATTGCTTTTCATATCCTAGAGGTTGTGGACCGCAACGTACCGCCTGAAAATTATCCGAACTGTGCTAAAATCAGAAGTGAAATTCTTCAAGAGCAAGGTCTCGACATCTCCGATTACAATACGGAGTGTTCTACGACCCTACAGTTTAAATATAGTCCGGGGTTATCTCTTTATCAGGACCTTAAAAAAGACCTTCTACTTACCGAAGATTTTGTCTCTGCCTTGAAAGAAAACCCGTCCATCCCTTTCTTTGTGTACTCAGGGGAGTTAGATCCCTATCTTCCGAAAGAAAACTTTGTAGAAGAAGTCACTCAATCAAATGTTTTTCCTAACTTCCACTACCATCATTTCATGTTCAGCGGTCATGATGGATTCTATTCGGAACAAAAAGTGTGGCAGGACATGATCGATTCGTCGATTAAAGGTCAACTATTTGATCTTGCCGATTCTCCGTAAATAGATAAACACTTCAACACTCAAAAAAACCGTAAACGACGAATAGTAAGTCCAAATCAAAAATACCAGAAGTGATCCGGCGGCTCCATAGACAGAGTTCGCCGCGACTTTTTTAAGGTAAGAAGCCAGAAGTAAATTTCCGAGCATGAAAAAGAAGGATGAGAGAGTCGCAATTTTTATTGCCTCTAAAAATTTTGGCCGCTTACTTGGTGTGATGTAGTGTGCACCCGTAAAGAGGACGATGTTCACGGAAAGATTCACCCAGAATAATCCAAATCTCACCAGACCCAACTGATGGGCCCCAGGTCCAAGCAAATACTCTGCAATCTTGGCGAGGGAGAATGATAGAATCACGAGGACCGCTCCTCCGATCAGAACACTCATCGCAAAAAAACGCTCGCGGATATATTCCCAAGTAGTTTTTGAAACATGAGGATTAAAGTTTCCATAAATCACGTCGAAGGCATATCGAAACTGTAAAAAAACCATCGACGCCGTGGAGAGGAGGATCACAATCCCTATAATCCCTGACAGAGACCCAAGATTCACCCCTTGGTTCACGTTTGTGAAAATCAACTGAGTCATATTTCCAACTTGGGGAGAAAAGGATTCAGATGTTTGTGAGACGATTCTTTCTTGAACATTTTGACCAAGGATGGAAGCGACGCCGAGAAGGATCAAAAGAAAAGGAGCAAGGCCTAAAGCAGAATAATAGGAAACTGAAGATGAGAGTAAAAATAAATTATCGTCAGTGATCTTAGTAAGTAGATCCTTAAGTCTTCGGGAGGACGATTTTTTGATCAGTTCCATCTTCTTCTTCCATCTTCAAGTACTGTTCTTTGTAACCAAGGTAGGCCACATAGTGATTGGCGATTTTCTTTCTTTCTTCACTTGAAAGTTCCCGATCAATCACTGCAGGTCTTCCTTTAATCATGGAGCCTGCTGGAAATTTTGTTCCGGGAGTGACAAGAGATCCTGCGGCCACAAGGCACTCGTCACCAATCTCGGCCCCATCCAGAATAATCGCTCCCATTCCAATCAGGCAACCATTCCCTATTTTGCAGCCGTGCAAGACCACACTGTGGCCTAAGGAAGTGTTCTCCCCAATGGTAAGGGAATTTAGTTCAGTCACATGTAGCATGCATAAGTCTTGAATGTTGGTATTCTTGCCAATTTTTATAAAGTTCACATCGGCACGCACGACACAGTTGTACCAGATATTAACGTGATCACCGAGTTCGGCGCGGCCAATCACCTTCGCACCATCAGAGATATAGGTTCTTTCTCCTAAAGAAGGCCAGTATTTCAGATACCGAGAAATTCTCATCTTTGAGATCCTTTCAAAATCGCAAGAGCACTGGCCTCGATAGGAAAAAAATGGGGAGAGAGAATTTGTATCTTACCACCCTGCTTAATCACCTCTTCAGCTATCTCGTTCAAAAGATCAACTGAAGGGCCCCTCTTTTGCATCCGCTTATGGATTTCATATTGACCAGTTTCAAAATCAACCTGACCCCAAACTTTTTTATCAGTCGGGATCACGAGATGAATCACGTTTCCGTTCTTCGTTGCTTCAATGATCTCACCCAGGTCAGAAAGGAGTCGCGGAGATTTTACCATGCGTTTCAATCGCTCTTTTAGCTGAGCCGAATAATAATCAGTCACGACGCTACGAAATTTTTTACACTTCGCTATGATCTCGACACAGGTTTTTTCATAAAAATCTTCCTCGAGGTGAGAGATGATACCAAAGGAGTGCTCGAAGCCTTGGAGAAAAATCGTTTTGGTATCGGCGAGACCGGTCACGAGTACAGGTACGGATTCGTAAAGAATTTTTTCTGAAATTTTACGACTGATATTTTTCAACGCCAGAATCGTTTTATAAGGAATCATCCCCATGTACTGAGGGGCATAGAAGCTCGGTGAAAAAGTTCCGACGGTATTTTGAATTTGATCGAACTCAAACTGATCTACGACTTCAAGGTGGTGAAAGTCACCGCGATAAACTTTGATGTCATAAAATGAGACGTTGATGAGGATGAACTCTGGATTTGTGAAAGTTTCTTCTAGAATGGGTCTCACATGAAAATGGGGTCCAACCTGATAATAGGATTCAACCACGTGCTCAAGCACGGTATAGCCCGCAAGCGAGTCAGAGAGAAAAAAGCCACAGGTCCTTTGAGGTTGACGGTAGATAACCTTTTCGATGTTTGATTTTTGCTCTGTGATAAGTTTTATCATATCAACGTCTTTGAGCTCATCGAGTTCAAAGCGCATCTCTTCAAAAAAGAGTTCAAAGGCCATCTCTAAATCAGTTGCTTTTGTAGGAGCATAAAACACGCTGAGTGTGCGCGTTTTAGGATGGAATAATAGCTGATTTAGACTGACGGGTTTCACGGCGTTAACTCTCTGTGGTGAAAGACAGATTATAGCCGACAGTGGGCTTTCGTGATAGCGTTTTGAGCATGAATCAAGACAAACTGGCGTTCGGTGTCGACATTGGTGGAACAAATTCAAAGATTGGTCTTTTCGATCAATCGGGTGCCCTGCTCAAGTATGCCCATATTCCTACGGCAACAGATATTGCTCCAGAAAAATTTATTCAGGTTGTGGCCTCAACTGCTGAGGTCATGCTTAAAGAAACTTGCGGTCTGAATCTCGGAGATTCAAAAATTGTGGGCGTTGGGGCCGGAGCTCCCATGGCCAATTACTACACCGGCATGATCGAACAAGCTCCGAATCTGGGTTGGAAGAATGTCGCCCTAAAACATGCTCTCGCTCAAAGCTTCATGGCGCCGGCCGTGATCGAAAACGATGCCAACCTCGCTGCCTTGGGAGAAAAAAAATGGGGTTCGGGACAGAAGTTTAAAAACTTTGTTTTAGTCACTTTAGGAACGGGAGTCGGAACTGGGCTCATCTTAGAAAATGAACTCTATCGCGGCTCCGATGCTTTGGGTGGTGAAGGTGGACATGTTTTGATACCGAATGAAAAGAAGAGACTCTGCACTTGCGGAGGGCTCAATCACCTGGAAAGCTTCTTGTCTGCCAAAGGTATTAAACAAACGATCCGTGAACTTATCGGCGAAGAATGGACTATTGAGAAGCTTGGTGAAAACTATCATGAAGGAAATCCTCGAGCGATCACGATCATTGAGACCATCGCGGAAGAACTTGTATCGGGACTTGTCAGTATGTCGGTTCTCCTTGGACCAGAGGCCTTTATCATCGGTGGTGGTGTTTCAAAATTAGGACCTGCATTCAATCAAGTGATCCAGAGAAAATTAGATCAAATGGTTCACTTTAGTCTTAAAGGTAAAATCCAGATCATAACTGCGACCCTTTCCGCTGAGAAAGGTGCCGTCTACGGCGGAGCTGCGCTCATCTTAAACGAGGTCTCACGGTGAGTTCGACTATTGCTTTAGAGCTAGCTCTCGATGCTGATCACAAGGAATCAAAAAAGTTGCAAGAGATGATGATCTCCCATGCTCGGAAACTTCAGAGGGCGATCAGTTTAACTGAAGTGGATGCTGAAAAATATACGGCCCTCTATGCTTACTACCGAAAATATTACACCCTCACACTTTGCAAGACTTGCGTCGCCGCTGGAATTAATAAATCCCCTACCCGCGATATTATTTTAGATTTTCCCTGGAAAGATCTTAAACTTAATCGCTTTCAATGCTTAAAGGTATGGGAAAAAATCAACCACTAAAACTCCCCCCACTTATTCTTGCTTCCACCTCGAAATATCGCGGGGAGCTCCTCTCCCAACTTGGTTGGGAATTTATTGCTATGGCCCCTGGTGTAGACGAAGATGAGCTGAAGAAAAAAAATCTCACTCCCCAGGATCTTGCAAGAGAACTTTCATTTTTAAAAGCGGAAGCTGTCTTCAAAAAAAGAATAGACGCCGCGGTGATTGGATCGGATCAGGTTTGTCATTGCGATGGAAAAATTTTAGGCAAGCCTCATACATTTGAGAAAGCAGTTGAACAGCTTATGTTTATGCAGGGAAAATCCCACGAGTTACTGACTGCTGTGACGATTCTTACCCCGACTTTTTCTGAGACTTTTCTGAATACCACTAAGCTCACCATGCGCTCTCTAACTCGCGAGAGCATCGAATCCTACGTGAAAGCGGACTCTCCGCTGGATTGCGCTGGAAGTTATAAGCTTGAGTGTCGCGGGATTAAGCTTTTTGAATCTATTCAGACCGAAGACTCCACCGCAATTATCGGATTACCTCTCATTCAAGTCGCAAACACTCTCGTCAAACTGGGTTGGCCGATTTAAGCTAAATCACTCTTGAGGAGGCCTTTTGAAGTTCCAATATTTATTGTTGATTCTATTCGTATTGAGTTGCTCGACACCAGCACCTAAAAGAAGAACTGATAAACTCTCAATCCTCCAAGGAATCACGAACACTAAAGAAGTTGAGTTCTCGGTCGTTGCCCAAAAAGGCAAACTTCTTAAGTTCGAACTCCGCACTCCGGAGGATCAGGTATTGAGTCCTGAAGAAACAAAAATTGTAGGCCGCCCATTTTCCGACTTTGAAGTTCACAAAATTCTATTCGTGAGAGATCCAAAAAAAGATTACAATCTCTTTGTCTACGAGGCGGAAAAGCTCATTGATCAGCGCCTCGTTGGTCGTGGCCAGCAGGATCGAAACCATCTGCGCTTAGCGATCGCAAGCTGCATGGATGACAACTTCCAAACGAAGTTCACGATTTGGGATGAACTTGCTAAGAAAAATCCAGAATATGTTCTTTTGATTGGCGACAATGTTTATTCGGACAATGGCCCTGGAGGGCTAGGAAATAAACTTGTGGTAGATGATGAGCTCCTCTGGAAAAGGTACGTTGATGTCCGCCTCACCCTTCCCTATTATTTTCAGGAGAAGTTAATTCCGACTCAGGGGCTCTGGGACGATCATGATTACGGGGCCAGAGACGGTGGAGCAGACTACAAATATAAAGAGCAATCAAAAGAAATCTTTGAGGCCTTCTTTGCTCAGAGTTTAAGTGATGATGAGTGGTTCAAGGGCTTCGGTGTGGGTGGACTTTTAACCCTGGGAGACTTTAACCTGTATTTCCTGGATTCTCGCTTCTATCGCTCTACAGATAAGGATGGGCCACATCTAGGAGTTGATCAGTACATCTGGCTCATGTCGAAAATTAATGAAGAAAAAACCCCAAGTCTTCTGATCGAGGGTGATCAGTTCTTTGGTGGATATCATAGTTTTGATTCCTATGAGGGAAACCATCCTCGAGAGTTTGCTAAATTCTCTGAAGATCTCAAAAAAGTCCAGGCGCCGTTTGTCTTCATCAGTGGTGACCGTCATATGTCTGAGATCATGCAGTTTCCAAGAAGCCTTTTTGGAAAACCAAGCTTTGAGATCACCTCGAGTCCCATTCACGCCAAGACTTATCCTGATTCACAAGATGTGAATCCTTGGCGAGTGATTGCCCAGAAAAAAGATGTGAGCTTCACCATAATGGATAACACCGCCAAGGATGATCACTGGTTCATGGAAGTGGAAAATATTGGTGAAACCGGAACGGTTTACTACAAGCGAGAACTTGCTGTTTTCATCAAGGATCTGCAGAATAATCTCAATGAAGTGAGAAAAAAACGAAGTGGTCGCAGGCGTTACCGACATACCCGAACCCGCACTCGATCAAAGGGCCGTCGTTAAGACTTATTCCTCGACTTTTTTACGAGTCAGAATTTTTTCAAGATTTCGGACATAGGCCTTTGAGACTTTATTAAAGAGTGCATCGTCTTCATCTGGTTTATATTCTGACTTCGTACGCTCATAGTTGGCCATCACGACATCATGCTCTTCTCCGCTCATGGTCGGAGCTTCAGAAGACTTATAACTAGTTTGAGAGCGCGAAGACTCAGTTGTACCAGGGTTTTGGTAAACAGGAGCGACTGAAGAAGGAGCAGCAATCGTCTTTTGTCCTACACTCACGGCCGCCGTTTGAGACTTAGGATCCGTTTTAATTTCGTCATTTAACGAAGCTGAACCTGATGGTTTAAACTGACTCGAATTCGAAGCCTGAGAATCACTAGAGTTACTAGCTCCAGCACTGGAACCTGTATTACTTTGCCCAACATTCTGAAGGGATGCTTGAATCACTTTCTCTTTTGCCGGGATATTCACTCCGAGAGAAGTGGCCTTCGCATTACTTGCTTTGATATTGGTGAGTGCAAGTGCTTTTGATGATAGTGCACTGGCCGATACCACCCCTCCGGTTGCCGCCGAACTCTCCACCACATTCACGCCTAATGAATCAAGATTACCTTGAAATGCCGAGTTCGTTCCTGAGAGGAGGTTCGCACTGAAAGATACCCGTGTCGCCTCAGTCACTCGAAGAGACTGAGTTGAGTTGCTCTGAGGTAATGAAGTAGATGTAACTAATGAACTGGGCGTCCCAGATCCTGTAATCGACGAACTACCAGAAGCTGCAGCAGTTGAGGCAGAAGATCCTGAAGCTGAAGCTGTCGTTGCTCTTCCAGATACCGAAGATGATACAGTCCCTGAAGTCGAATCAAGAGTGCCAGTCCCTTTTTTTGCTTCGATCACTCCCGGACCATCATCCAAGATTTGAGTCACAACTTGGTTTATCGAATCTTCCATACAGGCAATCTGAGAATTGCGAGCAGTCGACATGGATTCGTAATACTTAGTAACGTTCTGCATGTCTGTTTCATATTTTGCGAGCAGTTTGCGGCGCATATTTGAGGCCGAGGAAAAAAACTTTTTGTAGGAATATGTTGAGTGAGTTGAGTAAGCAATGAATTGCGCTAGAGCTATGTCGGTCATCTCATCTAAGAATGCATTATAGAGTTCGCATTTAGGTCCAGTAGGTTTTTCAATACAGTTACGGGCCTCCATGCTCACAAGTTCCGGTTCATAAACAAACTGTTCAGGAGCATTGTCCCCGCGCATGCGTTTATAGAAGGCAACGATGCGTTCACGAAATTTAGTGCGCATTTTAGGATAGGCATCCGTATTTAAAACACGCTTATTTCCACTTCCAGTTCCAAAATCAGCAAATGATATACTTCCCTTATCACCAGGCATGAGTGGATCAACCAAGAACTGAGTTGTGAATTTAGTTCCTCTCGGACCATTCTGAAGTGCGCTTCCAACTTCTTCGGGAGAATCTCCACTCACAAGGGAGAGATAGTTCTTAATGATGGAAGAATTTACGACAGCAGCATTGTCCGAGGAATTGGCCTTAATTTGGTAGAAGTTTGCCCAGCGTTTATACAGCTTCTTTGCTTTCTTTCCACGACACTTTCCAGCGAGACTTGAGTCCCAAGTCTTGTTTCCGATTTTCCAGGTCTTCGATTTATCCAACCACTGGCCCATGTTTTCTGAAAGGCCTGCAATCTTGTTGTAGGCCGTGGTGATGATTGAAGACATCGCCTGTTCGTAGTTTTGAAAAAGAATACTTCGGCGGTAAATGATAATCTGAGCATCGTAGCCTGAAGATTTTCTGGTCGCGAGGTCTTTTTCTTTTATTTGTTTTCCATGAATCGAAACAATTTTGTCTGAGTCTTTACTGGCAGTCTCTAGGGTCTTGTTATCAAGATCGATTTTTGCGGTTTCAATATTAAAGTTCGTAAGAATCTTCTTTCTGTCATTATTAAAAACCTTCGCCATCTCATCGCGCATAAAAGGGAGAACCTCAAGACATTCTTGCGAATCATCGAGTGAAGAAGTAGCAAACAGCCATTCCATCGCTCGGAGTGTTTTCATGCTGACTAAACTTTTCGCACGAATATCATCATCGGTCTTAAAGTTGCAGCGATTAGCATTGCCCTTAACGTTCACGTCCCCTGGAATGAGGCCCAAGTAATAGAGCTGTTTATCGGCTGGACTTATATCACACTGACCAAATTTATTAATGACCAGAGGATCTTCGCACTTCACGCCAAAGTTAGCGGTCTCATTTATTTGAGCTTGGCGACAGATCTTTTTATCAAGACATTTTTTTGAAACGACATCACACGAATAAGAAAGACAATCTGAGGAGGCCACACAACTTGCTCCAACGGCCAAGGGATTTTCATTAGGATTTTTATCTCGGTCAACATCAACCGAGTCTTGTTGGTCGGACTGAGAAATGAATTGAGTAGGATTTGCAATTGGGGCCGTAAAAAAATCATCTTCTGTTTGCCCGAAGCAACCCATGCCCTGCCCAGGCAATGCTGTTGAACAATCTGAGTCGACTAAGCAACTCACGAGACTTATATCCTTGATGACATCATCACAAAGATTCGTGGTGGTGTTGAGCTTGAGTCCTGTACAACAAGCACCCCCGGCAACAGGTGTCTCACTCAGATTTGAGCAAGGGATGGTCTGAGCGAAGAGGGATGTCGTCATCACAAAAACAAAAAGTGGCAGAAGATTTTTTAAGTTTTTCATGGCCGGTCCTTAACTAATTGATATGTCAGATTTTACCATAGAACTGAATTTCTCCGAGGGAATTTCAAGAATTTGCCTAAGGCCCCCTTATTAAACGCTATAGCTTACGCTTGCAGCGTGGTACCCTCATGAAACCTAAAACCTGACCACTTTAAGAGGCAAAATGGACTCTCCGCAAAGTCTCTGGGGCCAAGAGACCAAACACTTTCATCTTTTAACACCCGATCATGTGCTCGAGGCGACTGAAACCTTTGGCCGTCGTTTAACGGGACGAGTGCTCGCACTGAATAGTCTTGAGAATAGAGTTTATGATGTAGAGCTAGCAAAAGAAGAAGACTTTGGACCAGGTTTTTCGAAAACCGCCGTGATCCTAAAATTTTATAGGCCTGGTCGATGGAGTCGTGAACAGATTCAGGAAGAACATAATTTTCTAGCGTCGCTGATCGAGTTTGAAGTTCCTGTCGTTGCGGCATTAGAGTTCAAAGGTCAAACCGTTCATGTTCATCCAGAAACGAATCTCTTCTTTGCTCTCTTTCCTAAAGTTCAAGGACGGATTAAAGATGAATTTAACAAGGAAGAAACCGAGCAAGCAGGACGACTCATTGGACGCATTCATAATGTGGGATCGATGGGAGATTTCAAGCATCGCTTGAAGCTTCATCCTTCAACTTTTATTGAAGCTTCCAAAATTGAACTTGCTCGCATCAAGCCGGTCGAGCACTTGAGTTTTAGGTACTATCTTGATCTTCTTGATCAATTGAATGCACTTCTGACTCCCTTATTTGCGAACCTTCCAGTTCAGCGCCTTCATGGTGATTTCCATAGAGGAAATATCGTTTGGACAAGTGCAGGTCCTATGGCGGTTGATTTTGATGACTGCTTGACCGGACCCATTGAACAGGACCTATGGCTTTTGTTTCCTGGGACTGATGAGTACAGTATTGAGGACCGGGATCGGTTTCTGAAGACCTACAAAGAAATGACAAGAAAAGATCACCTGAGGCTTCCACAATTAACTGAAGCACTTCGCAGTATGCGCATGGTGCACTTCAATTCCTGGATCGCCAAACGATGGGACGATCATTCCTTTCAGCGCATTTTTCCTCAGTTCCCATCGGCCAATTACTGGGATCAACAATTAATCGATCTGCGTGTCCAGCTTTCTCAAATTCAGGAACGTCTTGGCATGGACATTGAATAAATACTTTCCATAAAGCATCAAACAACAATTAAACCGATTAGAGCGTTTAAACTTTAGCCAGTTGTTGATCATATGGAGGTTTTTATGAAATTGTACTCATCCCTTGTTCTTGGAACTCTCCTATTTGCTGCGATGTCGGCCAACGCTGAAACTCTTCATGATAAAAACAACAAAGAAATAATGCTTAAAAGGCTCGATGAAATTTCTCTCGGTGTGAGTGGAATACGAGAAGATCTCAAGGCCGAAAAAATTGTCGAGGCCTGTGCCAAGATTAAGAAAGTCTTTGAACTTTACCCGGATCACGTGACGGACATTGGTGTTCACTTAGATCCCTATCATAATAAAGATGCCGAGATCAGAAATGATTCTTTGAACGAGCTGATCAGTCTTCATCAGGAAAAGCAGAATTGTGATCAGGGAAATGGAAGTGAATTTGTGGATCTCAAAGATTTGTCTAAAAAGATGAAGAGACTTGATAAATCATTGAAGCATCAGAAGAAAATTATTCAGAAAGGGAACACAAGTTTTGAGAATGAGTTTCACTACGATTATGAGTTCTAGCCCTGGCCTTCATTAAATTTGATTCCAATTTTATGCTCGACGCCGACTTCATCAGTGGCCCTGATGGACATGATCGTACCGATGAGGGGATCGTCGAGTTCAAACTCTCCAAAACCTATAACCACGACTTCCTTACCTTTAGGAAACATTTCCGGTTGAAGAGTCACGAAGGCCATCCCGCCTTGAGACAAATCAAAGAGCTTGAGCACGTGAATATTGGGATCGTCTTTGAGCATGAGTTTCACGATTTTATTTGCCTTAGGCCTTACCCGAACACTCTCGCGTTTATCCGCGAACATTTTATCTTCTTCATCCACCGTCATATCTAATTCATCTTTTAAGAAATCCTGATCCCTGGAGCTTCGATCCTTCATTGCCTTTGGGACTCGACCGATAAAATCATCATAAATTTCAGGTCCATCGAGAATAAGTCTTTGGCCATTGTAATGAGTTTGAATATCAATGTTAGATTTTCCTGGAATTTTAAGCGCATCAAGCTCGTCCAAGAGCTTAACTTCATCAGGGAAGTGGGCATTGAAGTGGTTGCCATTCATTTCAATCACCCCGGTCTTGAATATGAACTCTCCATCTTCTGCATAAAAGAAAAATTCTTCAGCGGGATTTAGATTATGTTTTTCAGTGAAAGAAAAAGAAACACTTCTTTTGTCGATGTGGAAGGATCCAAGAGTTGCGTGGTACACATTCCTGCGGCCATTTTTCATCTGCCACACAACAAGCAATGATTGACGTCGTTGTAGATGCCGGAAAATCCGGAGCAACATCGGCAGGCCATTATCCGAGTTAATCACTTTCATACTGTTTTGCTTTGCCTATGTTTCACCAAAATTTTAGCATAGTTAAAAGTAGAAACAACTAAAAGACCAAAAGGTGAAATGTGATCCGCGTTCACATTCTTATTAACACCATAATTTTTTGCACAACAGTTGCCAATGCTCACGATATACAGCTCATTACTCAACACCTCGATATCAAAAAGCAAAAAAAAGTTGGATGGCAGCAGGACATAATTGCCCGTGCGACCTTTACCAGAAAATTCGACGCTGGCCTTCAGGCAACTTATCTTTCTCGGTTTGATGTTTACGATAAAAGAGTGGGGGGCTTTGTCGGCTTCTCACCCACTGATCGGCTTTTTCTTGAGGTGAAGTATCTTCAAGGAATGGGCAATACGATTCTTCCTGAAAAATCCACTCAACTCACGACTTACTACACTTTAGCTTCGGGACTCTCCTCTTTTGGGGTTCTTAAAAATAACCGGTATGCTCGGACCAATATAAATAGTGTGGGCCTCGGTATTGAGATTGAAAAAATCCCAAGTTTTATCATCATCCCCCAGATCATGTTGGGTCAGGCCATATTTAAAGATCCGGCACAGACCAAGAGTATCCACAGTCTTGGGCTCAAAGGTGTTTTTTACCGTGAAAAGAACTTTTCTGTTTTCGTCTTCGGTGCCCGTGGAAGAGAACCCGCCCAGGTCATCACAGGAGTGTCGAACATCTTGGTTGACACCGTCTCTGCTGGGGCCGGTGGTGGTTATTATTTTACAAAAAATTTCCGAAGTGAGCTCATCTTTGATCATACCGATTACCAGCAAATTCATAACCAGTTCATGACGACGACTCTTCTTATGAACTATTACTTTTAATCAATGACGGAGTTTCTGGAATGCTTTTAGACATCATCGCCATTTATTTCATCACGATTAGTATCGGATACGGCCTTTTGGTAATTCTGTCGTGGTTGCACATTAAGCGTTTCATCGCCCAGAAAAGAAAACAGACCCCGCTAACGGAACTTCCATCGGTTTCTTTCATTATCCCGGCCTTTAACGACTCCTCCTTGATCGTAGAAACTCTTCAAACCTACATGCAACTGCCTCAGAAAAACAAAGAGATCATCGTCATCGATGACGGCTCCCAGGACCCTACTTTTCGGCTTCTACAAACCATGTATCAACTCACTCGCAGTCAAACAGACAAGAACCTTTTCCACTCCATCACGCATCCTGAGCTAAAAGTTATTGAAGCTCCTCATCTTGGGAAATCACAGGCCTTGAATTTAGGAATAGCCTACTCGACCTTCGATTTGGTTTGCAACATGGATGCTGATACGATTCCTTTTGCTCCGGGTATAGATGCCTGCCTGGACGCTTTTGGCCGAGACCCAAAACTTATTGCCTGCGGTGGTGTGATTCAAATCCTTCACGCGCTTCGCTTGAAAAATAACAATCCCCTTTCACAAAAAAACGATAGGTGGCTCCCTTCGTTTCAGAGGCTCGAGTATCTTCGTAGTTTCGTTTGCGAACGACTTGGGTGGTCCCTGATAGGCGGGACCATGCTTATCTCGGGTGCCTTTTGTATGCTTCGCAAAGAATGTGTAAAAAAAGTTGGCGGATTTAATCCGAACTCAATCACTGAGGATCTTGATTTGATCATTCGCTTACGGAAAGAGTTTCGAGGCGAGGAACACAATTTTAAAATTCTTCCCGTCACGACTTGCCACACTCAAGTTCCGGTCACACTAAAGCATCTTCGAGTTCAACGGATCCGTTGGCAGCTCGGAATGGTGCAAACTCTCACGCAAAACTTTGGCATGACCTTCAATCCTCTTTACGGAATTTTGGGCCTTCTCTCGATACCCTACCTCTGGCTCGTTGAAACTGTCTCACCAATTGTTGAAATCTTTGCTTACGTCGCGATTCCTTATCTTGGGTATCTTGGGATCATCCGGTGGGAAGTTATTATTGAGTTCACACTTCTAGGTATCCTCTATAGCGTCCTCATCACTTGGCTTGGGATTCACCTGGACCGGAACTACATCACGAAAGATAAAAGTTGGTCGTGGCCCAAAGGTGCACGGGACTCCATTTTTATGCACTTGGGTTACAAGCAGATGAATACAATCTGGCGTCTGTTTGCGATTTTTATGAGTCTAAGAACTAAAAATAAGTGGGGAGATAGTCCGAGAGAAGAAATTGTTCATCAAAGGGCGTCTTAAGTACCCACTTTATAAAACAGCGATCTCTCCGTCCACTTCTTCGACATCCTACGATCTTCCGGGAAAGAAAATGGTTTTCTCCGATACCCTTCTCGGCTCGAATCACTCGCAAGCTCTCTCTGCATCCGCACCGTCTCACGAAACACATCCATTAAATTATCTTCTGCACCTTGAGTCGCCTCAACTTTCGCACGGTTTAAATCGAGCAGGACCTGATGAATAGATTCAACCGTAGAGAGACACGACGGATGGGGCTGATGCTTTATCGAAAATTCTGATTTTCTCTCAATCCTAAAACTCGCTCGTGATAAATAATGAAGACAGGTGGAAAGCTTCACCATTTTCTTAGCACAAGGCCAAGTCCCATCGATCACGATGAATTGTTTTTTCTTGGGGCCGAGTTTTTCTAAAACATTTTCGCCTGAGATATCTATCGCCTCATCTCCGGGATAAAGAAGATAACTCTGATACTCTTCATCTTTTAAATATTTCTGAAACTCAGCATTCTCATCAAAGCCCACGTCTACGATGATTTTCGAGTTCTTCAAAATCAAATGTGTAAAACGACCCGTGCCGATTTTTTCTTTCTTATATTCTTTGGGGTGCATCAGGATCAGGAATCTAGACTCAGTTGCAAAAGGTTTTATGTGCGTGCACAGGCACGTCACAATCCTGCGACGACATGTGAGGCATAAATTCATTTCCAGAGTTTCAATTGGAGTCATACTTTACCTGTGACTTCTTATATGACAAACTTTTCATCAAGAAAACAATTCTCGCTAAGGTTTCCCCTATGAAATATACCCTCGCCCTTTTATTTTCATTCTCAGCTACGGCTGCGGCCTATAACTCTGAAATTCGTTGTGAAAGTGCCGGATTTAGTTACGCCTTCAAGTTTGCGGCCCCAAGGGTGGCGACAGTGGACCTTTCTGTGAGAGGCCCAAATAACGAGCATTTTGAGAAGATTGAAGGGAAATCGGTGCTCTTTTCCGAAGGCAGGCTTGTTGGTTTTATGAACCCTGTGACTCATGACGAAGAAATGTTCCAGATACCACGCCAATTATTTAATCCGCTCAATTTGAACTTAGAAATGAAAGTCATCGGTGAAACCCGCTCTGGGGTAAATCTGGAAATAAGCTGCAAGGCCATTCAATAAATGAAAATGTCAGCGTATATCCTCATGCTTGTCCTCTTATCTGGATGCAGCACTCCCAGAAAAACAAAGAAAGAGATTCTGAAGGCCGCCAAAAGTTGCGGAGACTCACCCAATAGAAAGATCAGGAATGGATATCTCCAGATGACGACCCCATTGGGCGTACCGTGCCCGACCGGTTCTCAAGAATGTTTTGACGGAGTATGGATTGGAGATGAAATCTTCGATGAATGTACTGAAGTCCCCTAGTACATATACAAACGCCTATGGCCGACATTGAACCAGCAGCATTCATTTATGCTCGCAACGCTTGTAATTCTATCTGGGTAAGCAAAACTTAAAACCCCAGGAAACATCATGAAAACAACTCTCCTCCTCCTCACTCTTACTTTTCTCCCAAGCGCATTTGCAGGATCTTATTCCGGCACGGCCACTTCTTCAGCTGAAGAATTAATGGGCTGCTGGGAGGTAAAAGAAGCAACAGATGCGAAGGCGGGGGCGCTGGCACAAAGGCAAGCAGAAGTTGCGTGTGCAAAGCTGGGGCTTCGCGCCGAGCAGGTTTCAGAATTTAAAAAATCTGAGAAGTGTATCACCACGGGGAAGTACTATGCTCATAATACTGACTATACGGTAACTGTGACGGCCCAATTTGACTGTAGATAGAAACAAAAAGCTTGTCCGGATTACCCTCCGGCAAGCTTTACTTTAAACCCCAACTTTTCCAAGAAAGCTTTGATCTTCTCACGATGGTCACCCTGAATCTCGATCATATTATTTTTATAAGATCCACCCGTGCCACAGAGTGCTTTCAGTTTCTTTTCCAGATCCTTGAAGTAGGCCTCATTCACCGGAAGTTCAAACATCACCGTCACTGTCTTGCCACCACGTCCGTTTTTTTCCAGGCGAATCTTCAGGGTGTGCGCAGTCGGATTCATGTCTCCACTCTTCGGACAAGCACAGGGAAACTTCCCACACTTCAAGCAGCGTTTTTTAAAATTGGGATCATCGGAATAGACGATTTCGTAATCAGACATCTTTTGAAAATAAAGATGACTCGTCCATGAGTCAAGAACATAAGTTCTTTAAGCTTTGCGTCCCTGCTAGTTGAAAGCAGCACTGCCTAAGAGAGTCGTCACGAGTGAAAAGAGCCCAAGACCTAAAACGAGAATGAACTTTTCCATGTACACCTCCGCCTAAGATGGTTCTACGCCTCTCACAACCAAAATCAATCTAACTTTGTCTGATAGATAGTTTTTGTCATTTTTCATAAGTATCAGGCCCTTCTTAATGGTAGAATTTAGCCATGGCCAAGTACGTGCTCTTTCACAAACCCTATGGAGTTCTTTCACAGTTTACCCCCGAGGATGGGGCAAAATCATTGAGCGAATTTAATCTGCCTAAGGATATTTATGCCGCCGGAAGACTGGATAAAGATTCTGAGGGGCTCTTGCTTTTGACCGATGATGGCCCCTTGATCGAGAGACTTCTCAATCCTAAAAATGAAAAAGAGAAAACTTATTTTGCCTTGGTGGAGCGAGTTCCGAGTGATGAATCGCTCAGAAGAATGCGTGAAGGTTTGAAGATCGAGGACTACCTCACTAGGCCCTGTAAGGTTCAAATTTTAAATCCTCAGCCTGAAATTCCACCACGTGATCCACCCGTGAGGGTTCGAAAAACTCTCCAGGATGTATGGATTGAGATCAAAATCATTGAAGGTAAAAATCGTCAGGTTAGAAAGATGACGGCAGCGATTGGACATCCGACTTTGCGGCTCATTCGAAAAAAAATTTTGAACCTTGAACTTGAAGATCTCGCACCGGGTGAGTGGCGCGAGATCTCCCTTTCAGAGATTATTCCGTAACGGTCGCTTCAGCAGTTCCGCGGTAGGTAATCACGGCCAAACAAAACTTCCCATCTTTACCAGCAACTGCGTTGTAAACACGTCGTGCCGAACCATCGACGTTTACTTTAACGTAGGTCGGAAATGATTTTGCACCGGTTACTTCACCACAAAGTTCAGCATAAACCTGATGAGCTTCCGGATAAACAAA
>JBBQGK010000028.1:0-36239 GCA_038322885.1 Bacteriovoracales bacterium | reverse complement strand
ACAGGCGATGGATTTTGTCCTAAAGTCGATTTACGTGTCACATATTCCGGTATCAAAAAAAATCGAGGTCCTGCGAGACTGTCAGGTTCAAAATGATGTTTATCAAGGATACTTTGCATTAACGCTCGTTGAAGGTAATGCGGCTCAAGAGAAAGAAGGTCTTCAAATCTTACAAAAGCTTCTTCAACCCGGACTAGACTACTCAGAAAATTCAGAGGGAAGCAGAATCCTGAAAGCTCTTAAGAATCTGTGTCTTGAGAATGATCAAAAAAAATATATCTGTGATACGCTCAAAGTAATCTTTTAAAGACAGGATCTTATGAGCAACGACGCCTTTATCCACCCAACCGCTTTAGTTGAAAAAAATGTTACCTTAGGTGCACGCACTAGTGTGTGGCATCACTGCCAGGTAAGAGAAGGAAGTGTTCTCGGCGACGACGTGAATCTTGGGAAAGGAGTTTTTATTGATTCCGGAGTTCGGATCAGTAACGGCTGTCGTATTCAAAATGGGGTCAGTGTCTACTCAGGTGTGATGTTGCATGAATGGGTTTTCGTGGGTCCCAATGTAACCTTCACTAACGATCGCAATCCACGTGCAGGTGCACGGCAATGGAAAAAATCTGAAACCATTCTTCAACCAGGCTGCTCAATTGGAGCTGGGTCAGTGATTACATGTGGAACGACCATAGGCTCCTTTGCCATGATTGGAGCTGGTTCAGTTCTTACAGATAACGTTCCCGCCTTTCATCTCTCCTACGGATTACCAGCGAGGATTGTTTCTAAAATCTGTGCTTGTGGAGAGGCGCGCTTAGATTTTTCAGCAAAACCCGAAGACTACCTACAGCCCTGCTGCCCGGATAATCTAAAAGATGAAGTCCTGAGATTGGCGATGTCGGAAATTGAAAAACTCAAATGAAGAATGTCGCGATCATCATACCCTGCTTCAACGAAGAAGATGCTATTCCCCAGCTCTCTGTGAAGCTTCTTGATCTACAGGAGAAGATCTCCAGGAAATATACTCCACAATTTATTTTTGTCGACGATGGAAGCAAAGATAAAACTTTTGAGTATCTCAATTCCATGATGGGAAGACTTAATGACTTCAAAGTTATTCGTCATGAAAAAAATCAAAACCTGGGAGCTGCTCTTAAGACAGGACTCTCGCATTTGCCCGTTTGTGATTATGTTGCTTTCCTAGATAGTGATTGTACCTACGAGCCTTCAATTTTGATTAAACTTTTTAATGAGCTTGAAACTGGTGCCGATCTCACGACTGTCTCTCCTTATCATCCAGATGGTTTAGTCGAGGGAGTTCCAGTCTGGAGATTATTTTTAAGCAAGGGCCTCTCGATTATTTATCGCATTCTACTTTTTTCAAATCTTTATACTTTTACGGCGATGGTCCGTGCCTTTCGTTATTCAATCCGGCACGACCTCGTGAGTGAGAGAAATGATTTCTCGTATGTAGCAGAGACTTTCATCAATGGGGTTCGCAAAGGTTACCGAGTGACAGAAGTTCCCTGTACTCTTCGCGTGAGAATGTTCGGTGTCTCAAAAATGAATCTCGCGAGAACCATCAGGTCGCACATTGAGATCATTCGGACTTTGATCCAAGGACGTGCTCGGTGAAAATAGTAACTGTTATCGGCACAAGACCAGAGATCATTAAGATGTCTCCCCTCGTCGAGATGCTAAATCGAAACTTCGATCACACTCTGGTGCACACGGGCCAGCACTACGATGCGAATTTGAATCAGAGTATTTTTGATGAACTTAAACTAAAAAGACCAGACATCTCCCTTGATATAATTTCTGGAAGTTTTGGAACTCAGCTTCCAGATCTCATCCATAAACTTGAGGAAGTGTTCAAAAGCCTCAAACCGAATCATGTCATTGTTCAGGGAGATACAAACTCTGCCATGGCGGGTGCACTCGTCGCTGCTCGCATGAAGATTAACGTCATCCACGTCGAATCGGGGTGCCGTTCAGGGAATGCCTTTTCTCCAGAAGAGCAAAATCGTAAAATCATCGACAGCATTGCGGGGATTCTTCTCTGCTCGGATAAAGAATCAAAGCAGCATCTAAAAGCTGAAGGCAAAATAAAACAAGCATTTCTAGTCGGAAGCACGACCTTCGATGCCCTGGCCCGTTCATTGAAACTTGTGAAAAGTGGGTTGTGTCAGTCCTATGGTCTTCAGGAAGGTAAATACGCCTTGGCGACTATCCACCGCGCAGAGAATACAGATCAGTTGGAGCATCTCAAACTTCGAATGAAATTCCTGAATACCGTGGCGGAAAAAATGCCGGTGATTTTTCCGGTACATCCACGCACGCGGGATTTTCTTGATAAGAATAATATTATACTCTCTGATAAAATCATTCAAATTGAGCCTTTGTCCCACCTGCCGTTTCTCTCTCTTCTTCGAGACTGCTATTTGGTGCTGACAGATTCGGGTGGGATTCAAGAAGAGGCAGCTTTTTTAAATCGTCCCTGTCTCGTCCTGAGAAAAGAAACAGAATGGAAGAGATACCTCAAAGATGAGAAAAATTTCCTTTTGAAAAACTTAGATAAAAAAGATGAGCAGCTTGCGTTGAAACTTATCAATGACAAGAAATTCTACGAGAAGTGCGTTAAGAAACGCCCCTCAGAGTCAACTCCTGGTTCAGTGAAGAAAATCCAGGCCATTCTTAAAAAAATTAAATAACCAACAATATAGGCCGGGTTATTTCGGCGCGCGTGGAATGCAAGACTATGATAAATTAGTCGAATGCTAGAAGCTCTGAAAGAGGGATTATTACGTCCCGAAGACGACCAAAAAATTACCGATGCCTTTGCATTTTTAAAAGAAGAATACAAAGACTACAAAGATCCCTGGGGTTTTAACCTCGAGCTTTGTGAATCGACTTTGAGAAAGGTTGTTCCTCTTTATCGCCAATACTTTAAGGTACGCGTTTTCGGTGTCGAAAATATCAAAGATCACTCCTACATTGTGGCCTCAAACCATACCGGACAGATTCCAATTGATGGCATGCTCATCATGATTGCCTTTGTGATGGAGGCAGATAAGCCTCGAATGCTTCGTGCGATGATTGAAAGATTCATGGCCCAGTTACCTTTTCTTGGAGATTTTGCTGCTCAGTCTGGGGCGATTTTGGGTGATCGTGCGAACTGTGAATATTTGATTGATCATGGTGAATCGATTTTAGTTTTTCCTGAAGGTGTACGAGGTATTTCAAAAAATACACCCGACTACTATAAGCTTCGCTCATTCTCTCAGGGTTTTTATAGAATCGCTTTGCAGAAAAAAACTCCCATCCTTCCTGTGTGCGTGATTGGCGCAGAAGAGATGTTCCCTTTTGTTTTTCAAGCAAAAAAAATCGCCTCCCTTTTTAAAATACCCGCCGTACCTCTCTCGCTTAATTTTTTCCCTCTCCCTTCTCCTATCGATATCTATATTTCTCCTGAAATTCCTATTCCCGAAACATTGGGCGAAGAAGCTTCTGAAAAAGAAGTTAGAGAAAATGTTTTCCATATCGAAAACACGATTAGGCGCATGATCATTCAGGGCCTAAAAAATCGAAGACCCTTTTTTGATTTCATCAGAAAACCCATCTCAAAGTACGTCATTCGCGAATTCCGAACGAAGGGAATTCGATGAGTGACGTAGCAAAACAGAAAATTTTATTAATCGGAATCGCAGGGGGCCTCGCCCAAATGACGGCACGATTAATTTTAAATGAGCATCCTCATTGGGAAATCATCGGGATTGATTCGCGAGATGTTTCAAAGGTTCCTCCTCTTCAAGGGCTAACCTCCATGGAGATGAAGTATTCACGTGGAACTTTCGAGACCCTTTTTCGCGGCCACGATTTTGATGTGGTCTATCACCTGGGGCGAATTTCTCACGCATCCAATTCGGAGAACGTACTCGCAAAAAGGATCGATCTCTCCGTCATGGGAACAAATCGCATTCTCGAGTTATGTGAGCGCAGTGATGTAAAAAAAGTCATCATCCTCTCGACGTTTCACGTCTACGGAGCGTACGCCGACAACTCCATCTTCTTAAATGAGGATGCTCCTCTGAGAGCTTCAATGTATCACCCTGAACTTCGTGACGTAGTCGAAATGGATCAGATATGTACGAACTGGATGTGGAAGCACCAGAATGAAATATCAACGGTTGTTTTGCGTCCTTGTAATATCGTGGGAACCCAGATTCAAAACTCCATGACGAAGTTTCTTGCCAGCCATGTTGCTCTTCGTCCGATCGACTACAATCCTTTTTTCCAATTCATTCATGAATTTGATATGGCCCATATTCTTTATAAATCCCTTGAGCACTTACCAACGGGAACTTTCAATGTGGCGGGTGATGATTTCATATCTTTGCGTGAGGCACTGGACGTTGTTGAGACAAGAGGAATACCTTTTCCGATGATGCTCGCGGGTGGGCTTAACAGTGTGCTGAAGAAGTTTAATATTGAAGTGCCGGAGTATCTTCTCGATTATCTTAAATTTTCGTGTCTGATTTCGAATAGTGAGCTTAAAAAACATCTTGGGCCGAACTTCCTGAGATTCAGTATCAAAGAAGCTTTGGAACTCATTAAACTAAGATAAATCGACGACTTTTTTGAGTGTTACGCCTTGCACGCAATTGACACTATCTCCGGCCATCATTAAGATAAGACCCCAGTGCCCGGGTGATGAAATGGTAGACATAGGAGATTCAAAATCTCCCGACTAATCCTCGTGGGGGTTCGAGTCCCTTCCCGGGCACCATTAAAACCTTCCTCATTTTCCACATAACTTCGTCTGATCTTTAGTAGATCTTGTGCATTGATTCTGTTTAGATTTTTAATTTAACAGAGACATTCCATGAATTATGAAATGATGACCAAAAGTGAACTGATTGAAAGAATAAATGAACTTGAACACATCTGCTCAGTAACTACCAAGCTTGTCACATCAAATAACGAAAAATTCCTTGATCAAATTATCAATACCATCGGTGACCCCGTATTTGTTAAGGACGACCAGAGTAGAATGATTCTTGTTAACGAAGCCTTTTGTGCCACCTTTGGTCTCCCAAGAAATGCGATCATTGGAAAAACACTTGCCGAGGACGTGACCCCCGAACAGAGAGAACAATTTTTAAAAGTTGATCAGCAAGTACTAAAAGATGGAAGAGAAAATTTAACCGAAGAGTTTCTGACTGTCCGAGGAGGCGTAACCCATACCATTGTGACGAAGAAGACCCGGTATGTAGATGACGATAGTAAGAATTTTATTGTAGGGGTGATTCGAGACGTCACCGAATTTAAAAAGGTCGAAGAAAATTACAAACGTTTGATGGAGAGATTCAATTTAGCCACTCGGGCTTCTCAGATGGGCGTTTTTGACTGGGATATTGTCAACGATGTCTTGATTTGGGATGACCGAATGTATGAGCTATATGGAATCAAAAAAACCGAACTTCCTATGACGTATGAATCTTGGGAGAAGAGTATTCACCCTGATGATTTAGTCAATGCCAGTCGAACCGCTCAAGAAGCCGTCAGAGGTGAGAGAGAGTACAACAATATATTTCGAGTTATTATGCCAGATGGAACGATCAAGTATATCAAGGGCAATGCGGATGTCATGAGAGACTCAAATGGTAAGGCCGTCCGTATGATTGGTATAAACTGGGATACCACTATCCAGCAAAAGAACGAGGCGCAACTTATCAGAGCTGAGAAGCTTGAATCGATTGGCATTTTGGCCGCAGGGATTGCCCATGACTTTAATAATCTCCTCGCTGGAATGTTTGGATTTATTGAATTGGCCCTATCTCAATGTGATCAAAGAAAATTTGATAAAGTGTCTGCAAGTTTGACGAAATCACTAACCATGTTTAATCGTGCAAAAGATTTATCCAATCAACTCCTCACCTTTTCTAAGGGTGGACGTCCTCTTGTGAAACCACAATCACTTGTTCCAGTCATTACCCGTTCCTCTGAATTTATCCTCAGTGGTTCAAATATTGAACTTGTCCTGAACCTCCCAGATGATCTTTGGGATGTCGAGATTGACGAGAATCAAATAGGGCAAGCGATCGATAATTTTGTTATCAATTCTAAACAGGCAATGCGAACAGGTGGAACAATTACCATTTCTGCTCGAAATATTGGTCAAGGCAAAGCTGGAGGACAGGGACTCAAAGCTGGAAACTATGTTTGTATTTTAATCGAAGATACTGGTGTTGGTATTTCTCCAGAGAACTTATCTCATATCTTTGACCCCTTTTTTACGACAAAGACCAAGGGAAGTGGCATAGGTCTTGCGACTGTTTACTCCATCATTAAGAAACACGGGGGTATGATTGATGTTCAATCACAGCTCGGAAAAGGTGCGAAGTTTACAATTTACCTGCCTGCAAGCTCGGGGCAAGTTATCAATACCCAAGAAAAACCTGCTCAACATTTTAAATTCCAGGGTCATGCCTTAATCATGGACGACCAAGAGTCCCTCTTAGATATCTTCGCCTCAAATCTTGAATCCATTGGATGTACGGTAGCTTGTGCTAAAAATGGAGATGAAGCGATTACGCTTTTTAATGAAGCTTATGAAACGAAAAACCCATTTAACTTAGCGCTACTTGATCTCACGATACCAGGTGGAAAGGGTGGGAAAGAAGTTCTTGAACATTTTAAAAAAATCGATAAGTCTCTTATTGCTATTGCGTCCAGCGGTTATGCTGATGATCCGATTATTGCTGAACCCCGAAATTACGGATTCAATGATTCGATCGCGAAGCCATTTAACAGAAGTGATTTAATAGAAACACTTGAGCGGGCGATTTCTATTCAGAATTAGGTATTAAAGAATACGATTCATGAGGTGGAACGATAGATCTTTTACTCTTTTTCCGCACGAAGCTCATATCCACCAAGGAATGGAATATTACTAATCATCGTAAGCTTGATTTGTTTCCAGCCGGCCGAAGGAAGACTTGGGTGATACAAAATTTCAATCATACTTTTTTTATTCGTTGGTAAAACTTCAATCAGATAGGCCTGTTTTAGTTCTCCCTCATCCAGTCGTTTGATAAATTTCAGAACGGCCTTCGGAATCTCGAGGGTGCCTTTCTCCTGAAGAGTTTTGTAACCGGCCTCGGTGCGAAATTCAACAGGAAATTCATAAGTCTTAGTTCCCTGAAGTATACTGCTCGGCACAGGTACGTAGCCTTTTTTCTTCACACCAAATTTGATTTCAACATCAAATTTTTTGTCATCTGGGAGGACGGTTACAATAATTTCCCCACCTTTGTGAAATCGACCGGGAAGAACATTAAACTTCTCAGAGTTGTCGGCGTGAAGTGAGTGACTCAAGAGCATGGGGATGATCCAAAAAAAATATTTCATAAAGGTTCTCAATTTTTAAAGACTGGGTACCTAAACGCCCGGTCATCCCATGATGGATGCTTTCGATAGAAAAAATCATAACGAGCTTCAGGACTTTTTGAAAATTCTTGATCATTTTTTAACTTAGTCTCAAATTCTTCAAGAACAGCAGGCGTCTTCAACATTTCCCGTCCTACATCTTCAGTTACATAACTCTCCATATATTCTTTCTGCTCAAAATAGCGGTTAAAAAATCCCCAAGCTAGGAGAGAGTCCTGAGACAAAGGCTCAAAGAGTTTCATAACAAGAAGTGCATGGGGCTGGTGAATAGGAACAAAATACGATCCCTCTGGAAGATAGGGTTTATCCTCTTTCCACTCTCCGACGACTTTTAAAGTCTGATGGCCTTCAAAAGGTTTGGCCGAGAACTCTACCTTACTCGCTCTGAAAGACTGAACCTTTTCTGGAACCGATTTTAATTTCTCGAAGATTAAGCCATGGAGCTTTAATTTAGGGAGCATCCACGAAGAGTCAGCGGCCGGAATGTAATAACCTTTCGCCGGTGCCACTACGGTGAGTGAAGAGATGAGTTCATTATAGTAAGGCAGTTTCCAAGTTTCAGGTTGATCAGGGAAATAACGAATGACTTCTCCTCCTGAGATTTTTGATTTCTCGGTTTTGAATTTATAACCTGCAAAATCGATGGTTTCAAATTTATCTGTGTGCTTAAATTCTAGATTGATATTTTGGGTGGCGAGCAGTTTTGCGTCAGCACTTATTTCGGCCTTCCTCCAGATCAGAGCGTCCCTACTTGCGATCTCCAAACTCGAGAGCACAGTGTCTCGGTGAGTAAGAACACGGTTCGCATAATTTTTCCAAGAATGTGTTTCAACCAGCATGCCCAGACGATTATTAGTGGCCCAATAGCCATTCGCAAATCGTGCCTGAGGAGCATAACGGGCAAAACCGGAAAGAGGTTTATCATCCTCTTCGAAACTTGGATAAAAGGGCAAGGCCATTCTTCCCCGTGACTTCATCTTCTCCAGGAGTTTAATTTCAAAATCATGACCGGCCTCATGCACAGAATCTTTCCCATAGTTATTCATTGGCAGAATAATGAGTCCAACTTCTGGCTGGAACTGAGCCCCATCAGTCACATGTAGATCAAGACTCAGAACGGGATCAAATTTATGCCAAAGTTTAATCAACGCTTCCACTTCTGGAGCATCTGCCTTCATAAAATCGCGATTCAAATTATAGTTCTGGGCCGTCACTCTCCACCCCATCTCTTCAGGGCCAACTTGATTTGGACGGTTCCATCTTCCCATTCGCTCGTGGCCATCAGGATTCACGATAGGAATAAAGAGCATGGAAATATTTTTTAAAGGATTCGTGATTTTTTTCTCAAAGATATCTCGCAAGAGCCAGAAGACTGCATCCTTGCCATCGATTTCTCCCGCATGAATGCCGGCCTGGACCCAGACGACTGGATTCTTTGGATTACCGATCAGGAGGTAGACCTGGTCACGCCCCTCAGGTGTCTTTCCGTACACACCGCACTTCACTTCTTTTGGGAATTTTTTTTGATAGAGGTGGCAGAGACGAACTGTCTCAGACGCAGGGCCGGTGATCTTCCACTCACTTTTCTGTGCAAGAGTTTCAAGCTCCGAAGCATGGGAAGTAAAAGCGAGGAATCCAAAAACAATAATAAGAATTTTCATTCACCAATTATAAGAACCCTTGGTCTTAATTGAAAAGCCTGATTATTTTTTCAATGAAGTATAACACTTCCAGAACCTCTCCCACATGACTTCTTCCTCACCGGTAAACCCTATGCTAAAGCGCAAGAGGCCTTCGGCTAGCCCCATTTTCTTTCTATCCTGTTCCGGGATCTCGCTCGATGTACTTTTTGCCGAACAACTCATTAAGGTGCGCGAGAATCCGAGAGAAACTGCGTACAGTCCGAATTTATCATTTTGCAAAGCTGTCGCGAGGTCTCTTGCTTGGTCAGCGGATTTGCATTCAAGGGTGAGAATTCCTCCGAAGCCAAAATGAGGATGAGACATTCTCTTAAACAATTCGAACTGGGGATGGGACTCGATTCCGGGATAGATCACAGGAAGATTATTCTCCTTCATCTTTCTCGCTAGAAAGAGCGCCATCTTAGAGTGCGCACTCATGCGTACTCCTAAGTGATCCATCCGCATGTAGAGTTCGTGAGCAATGCGTGGATCCATGACTGGCCCATTGAGCATCACAGATCCGTGGTTCACATCGATCAGAGAGCTGATAAATTCTTTTGATCCAGCGATGGCCCCTGCAATCAGGTCACTCGCCCCTGAGATATATTTCGTGCAAGAGTGGATCACGACATCCGCGCCCATCAGAAGCGGCTGGCACATCATGGGAGTAAACGTGTTATCCACCACAAGTTTGATTTTCTTTTTCTGGCAGAGCATGGCCAGAGCTTCAATGTCACACACCGAGAGCAAAGGGTTACTTAGGGTTTCAGTGTAAATGATCTTTGTGTCGTTTGTGATAGCAGCTTCAACTGCAGCGAGATTTGTGATTTCAACAAAACTGACCTTCACTCCCTTGGAAGGAAGAATATTTTTGAAGAGCGCGTAGGTTCCGCCGTACACAGTTTGAGAAGCGATCATGTGGCCGGTGTTCGCACCTGAGTTTCTAAAAATTTGATCCACAGTACAAGCAATGGCCGCCATACCACTCGCAACTCCGAGAGCGGCTTCCGCCCCTTCCATCGCAGCGATTTTTTTTCCAAAAATATTCACCGTCGGATTTGAATGACGGCTGTAAAGGTAGCACCCTTCGAGTTCGCCCGAGAACGTGCGCTCCATATCAGCGGGATCAAGAAAAGTAGATGTCGAGGCTACATCGATGACGGGGACAACTCCCCCTTCTTCTCCAAAATGTTGAATGTCTCTAATTGCCTGATCGGGATGGTATGTTTTGGTATTATTCATAGAGTGATCGTAAGTCAAAATGGGGAGGAATGAAAGATGTCTAATACCTGTACCCTGTGATCAGTCATAGAATTTTTACTCTTTTAAAAAAGTACGCTTAGAATAATCTAGGAATGAAAAAATATCTTTTGCCCACAATTGCCACCATTGTTGTTACGACTCAAACCTCAGCAGTGACTCTTAGATTCGATGAGTATGTCAGCATGGTATCAAATGGAAACCCAACTCTTGAAGCGGCAAAAAAAGATTGGCTAGGAACGGAGCAAAATGAGCGTGTCGCTCTTGCAGCTTTTTTTCCTAAGATCAGTGCTTCAACTTCCTATACACGATCCGGTTCATCAGTGAATTCTGGTGGCGGTGGAGGTGCAGGGGGAATTGTTCAAAACGGAGTCCTGTTAAATTCAGGTTCCTCTGGGCAGATTAACAATAGTTATCTCGGCAGTTTAATCCTGACACAAAATCTTTTTTCCGGCCTGAAAGATAAGTCAAAATATGATCAAGCAGAATGGCGAACAAAAAGTTTTTTCTGGACCTATACCACAGCAAAGGCCACTCTCTCCTATTCAGTAAAAGAAGCTTTCGCGAATCTTCTGTTCTCGCAAGAAAGTGTGGATCTCGCAAAACAAATATTAGATCGAAGAGAAAGTAACTACAGCTTGGTAACCGTTCGTTTTCAGAATGGAAGAGAAAATAAGGGTTCCGTTCTTTTATCAGAGGCCTATATGGAACAAGCAAAACTTGATCTCATCAAGGCACAAGATAGTTTGAAGGTGGCACAAACAAAACTCAAATCTCTCATGAATAAAGATTATCTCGATGAGGTGACTGTCGAAGGAGAAGTCCCTCTCATGCCGCTTTTAGGAGATTCCGCCGATTTTGAAAAACTGGCGATCGAAACTCCAGCCTATAACAAGGCACATGCTCTCGAGATGGCGGCAAGCGAGGACATTGATATCGCGCGGGCGAACTTTAGCCCAAGTCTCGATATCCAGGGAAACTTGACCCGTCAGGGAACAAGTTATTTTCCTCCTAACGAAAGATGGAATATGGCCTTGACTCTCACCATTCCAATCTTCGACGGCATGAAGGATATGGCAGGAGTTAAGGCAACGGTTCTTGCGAAATATTCTCTTGAAGCGCAAAAGAGATCCACTCTTCTCAATCTCTTACCAAGCTTGAGAGATGCTCAGAATCAAGCGAAACAAGGTGATATTAAATTCAAGGTAGATCAGAAATTTCAGCAAGCGGCTTCCACTCGCGCAGAGATTGCACGTGCAAAATATAATAATGGTCTTTTGACTTTCGAAGACTGGGATATTATCGAGCAAGATCTTATTGCGAGACAGACTAATTTTCTAACCACAAAGCGTGATCGAATTATCAAGTATGCAACTTGGGAAAACCAACTCGGAAAAGGCTCTATTCAGTGAAGATGAACAAAAAAATTCTTCTCATTTTGGTCCTGTCACTGCTCACGATCGGAGGAGTGTCTTATTTTTTCTTGAAAAGTAGTGGTGAGACCAAGACCTATATTGAAACTCCGGTTGTGAGGCAAGATCTCATTCTCAAAGTCACCTCTACCGGAACGGTCAGTCCACAGAACCGTCTTGAAATTAAACCACCGGTTGCCGGGAGAATTGAAGAAGTTTTAGTCAACGAGGGGGATGTGGTCAACAAGGGAAAAATTCTCGCATGGATTAGCTCAACCGAGCGAGCGGCCCTTCTTGATGCAGTCAGGGCCCAAGGAGCGAGTGAGTTAAAAAAATGGGAAAGTCTTTATCGACCGACTCCGGTGATGTCTCCTATCCGGGGAACTGTGATCTTGAGGAATGTGGAGGAAGGTCAAACTTTTATGAACACAGATTCTATTTTCACTATGGCCGATCGACTAACCGTGAAAGCTCAAGTTGATGAAACTGATATTGCGCAAATTAAGATTGGTCAATCCGCTCTCATAAAACTGGACGCCTACCCTGAGAACCCTGTCGAGGGAAAAGTGGTTCATCTCGCCTATGATGCTACCATCACAAATAACGTCACCAACTACGTCGTCGATGTTCTTCCGAAGAAAGTTCCAGACTTCATGCGAAGTGGGATGACCTCGAGTGTAGAAATTGAAGTAAGCAAAAAAGAAAATGTTCTTGTACTTCCTATGACTTCGATCGTGACTGATAAGCAAGGTACTTCTGTAAAAGTAAAACAAGGAAAAGAAATCAAACAAATTCCAGTCGTCACAGGTTCTGACGATGGAAAATTTATCGAGATAGTTTCTGGCCCTATGGAAAATGAAATCGTTCTCACAGAAGATACCGCAAAAAATTTCGGTAAAAAATCTAGCAGTCCCTTTATGCCCATGGGTGGTAGAGGCGGCGGTAAGGGCGGGGGCGGAGGACGACGTTGAGCGCTCCTCTGATCCGACTTGAAAAGATTGAGAAAATTTATCACATGGGTGAGAACACCCTCAAAGTTTTAAATGATGTGAACCTTTCGATAGAAAAAGGCGATTTCGTCGCGATCATGGGACCCTCCGGATCAGGGAAATCGACTCTTATGAATCTCATTGGGACCCTGGATACTCCGACCACGGGAAAATATTTTTTTAATAAAAAAGACATCTCTACTTTGAGTAACGATGAGCTTGCTCTCTTTCGGCGCCATGAGGTTGGATTTATTTTCCAACAGTTTAACCTTCTGACCTATTTTGATGCGGCTGAGAATGTGGCCTTGCCTTTGCTCTACTCTGAAGGGACCATTGAAAAGGAAAAGGCCCACGATCTTTTAAAATCTGTGGGACTCCTTGAACGCGCAGATCACAGACCAAAAGAAATGTCTGGAGGCCAACAGCAGCGGGTGGCGATCGCGCGGGCACTGATGAATAATCCTGAACTCATTCTTGCCGATGAACCCACTGGAAATCTTGATTCTCACTCTGAAGAACAGGTGATGGGTATTTTAAAAAAACTCAATCATGAGGGTATGACTGTTGTTATGGTAACTCACGAAGAAGAAATTGGCGCTCAATGCAAGCGCATCATTCGCATGCGCGATGGAAAAATTCTTTCTGACGAAAGGAATTCGCCTTTTGTTCCTTCTGATCGTATAGCTGATACCCGAGAAGAAAAAAAATCCAAAGCGCTTACGATCACTGAACATTTTCGCCAAGGCCTAAAGCAGCTCGGGGCCAACAAGGTTCGAACTTTTCTTTCCATTTTAGGCGTTCTGATAGGTGTCTCATCTGTAGTCGCCATGATGGCAATCGGAAAAGGGGCGCAGAAGGCGATCGAAACTCAGCTCTCTTCTTTGGGTGCAAACATTCTATCTTTAAGAACAGGGGCGATGCGCTCTGGTGGGGTGGCGGCCGAAGCAGGTCTCACTGCCCTTCTCTACCCGGAAGATGCGGCGGCCTTGAAAAATAAATTCCCAGACATTGTGAACGCTGCTCCTAACGTCAACGGGAGAGCGCAAACGAATTTTAAAAATAAAAATTGGAATACTCAGGTCGCAGGCGTCATCCCTGATTATCAATATCTTCGATCTTATGTTCCAAGTGAGGGTCGTTTTTTTACCGATGAAGAAAATCAGAAACGAGCGCGTGTAGCTCTGATTGGCGCTACCGTTCATAGAGAACTCTTTGGTGGGAAAAATCCTATTGGAGAGACGATAAAAATTAATAAAAATAATTTTCTTGTGATTGGTCTCCTCCCAGAAAAGGGAGCTACGGGCTGGCGCGATCAAGATGACTTAATTCTAGTACCTTTGCAAACAGGGATGAGACGCCTTATGGGAAGGACGACGGTGGACTCTATCGATATTCAAGTCAAGGAAGGCGCAGACATGGCCTCTCTTCAAGATGAGGTTATGGAGTTCATGCTGAACCGTCACCACATCGCTGCTTCTCAAAAAGAAGACGCCTTTATGATTATGAACATGGCCGATATCCAGCAAGCGATTTCTCAAAGTTCACAAACGATGACTCTCCTTTTAACGGTGATCGCGGCCGTTTCTCTTCTGGTCGGTGGTATCGGAATCATGAACATCATGCTGGTCTCTGTAACTGAAAGAACAAAAGAAATTGGACTAAGAAAAGCTATCGGAGCCACGAGTGGGGATATCCTCACACAATTTTTAGCAGAATCAGTGGTGGTAGGAATAGTGGGCGGCGTAGCTGGAATTCTTTTTGGCATCACACTCGCTGTCACATTAACTTTTTTTGCGGGCTGGGCCACCTCAATATCGCTGTTTAGTGTCGTGATCTCTTTCGTATTTTCACTCTTAATCGGTCTCATTTTCGGTGTGTATCCCGCCCGATCTGCTTCTAGGCTCAATCCAATCGATGCCTTACGTTCAGATTAGTTAAGAGTGCCTTCACTTCTCACAAAGTATGGCAGGCCATTGCAGAAAAAGACCCTTTTTTATAAACTAAGAAGATGAAAATCCTTATCACCCTTCTCATGCTTTCGAGCTTCCCTTCTTTTGCCCAGGAAGTGTCGTCGGATCAAATCCAGCAGTGGGTACTTGAATCGATTTCTGAGATGCCATTGAGGGGCGGATACGAACTCACGAGAGTCCCGCCAGAAAAACTTCGGGATGCTTTTTCTTGGCAGCAAGATCTCCTCTCTTTTAATGCTCAGGCAGCTATGCCGAGTTACTGCACAACTGCTACGTTTAGTATCTTTTATAAAGTCTTACAGAAATACTGGATTGCCACTCAAACGATTCCGATGAGATCTTCGCTTGAGATGATCAAACCAAATAATGAAACTGACGGTGTCCGGAGCTGGGGTCGTTGGAATTCAAACGGACCTGCCACAGCCAAGTTTTTCCACGAGACTGGAATGGGTGAAAATTTCGATGACCTAAAAGAGGCACGGGCCGGCGACTTCATGAAACTATTTTGGAACGGTGAAGTCGGTAAAAAAGAAAAAGGGCACTCCGTTGTCTTCCTGGCCTTAGAGAAACAAAGTGGAATTGAAGGGGTTAAGTTTTGGTCATCGAATGCTGTGACTAGTGGCTTTGGCGTTCGCTGGGTCGCCTTCAGTGAATTTAAAAAAGTGATGCTCTCTCGCTTAACTCACCCAGAGAACTACGCGCAAATTGCAACTCTCCCTGAGACTGATTCTTATCTCTCCTCGATGCTTGATCGTTCAAGCAGCTGGGATGAAGTCAGAAGTGTTACGGGGATTTCAAACTGATCGCTGATACGGTAATTCAATCATAAAACAAGTGTGCTTAGATTTTGTATCCACAGAGATTTTTCCTCCATGGTCTTCAATAATCCCCTTAGCAATAGAGAGACCTAGACCCGTGCCTTTACCTGGTTCTTTTGTCGTAAAGAAGGGCTCCATAATTTTATCCATGATCTCCTGAGAAATTCCCGCCCCACTGTCTTGAATGAAAATTTGAAGATGATTGGCCGCCTTGAGTTCGAAGGTAAGTTCGATCCACTGAGAACTGGCTGGCTCAATATCTTTGACGGCATCAAAGGCATTACTTAAAAGGTTCAGGAGAACTTGGGAAATCTGACTTGGTCTGCAGTTAAGAATGACGAAGGGAACCTCACCAATCCTAATTTGAATTCCTCTTACTTTAAATTTTTCGAGACAAAGATCCATCGTTTCTTGAACGATAACGCCCAGATAAACTTTTTCAAAAGGATCCAGTTCAGAAACGCGCGAAAAAGATCGGAGACCTTTCACAATTTTTCCTATTCTCTCAGTCGTGACCCGCATTCTTTCCATTTCTTGATTGATTGCTGGATGAACGATTCGATCCTCCTCAAGCATCAAGGAAATCATCTTAATTTTTCCCATGATGATCGTTAAAGGATTATTGATCTCATGAGCCATGCCACTGGCCATCTCCCCAAGAGAGGCCATCTTGGAAGAATGCACGAGTTGCATTTTACTATTCTCAAGCTCTCTAGTTCGTTCCCGAACAAGTGCTTCGGTCCGTTGGCCGAAGGTCTTCTGATCCAGTAGAAAGCCCGTGATGAAAAGCATGAAGAGATTCATCATGAGAGCAAGGATCGCAGAATACCCGGAGTGACGATTAAAGAACTGAGCGGTTGGATAAAAGTCGATGGAATAGTCTGACCCAAAGAGAATGATTTTCTTCTGAATCATGTAAGAGTTATTCTTAAAACTGTCTTTCGATTCATCATTCATGGTGAATACTGTTTCTTTTTTAGAAGAAATCTTAAGCCTCAAAACATGACTGAATTCATGGAAAGCATTTCCAAAAAATGCCGAGGCTTCCAAAGGTGAATAAACCCATGCAAGAAAACGATCTGACTGGTCAAGGACTGGTTGAAAAATAAGGAAACCTTTTCCCCTAGATGCGAGCATTTGGATCAACGAGGTTGAGTGAGGAGTATTAAAATAGCGCGACTTCTCGGCGGCTTCTCTTCTTCCGGGCTCGCTGCCCACATCAACGCCGAGTGCAAAATAAATGGACTCTGGCTCAGTGAAACCAACGACAAAAGTATCTGTGTAATTCTTTGAAAAATCTTCATTAATCAGTTTGATCTTCTCGATTCGTGAGCCTCTTTTTTTCAGGGCCGAGATCAGACTGGAGACATCTTTCTTCTCGGACGGAAATACGAGACCTAAACCGTCGACGTATTTATATCGTAAAGGAAGATTCAGTGAAGAAACATAGGCCTTCCATTCCTCCGCGGTAATATCCGGCTTCAGGTAAACCAAGGAGCGAGCTCCGTTCATAAGAAGTTCAATCTGCGAAATGCCATCCTGAAGAGTTTCAGTGGCCGACGTCACCTGACGATTAAAGTCTTCATGAGAGTAAGTCTTCTCATATTTAAAAGTCGTCGCGATAATCAAAAAGATCGTTGACCACGCAACAAGAGTGCCCACAATAAATTTTAAACCAACCTTGAAACCGGTAGAAAATGGCCTCACAAATAAAATGGCAAACCCATAGCTTGTAAGAAGGCTTTGAGCATAAATAAGATTCAGATTTAAATTTCCGTAATCGTAAGGCGTGTAGCCTTGCGCTGTCAGATAGACGATGTAACACGTGACTAGAATAAGGATCGTTCGAGATAAAAGGTGACCAAGAATAAAACCGGCGAGGATTAGGATGGGAGTGAGAGACCAGGCAAAGGCAAGGTTGTAGCCTTTCACAAAGACAAGATGAATGATAAAAAAAAGAAAGAGGGCAAGCAGAAGTCCGGGAATAAATCGATTCGAAGAAGAGGTCTGAGATTTATCGCCAAGATAAATTTGCGTAAAGAACGGAAGGATGACCAAAATCCCAATCGCGTCGCCACTCCACCAGGTGTACCAGGAATAATCAATTTCATTAAAAGGAATGATCCCCGCCAAATAGAGATACATCGCACCGATGGTTGCACTGATAATTGTTGCAATCACAGATGCTAGAAAAACGGCATAGAACTCGGAGTACTGCTTAAGAATTTTTTTCTCTAAGATCCATTTCACCAGGAAAAAACCAATGACGGATTCTAAAGTATTTCCGGTCCCAATGGTGATAAGCCCAAGCAAGCTCGTATTTACAGTTGCATTCGTTAAAAATGCCCCCAGGAAAACGGCGGGCGCAAACCTTACTCCAAAAAGAAGAAGGCATCCCATAGCAAAGCCAGACGGGATCCAAATCGGAGAAGCATTTTCATTGATAGTCGCAAGCTTCAGAGAGGCCCAGCCAAGGAGAAAATACCCAAGGCAGACGATGAGAAAAATCAGAATTTTATGGGCCCATGTTCGAGCTGATCTGAAATCTTGAAAATTCATAGAATGATCCTAACAAGGTCAAAATGAATTAGCGACTGTTCATGTTTGCGGCAAGACTAATTTAAGCATGAATGACATGCTTAAAAGATGCAAATTCTAAACAAACACTCCCTTGCCCTGAGGACTTTTCACTGGATCAATGTACCCATTTTACTCCTCATGATTTGGAGTGGGATTTTGATCTACTGGGCCAATCCGGCCTACCTTGAAATTCCCGAATGGTTAGAAAATGGCGCCAACTTACATCATCGTTTGGCCGAGGGTATGGGGTGGCATTTCTTTTTAATGTGGATCTATTTAATTAATGGATGTGGATTTCTCATTTATACGTTTTCAACAAATCACTGGCGAGAACTGGTTCCAGGTAGAAGTGATCTCAAAAACCTCATTCCTTTTATTCTCTCCGATCTTCACCTGATAAAAAGAACTTTTACGATCACGGAAAAATTTAATCCTGCTCAGAAAGTGGCTTACACTTCGATGGTTTTGATGGGAGTGGGCTCGATTGTGACCGGTCTTGCTATTTATAAACCGGTCCAGCTGGGTTGGCTAACGTGGCTGTGCGGAGGGTACTCCTGTGCCCGGTTTCTTCACTTCTTCCTCATGTCGGGAATTTTGTTTTTTATCGTCATCCATCTTTTACAAGTAGCACGTAGTGGTTGGAATAATTTTCGGTCTATGATCACAGGATATGAAATTGAAAAAGAGTGAAATGAATCCAGAAGAAATTAAGAAAAGTACTCGCAAATCATTTATCCTGGCGGGGATTTTCTTGCTTCTTGTTCCACTCCTCTTCTTCATCATTCAAAAGGCTCCCGATAAGAGCGGAACTTCTGCCGTCTTCCGTTATTCATTTATGGCCAATGAAAAACTTTGGTCAGTGCTCTCAAGCAATAGTCGGCTTTCGGTTAAGAAGACTCCACCCATTGGTCAGCCACCTCGCGTGAACGGATTGATAGGATTGAGACGAGGCACGAGTGCTAAAGATTACCGAGTCCTGATTGAGCAAAAAGAATCCGCCAAAGAGCTCCCCCTCTCGAGCTTCTACATCATCCCTAAAAAAAGTCATTCAACAGATTTTAGATGCATCGAAGGCTGGAGTGAAGAGAGGCAGTTTGCAGGTGCCGTTTTTTCAGAATGGATGAGTTCTCAAAACTTGGGAAAAAAAGCTGATGGAACTTATTATCAGTATGTTGGTCTAGAAACTCCTGATGGAGAATATTATGTCTCCATCGATATGGAATCCATGCTCCATCCACAGACTGTTCTTGCATGGGAGCTTAATGGAAAGGGACTCACACTCAATAACGGATTTCCTCTGCGTCTCATCATCCCCATCAAATATGGAATTAAGTCTCTCAAGCGCATCGGAAAAATTATTTTTTCAGATCAAAAGCCCCGCGACTACTGGGCCGAGCGTGGATATGATTGGTACTCTGGACTCTAAAAGGAATACGCATGTTTGATAAAAAAGTCTGGCCGGCCCTCCTTCTTGCGAGCCTGGGTTATTTTGTAGATATTTACGATCTGATTCTTTTTTCCATCGTTCGCGTGCCAAGTTTAACGGAGCTTGGAGTTTCAGGTCAGGCCTTGATGGACGATGGACTACTGCTCTTAAATCTACAAATGACCGGTATGCTTGTGGGCGGACTCTTCTTCGGTATACTCGGAGATAAAAAAGGTCGTCTCTCCGTTTTGGTCTTTTCTATTCTCCTCTACTCGCTTGCAAACATTGCCAACGGATTAGTTCAATCAGTAACGGCCTATGCGGTTCTTCGCTTCATCGCGGGAGTCGGACTCGCGGGAGAACTTGGTGCGGGGATTACGCTGGTTTCAGAGATCCTTCCGAAAGAAAAACGCGGATACGGAACAACCATCATCGCGAGCGTCGGGATGGGCGGCGCACTCCTTGCATGGGGAGTGGCAGATACGCTTAATTGGCGATACGCCTACTTTGTAGGTGGAGCGATGGGACTTGGTCTTCTTTTTCTTCGGATTGGAGTTCTGGAATCAACTCTCTTTGATAAAATAAAAACCCACGGCGAAGTGGCGAAGGGAAATTTCCTTCAACTTTTTCAAAGTAAACACCGGTTCAAAAAATTCATCGCCTGCATCGCCGTCGGAGCTCCTCTCTGGTACGTCGTTGGGCTATTGATCACTCTCTCCCCGGAGTTTGCGATCCCTCTCGAAGTTCAAGGTACAGTAGCGGCCGGAAAATCTGTTTTTTACGCCTACGCAGGACTCATCTTTGGAGACCTCGCGAGTGGTTTGATCAGTCAGTATTTTCAAAGCAGAAGAAAGAGCGTTCTCCTCTTTTTGGCCCTCACGACCATAACCTGTGGACTTTTCTTTTTTCTGAGAGGACTCACGGTCGATCAGTTCTATGCATTGACTTTTGCGATGGGTATATCTGTGGGTTATTGGGCGATGTTTGTCACTATCGCAGCGGAGCAGTTTGGAACAAACCTGCGAGCAACGGTTGCGACTTCAACGCCAAACTTTGTGCGTGCATCTGTTGTGCCGATTAGTTTCTTCTTCAATCTCTTCAAAGGCTCAGTCGGTATCTGGTCAGCGGGCCTCATCGTTGGTGTGGTCATCATGTTGATCGCCCTCTGGGGCTACTTCAACATCCAGGAGACCTTTCACCAGAACCTGGACTTCCTCGAGGAGTGATTAGTAATTCTTCTCAACTGATTTACATCCCTTACTTTGGGCGAGGATATCGATAAGGATTCTTGCTTCAACATCACTGTAGTTACGGGTGTTCTTGTTTCCAGAAAAGTACTGAACCCGGTCACCCTGAAAAGTTATCCCGATCATGATCTTAGTAAAGTTATAATGAGTGTAATCGGTTTTGAAATCAAATACGTCTTCGGCCGGTATGTCTCGGCTGATGATAATGAGTCTCTCTGTGCTCATTTTAACAAACTGGTTGATAACAGTGAGGGAGTTCTTCGCGATCAAATCCTTCACCAAAATTTCTTCCGCCTTATAGTCCAAACCTAACTGATCTCGCTTGGGAATAGCGGCATCAAGCTTGATCTGAACATCATTGGCATCAAGGAATTTATGGGCCGATACGAAGGAATCGATTTGCTCTTGAAGACTATTAGTCTCTTTGTATGCAATTTTTATTTTATCAGATAAACTCTTTAGAGACGCCATATGGTCTCCTAGGCCTGTTGATCTAAGAAGTTCATCTAATTCACTATCTAAAGATTTAAACTCGTAGTCGTTTAAAATATCCTTTCTCATTTGATCACACACGTCCTTCACCAGGCTTGATGGAGTGACGTGAGTCTGTGGCTTTATTTCTTGGGCTTGAGCAAGAGACAACGTGGCGATAAAAGCAGCTGCTAAAGTAAGAGAAGATTTCATAAAATCCTTGTCATTGATTAATAATAATTACCTTGAATGATGAAGCAGATCCTTTATTTCTCAAAGTCAGATTGAAAAAATGGGGTCACTGTAAAAAGATTAGACACGGTACAAATTAAAAAACCCACGTCATAGAACGTGGGTTTAGGGGTATGATCTAGAAAGATAAAGTTTTTATTTACTCAGCACAGTCCGCACGGTGACCATTCAAATGATCAATCACCGACTGAACCGTACACTGCTTAATCTTGTTGGCCACAAAGTGATCCATCAAGAGGTTCGAGGCCTTCACTGATTGTGGGTGAATGTCGTGGAAGAGGATGATCCCTTTATTCCCGTTCCCTCTCATCTGTTTCAAGGCACGGTTCAAAATACTTGTTGGGTTCTTATCCTGCCAGTCAAGAGTATCAACGTTCCAGAAAACGTGGATCATCTTGTTATCAGCAATCTTTTGACGGATCCTACTGATGTTCATCCCCGCTCCGTAAGGGAGGCGGTAGAGTTTCATCTTCACACCGAGAACCTGTTCGTTAACTTCTTTTGCCGTCGTGATTTCGCGCTCGAGTTGAACGGGGCCAACTTTTGGCATGTTCGCATGGGTGTACGAGTGGCATGCCATGTCCATACCGGCATCTTTATAAGCATTCGCGATTTTCGGGAGAGCTTTCACTTGTTGCGCCAGTTGAAACAGAGTCACCTTCATGTTGTGGGCCTGAAGATTCTTCAACACGGTTGGTGAGTATGCGGAAGCCGGGCCATCATCATAAGTGATTGACCAAGTATTGGCCGGATAACCGTTACCAGTTACGTTTCCAGACTTATCAACTGAAGGAGCGATGGAATCTGAGCTTGTACTTCTTCCGGTCTTCACTTCTTTCATGTACTTTCTGAGCTCTTTTGACTGTTCGAGAATCCCTTTCTCAAAGGATTTGAAATCTTTTGATTTCGCCTGCTGGTCAATGGCCTGTTGTAAAACTTTTGGATCAACTGTGTAAGTCTCAAGCGTTTTAAATTCATTCAAACGGCTCGCGCGCAACAGAACCATGTTCTTATGAACAGCAGCGAGAAATTCCGTGTTTCCTTGATTGGCAGGATCCTTATAGATGCTTTCGAGTTCTTCAAACAGGGCCGTTTGTTTTTGCATCAAGTTTGAAAGGACCAAGGGTTTGAGATTTTCAGGAATATTCACTTTATCAGATGGAACACCGGCCACAAAATTCCCGATGGTATTGAGAGCACTCTGTGCATTTGTCTTTTGAGCTTCGCTGTAATCAGAAGATCCTGATGCAATCACGAGATCCACGTAGGTATGATTAATTTCATCTTCAAACCCATCCACCGCCGCCCGAACGGCCATCAGTCTGCTATAGGCAGTACTATCCATCGCCTTATTCGGTTTCTTATCGAGCTCTTTATCAAATTGATTCAAATAAACTTGTCCCAAGAGGTAAGAGTTAAAAACCCCCGCTATGAGCTTTTCCATCTTCGCGTCTGTTGCTTTGCTGTCTTCTAGAGCGAAGTTAAAACTCGCTACAGTTCTTTTTGCAAAAACTGGTTTTTCGTTGTGCGAAGAACACGACAAAAGGGCCGCCAGGACCGCGAGATTCATTTTTTTTAGGTGCTTCATCGATACTCCTTTAAGGATCATTCTTCCCAAAATTTTATCGACGTTCGGAGTTCAATGATACTCAGTAAAAACTGCCATTTTAAAACCTGAGTCCAAGACTCTGTTCCTTCCCACAACGACATTCCAACCATATAATTCGAGCATGTACTCCATCATGGTCTTACTCATCTCCGTTTTTGCCGGCTTTCTTGGCTCCCTTCTGGGCCTTGGTGGTGGGCTCATTGTCGTTCCCGTCTTGAGCCTTGGTTTGGGAGTCGACATTCGTTACGCCATCGCTGCAAGCCTGATCTCCATCATCGCAACTTCGTCAGGTGCGGCCGCAAGTTTTCTGCGTGATCATTTGACGAACCTTCGTGTGGCCGTGATTTTAGAACTCGGAACCGTCTCTGGTGCAATCATAGGATTTCTTCTGTCGACCTATCTCAATCCAAAATATCTCTATCTCATGTTTGGTGGTTTTCTTTTCTTTTCTGCACTCATGATGATGAAAAAGAAAAAAAATGTGATCAATGAAAATGAACATCCTTGGGCTAAAAAACTGAATCTTTCAAGCTCATACCTTGATCCCAAAGCGGGACTCATCAACTACAAAGTCGCTAATGTTCCGCTCGGACTCATCGCAATGTTTTTTGCGGGGATCCTCTCCGCAGTACTGGGAATTGGTAGTGGAATTTTTAAAGTTCTCGCCATGGACAACGCGATGAAGATTCCCATGAAGGTGTCGAGTGCAACGTCCAATTTCATGATCGGAGTGACGGCGAGTGCGAGTGCCGGTGCCTACCTCATCCGCGGCGACATTCGCCCAGAGATTGCTTGCCCGGTTTCTTTAGGCATCATCTGCGGATCCTTCATCGGAGCAAAAGTGTTACCAAAGATATCGGCCGAACTTGTGAGAAAAATTTTCGTCGTCATCTTAGGGATCGTCGCCTACCAGATGATCTCAAAGGGAATTCGTGGATAAGGTTGAAGATCTCGAATTAAAAATTTCAAAATTTCTTCGCGCCGGAATACTCGTGGCCGGATTTTTTATTCTCGCGGGCTGGCTCGTGCGCTTTAAGTGGAGCGAAAATCCTTTCCTTCGTTTCCAACACTACGAGCGGACTTCTTTTTTTGATATGGCCGAAATCCATTTCATGAGTGAGGACTGGGCCTTTTTTCTTTCATACTCAGGACTGTTTATCCTGATTTCTCTTCCCATCATTCGCGTGATGCTGACGGGAATTCTTTTCTTTAAACAAAAAGAAAAGATCTTAGGCTCCGTGGCCTTCGCGGTTCTTTTCTTTTTGCTCTTGAGTTTTGGATTAGGATTTGAAATTTAGAACGTGAGCTTAGTCATGGCCTGGAATGCGGCTTCGTCTTTACCGGCCAACTGGTAACGGTTCCAGAAGTAGTCGAACTCTGTTCCAATTTCCCAGCGCATCGGTTTCCCCCAGAGTGCATATCCGAGATCCCAGAGAAGCTGAGGCTGAGTGGTGAGGTATCGACCGTGGTTTGAGTAGGCAAGGGCCCCACCTGTCGATTTTGCGAGTGCGTTCTGACGGTCCTGTCCTTGGTTACCATCCCACGGGGATGTCGCGAGAAATCCCATAAATCGAAAACGAGACCAGCGTCCCCACTCCTGACTCATTTGCCAAAAAGTACCAATTTGATAACCAACACCACTTGAAAGTGGGTTATCACGCAAGACTGTATTCAGTGTAAAAAAATCGAACCCCGGAATAGCGAGATCGTACTGAAGCCCGAAAAAATAATTTCGGAAGTTATTTACTCCGTAACCTGATCCGTTTTCAAGCTCTACACGAAGCGAAACATCTTTTACAAATCCGTAACCAACTTCTTTACCAGTCACTTTCGAGAGAGAAACGGTCGGTGCAAAGCCACCAAAAAACTGACTCGCCTGCCTTCTATGATCAAAATCTTCATTATTATCTGAACGAAAGGGCTCCGTTAAATCGTAGTAAAAGAAAACGTTCCCGTATTCCCAGAGTTGGAAATGCTCGATCGTCATCGTTGTCTTTTTTGGCTGATAACCTAAATCTTTTCTGAATGTCTCCCCGTAGAGGTAAGACAAACTGAGTGCATGGGCCTCTGCCGTCATAAAAAGGACACTAAGAAGAGCAATAATTCTAAACACCTAAGTTCTCCTGAACAATTTTTCATTTCCGTACCAAATAAATCAAATAATGAGGAGCAGTATTTGCGGAAAAACTCGCCCAGTCCCTCTGTCCCCTTGAAGGTGATAGAATACAGAGAGCTTCCATGGAGGGAACTATGAAAACTTTAAGTATTATTTGTTTAGCCCTACTTTTTAGCTGTGCTAACTCAAGACACCCCTCTTCCTTGCATGGGGAACAGTTTACTGAAAATTCAATCGCCTTTGGGCAGGTTCGAGCAACGGCAGTCAAAGAAACTTCCAATCAAGATGTTTGTTTCGATATTGGACTCACAGTTAAAAATGCAGAACAAAGTTTTGCGACTCCGGCCAACTGGACAGCGGCCTGGATCGATAAATCAAATCAGTACCACCTTCTTAACTTAAACCAGCGCGACCCTGCTTCAACCCCACAAGGTGGACGAGTGGCAGCTCAGTATGGAGAATATCAGGAATGGACAAATACTTTCCGGGCATGCGCACCCAAAGCGCGTGTTGATAGTATTAGGCAGCTTGTTTTGATTCCAAAAAGTCTGCCATTTAAATCAGAGGACAGACTTCAGCTTGAGTGGAAGTGAAGTCACACTTCTTTGAATGATTCTGGAGACAACTTCGCAGATCGGCATGAGTAGGACGTAGAAAAGATCAAACGCATAAGGTGTGTCTTGTATCTGCTGACTATATTCGGCCCCGATACCTAAGTACAAAATCGCAATCAGATAGGTTAAACCCACGTTTCGGCACCACTGAAGCTCTGAGATCCATAACAACAATGGCATCCTCTTCGCTTTTTCCTGAACCACATCCAAGAATGAAACTCGCATCCAAAAAACAAAGGGAAGAAAAGCTGGCCAAAAAATCCATGGATTTTGAGTGAAATTAAATTCGTAGAAATGTGGGCCTAGTGGAGTCATGAAATAAAACTCCATGAAGGGAGCGCATCCCAAAAGCAAAATTCCCCAGGTGTAAGCTTCACGGCGGTTCCAAGATTTGAGGAGAGCTTCATTTTTTCGAAGTCGGTCACCAAGAGAGAAAAATAAAAGGGCAAGGAAGAACCACGGCAGTGGTGCCCAGCTCGCGCTATGATGATTGGTCTTTCTTCCTGATAAAATGTCGAAGAATAGGCCTTCTGGAAATAACTGTTGCCAAAAATGAGGTGGAATCAAAAGTATGATCAAGGACAAAATTATCCAGAGAAGATGAGATCTCTTTTTGAATGGAATCAACGCGAGCAAAACATTGGTGAGGATGATAAATGAGTAGATGTCCCACTCGAGACTTGAGAAAAAGCTTTTATCAAAAAAAGCAAAGGTCAGAGCAATCTGTCCCAGAAGCGCAAATAATGAAAGCCGAAGAAGTCGACGAGGACTCTTGGCGGTCAGGCCAAAAAGAAAATAAACAATCGCCACGAGAATCTGCCCCCCCAAAGAAAAGGGGCGAGAAATGACAACACCGATCTGGTGAAGATAGTTTGCCGTCATAATATTTTTATCTTCAAAAAAAATAAACTCCCAGCTATGAAAAGTCTGGATGGCAAAGAGAACCATCAATTTCAAAAGATCCAAAAAATAGAGAGGTGTTCTTTTCATGGGTAAAAGACGGAAAGATTTCCTTTTCGGGAAACACTGTATCGCGAGAGACCGAGGCCCGCGTCTAAGACATGAAGTCCGATCACAAGATGAAGCTCTTTAGGAAAACGAGAGATGTGAGTTCCGGGAGACTCATAGATAATGGAATCGAGCTCACCTTTTGAGTCAAACCTCTGGATCTCCCAAGACAGAAAATAGGGAAACGGATTAGGCCATGGGTTAGTGAGTGTCTCCGAGAGTTTCTCCATTCCACCTAAAACAAAAGGAGACGTATCAACCTGACGACAAAGTATCTTTAATTCTTTGCTCGCATTCAAAGTTCCTTCAAAACAGCGATCTTTAGTTGTGACGATATAATAGGCTGGGGAAAATTGTGATGGTAATCTAAGCTTCTGAACAAATGGATTAGTTCGATCCTCAGGGTGAATAAAAACTTTAAGGGTTTGTTTAATTTCCCCTTCTTGAACTTTGTACTCAAAAGAAATTTGTTTCTGCTCTCTCTGATCAGGAACTTTCCAGTGATCGATATGGGAGATCACACTATCAACGAATACTTTTTCCCCACCTTTAAGTGAAGAGTATGGGGAAGGGAATTTCTTTTCGTGCCACTCAAGGTAGCGCGACAGGTACAACTTCATAAAGGCACGGTTAGGTGGCATGTTCATGAGTGCACTCTCGGCCCAGAGTGAACTCCACAAGAGACAGAAAAAAATGACGAAGAGAATTCTCATTAAAGGCCCCTTGGCCAGAACATGGTATTGATCGGTGTCTTCTTCCAAATCTCTGGGTCCAAGTTTTTTTCTCGGAAGGGAGCAACGAGATTTTGGTAAGTGCTTAAATGAAGATGTTTCGGAAATTTTTCATAATCAAATTCCAAAACCTTTTTCCCAGGAGAAAAAGCGATGAATGAAGCTTGGGGTCCGAACAGGAGCTCGCTTCCGAGGCCCGCGGCCTTCATGGTTTTAACAATTGTCAGAGACTCTGGAGAGAGCACTTTTTTTGGTGTTAGGTAAAGCGGCAGATCGATGATGACGACACCAGTGTCTGAAAGTGAGCGACGAACCAGTCGGTAGAACTCGAAGCTATAAAGCTTCGCGAGATCATTCCCATTGGGGAAAGGAAAATCCACAAGAATCAGGTCATACTTTTGAGATAGGTTATTGCGAAGGTAAGAAACTCCATCTCCGACCAGAACCTTCATGTTGTTCGGCAGATGATCGAAAATTCCCTGATTCAGCTGAGAAACAACGGGGTTTCTTTTAGACCACTCGAGCATTTTCTCATCGAGCTCGACCATCGTGACATTCAGTATTCCCGGGATGTCCCGAAGCTCTCTCAGAAGAAGTCCGTCTCCGGCCCCCAGGATCAGAATGTTCTTAGGTGTGGCCTGTAAGAGATTGAGTCCAGCATAGACCATCGTTTGATGGTAGAGAGTCACAGAAAAGAGATCGAACTGCGGCTTGCGATTGAGAAAGACTGTCGCATTGCCCGGGATAGCATACGAAAGTTCCGGCGGCTGGAGGTAGAGGTCGATGGTTTGATAGGGAGTTCGGACCCTCTCCACTGAACCATAATGATGAATCACTTTGAGAAAATTACCAGGGGACCAAAGGTCCTCCGATGTGAGCTTCGTTTTCATGTACGCACTTTTCACTGTGATTTCTTCAAGCTTAGGAAAAAAATGGGTGACCATGATCAAAATACAAAGGGCGAATCCTAATTGCAGCAAGGGTTTAGTTTTTTGTTTCTCCGAAAACGCGAGGAAAGAGAGACCCAAAAGTTCAACGATACCTATGAAGTAAATTTGAACCGATAAGCTGACGGCATGAGAGCTCATTTGTACGATGGTAATCCCAGCGAGGAGCGGGCCCAAATAATTAAGAGCCAAGAGACGCTCTTCTCTCAGTTCTGGCATCTTCTTCATGATCAGAGGAAGCTGAGCTCCCCCTAAGATACCTCCAAAGAATCCAAGCAAGGCATTAAGCCCAAGGAGAATATAAACGGTACTCTTGAGCTCGAGGGGAGAAGTCGCAACAGAAAAATTGATAAGAAAAAATATTCCTGAGAGTTGTATCACTGGAGTGAGCGGAAGAAAGACCACGGAGGTCCATTCAAAACGCCAGAGCCAGCTCAGATAATGCTCTTCTTTGACTCTATCACCGAAGAGACTTCCTAGTCCTAACCCCATGAGGTAGGGGCCCATCGTCAAACACTGGGTAAGAACTTCTTCACCGGTGAACTCCATCATGAGAGAGGCCATCACCATCGAGAAGGCCATGGTACAAAATGATGAGGTAAGTGTGATCAACAGAAGAGCGAGCTTCACGAAACGCCCAAGTAAAGGGATGAAAGAATTTCATTTAATCCCTCTCTGCTTGCAACAACGAAAATAAATAAACCGACACAAGCTGCATACAGAAAGAGGCCAACATGACGATTGGGATTTTCTGAACGCAGCCACACGAGGGCCAGAAGATTTGAACCGGAAACAAGAAGACCACTGGCGGCAGTTCCTAGAACCGGAAGGAAAAAGAAGGGGAAAGACACACTGGCGACGAGCATACCAAAGTAATCAAACGCCAAAATCTTTCCTTGAGAGCCTTTGAGCATAGAGAACAAGCATGGGATTTCGAATCCAGAGAGAAATCCAATAATGGTCACAAAGAAATAGCTGAGCCCGACAGACCAAGTTGTGAGCATGGGAGATCGTCCAGGTTGCAGCAGCCAAGTTATCAAGAAAGGTCCCACTCCCCCAAGTAAGGTGAGAGAGAGTTCGACGATGAAAAACGTTTTTCTGACGGGATATCTTTCTCTAAATTTTCCTTGAATGATGGATCCAAACCCGAGCGAACAGGTGAACAGAGAAATGATAAGGAAGTATTGGTTCTTTGTGCCTCCGAGACAAACGGACAGAACCTGGGCAAAAATGAGTTCATAAAAGAGACTACAAAAAGCGAGTAGAAAGCTGAAAAAGTAAATGGCACGAACATCTCTGTTCATGGTTTAGTTTTTACACTATTGAGCATAATCCCAAGACCATCATCATTATTTTCATAATAAGCATGTGGGGCCTGCATGAGGAAAAGGTAACTTCCTTCACCATCTTTTCTTGTCGCGATAGCAGCATAAGTTGTTTTGCCTGAGGCATCAGTCGACGGGATGACTTGCAGATCCCCTAGTCCGGTTGAATCAGGAGCTTTGATCGTTTGAATTTTATCAGGCTGAAACTCATGGTTCTTAAGAAGAGGAAGTGCATTGGCCGACTCATGGAGATAGTTAAGAACCTCTTTGACGTCAACCTTGCCCTTGGTCGCGAGGACGGCAAACTGCTTGGTCTTATCTGGAGTCGTCCCATAAATCCCGGCGATATTATTTTCCATATTTATCGGAGTAAAATCCATGTTGTTTGGAAAATCCATGTCGAGCTTAATGGTTTTCTTAAACTCACGCTGAATGATCTTTTGTTTCACAAAGTAATCATAGCGTTTCGAATTAAATCCTATGCTCTCTTTATAAATCTCAGTTGGGGACAAGTTTTTTTCTATGGATTTCTCAGGAACAGAATGAGGCTTCTTTTTGGTAGGGGCAACATTTTTTTTATCTAGGACCTTGGGAAGATTCACAGATCCGACATTAAAAACCTCGGGATCTGCGTACTCCTGACGATAAAGCGCGTAACCAAGCAAAATAAGGAATAGCAAAATATATGGGGCAAACTTAGTAAAGTTATCCGATCTCAACTTCCTGTTTCTCATAACATCATTCCCAAATTTTGACTTCAAGGGCAGTGAACAATAGAATTTGATTGTAGCACAGGATTTCAGGAGCATTATATTTTTAAGATTAACACGCAGTCTGGTTTATCTCTTGTTGAAACGACACTCGCCGTCGGCCTTTTAGGCGTGGCAGCTTTAGGTTTGGCGAGCCTCGCCGGTAACTTAGGAGACTCCACCAAAAAAGCCGAGGGCATGGTGGCCAGAAATCAATTTACAACCGCACTCAACTCTTACCTTGCTACAAGCCTTGGATGTGAGGACCTTAAAATAGCCAGCCCCGGAAAGACCTACTCGAGTGAACAAGTCGATATTATATTATCGAAATGGAATTTTAAAGGCCTTACCAAAATCCAAGGAGGGGTGATAGACGGTAGAAAGCTAACAGGAATGAGATCCATCACTTTGAGTGGAATGCGCGCCTCGCTCACATCAGACCCTAGTTTAGCGAAGATCCCCTCGCTCAATTCAGCCGGAGACCGGGAGGACCTTTTAAAATCTACGTTGAACGTTTTTGTGGACATCGATATTAGTGATCGAATTTACAAACACATCTATAACGTTCCGGTTCTAGTTACCAGCACAGGAGAAATACGATTTTGCGGAGACGAGAAAAATGTTGCTGAAAGTTGTAGTGCCATGCAGGGAATCTATGATCCCATTAACCTTAAGTGTAAGGTCGATGGGGGCTGTAAATTAAAAGGCTTTTATACCACTCTTGAATGTAACTCACCTCCTTGTGGTGCTTTACTCGGGGCGGACATCAACAATAAATATACCGGCGGAAAATCTTGTCCTAATCCTGCTGTTGCTACTCTCACCCAAACCTCCAACTGGACTTCATCTCAGGAGTGCGGAAAAAAATGTACCACCGAAGTTCAGAATACAATGAAATGGTATAACTGCATGGTTTGCCCAACTCCATAGCACCCTTTTGTTGGTAGTCCTCAAAACGTAACCCATTGATATTCCGATTTTTTTAAAAAAAAACTTACTTATTTTGGGGTTTGGCCGTCTTGGTTTAAACTAATCTAATGAAATTCATGAAGCTGTTAACTAAATCACAATCTGGAATGAGCCTTCTCGAAATGACACTCGCTATGGGGCTCGCTGGTGGTGCTGCCATTGGAGCAGCTTCTTTGATGGGTCAGCTTGGCTCGAACACAAAAGGGGCGGAGATTACGATTGATCGTACTCAGTTTGCTAGTGCCCTAGGAGTTTACTTAAACTCAAGCTACGGTTGTGATGAATTAAAAATTGCAGGAGCATCTGGGCTCACTGAAACACCATCACCATTTAAAATTTCTAAGTGGAAATTCAACGGTATCGGGACCTTCGAAACGGGAACTGATGTTAAGAGTTTTAAGATCAAAGATCTTTCAACGAATCTGATGAAACCATCCACACCGACACTTCCGATTAAGATAGTAAAAAATGGCGTGCTCTACCAACTTACGAAAGCGATTGTTCGAGTAAATGCGACTCTTTCGATGAGAGAAAGAAATGGTGAGATCATATCATCAGATAAACGCTGGCAGGACTATACTCAAGCTTACGACATGGCCGTACTTGTCACAGACACAAATACCATTCAATTTTGCAATGGCAGCACGACCATCTCTGATACTTGCAGTGCTTTATCGGGTCAATTTGATGTGGATACTGAGCAGTGTTCCCTGGATAAGAGCTGCTATACTTTCGGATCCTACATCACGCTTAATTGTAATCCGTTAGTGGACGGGACTTGCGATACTTCTCGTGGGACAGATCAAGTGAACACCGTAACCGGTACTACCTCCTGTCCCCCGGGGACATCGGCTATTCCAACGGGAATTGATACCTGGACAAAAAATATAGATTGCGGAAAGAAATGCCAAGTGGATCAAAACAACAGCATAGGATATTACTCATGCGTACAATGCGATTAATTAGAAACTCAGTTGGATCTAGTATGATCACGATGATGGTTGTCATGGCAGCTCTTGGGGGCGGCGGACTTCTCATGAATGAGATGATGATGAACTCTGAGAAAGCTTTGCGAGCAGATGCTGGTGTAGAGGCCTACAAACAACTCGTAGACATGGTTAGAAAAAATCTTTATTCAGGTAACAATTGTTCTGCGACTCTCGGATCCCTTAAAGGGGATAGCTTTTCTGCGAAAATCACAGATGCCGTCATGAATGTGAAAGGAACTGCTTCAATTCAAATGCCGATGAACATCGCAGGCACACAGATATTGATGGGAAAAAACTTCAAAGCGAAGACTGGAATTGGTCTCTCAGATATTAAAATGACTGTTGACCGTATCCAACGTCCTTCTGTGCGGTACCTGGACGGAAGACCTAATCAGATCGCGGCTTTTGTAACTCTCTTTCTTGAACCGGATAGAAAAGGAATGAATATCTACCGGAAGAATTCTGCTGGTGACTACGTTTACGATAACCTTCATATCAAGCTCATCGTTTACTACGAAGATAATGGAACTTCTCAAAGCATTAAGTCCTGCTTTGGCCCTTCTAGCGATGCCGCATTCTGCACCGTGGCCCTCAATGGTAGTTATGATCCAGCAGAAGCAGATCCAAATAAGAGATGTCATCCTGACGTTCAGTGTTTTTACTCTAAGACTGGGGTCACAAGCCCTTTTACCGGAACCTGTTCTGAGCCTGGCTACGTGGCCACTCGCGTGGGTGGTGACAGTCAGCTTTGTTCACTCTGTAATAAAGAGCCTGCAGCTCCATCTTCTCTGAGTTCGCTCATAGTGAAGCCTGCTAACCTTCAGGACTGGAATTTTTCTGAAGATCCAAATGATACCGTTAAATGTGATTCGACCGGGTATGGTACCCTGAGCCCGGTAGAACAAACAGAAGTTTTCAGTGAATACGGCAGTCAGGTGAACCGCTTCACAGCTTCTGACCAAAGTGCATTCTCTGGTTGTTTAGGCTACCAACCCCCGACTCCTCCGACCAATACAGTGAGTGACAGTTCACCCTATTTAAACGACCTTATCGCACAACTTACTAATCTTTCTATCCATGACGTGACGATCGCTTTGAATGCAGGTCTCAAAGTTCCAAGCGCTGATGGAAAGTCATATTCACTTTATACTCCAGCGCAAGTCAAGGTAGCGAATGACCAAATGAACGCCGTTGCAACTAACACAGACGCGGGAGACGGTGGAACAACGACAAATGGAGATGATCCAATTGACCGAGAAGACCAATACAGATGTTTCATTGCGGGAACTCAGGTCAACATGGCCGATGGACGGACACTTTCGATTGAAGATGTTAAGTTGGGTGATGAAGTTATGACCTACGACGAATCGAGAAAGATTAATTTAGCGAGACCGGTGATCAAACTTGATCATCATAAAAAAGCACTGGCGAGTCTCTACCGCTTCAAGCTCTCAAACGGTAACGAAGTCACCTCAAATGACGTTCACCGTTTTTATGTTTCTGAGCATAAAAATTATTTGACCGCTTCAGAGATCTATCAAAGACGTGCCTTTAACCAAGCTGCAACACTTCTGTCCGACTCTGGTGAAGCTGTCACAATCCTAGAAATTGAGATTGAAAAAGATCATGTCGAACTTTTTAACCTTCACGTGAAAGGGATCTACGACCAAGGTGAAAAAGAAAGTGACAAGAATCACAATTACTACGCCAACGGAGTTCTCGTCCATAACATTAAACAAGATCGAGAAAGGGTCAATGATTTTAGATAATGTGAAGGCAGTTTCCGAAGGCGAATAGGATGAGTCAGAAGTTGTTGAGTGCTCTCGAAGAAGTGAAGGCCTTGCCGGAAATTACCATCGGCAAAGTGGTGGACTCATTGGGTGAAGAGTCCATCATCGTCCTCTGTCTCATCTCGATTCTTCCTTTCTTGCAGCCTATTCCGATTCCAGGTCTCTCAACAATCCTTGGATTGATCGCGGCCCTACAAGGGGTGGCCCTCGTGATTTGGAGTAAGCCCATTTTGACTCAGAAATTAAGAGCTGTTCACATCACTCATGAACGTTTTGAGTTGATCTTGAAAGCGGCGAAAAAAGTTACGGGATTTACAGCGAAGATCGCTAATTTAAAACACCCCATCATGAGAACACGTCCCGTTCATATTTTTGGGGGGATTTGCATCACCTTATCAGCAATTTTTCTCTCGCTTCCTCTTCCCATTCCCTTCTCGAATGCGATCCCGGCCTTTAGTATTTTTTTTATTTGTGTCGCTATTCTTGAAGAGGACCTCTCCCTCTTCGTCTTAGGCGTCGGTATTACACTTTCCGCCATGTGGATGGCAGTCTTCTCCTATCATTTGATCATGGAGCAAGTGGCGAATCTGATTTTCAAATATTTTTAAGGTTTGGCTTCATCCAGAGAGCAACCCGTCGTCCCTGAAAGAGAAATCGATTCTGGTGTGATCTCGACTGGCTTTTTTGCTTTCTCATCACAATCTTCAAATTTTTTATCAAGGGCGTTTGGGACCTTTTTTGAATGTACATTTTTATTTGGCGCGACCAAATCTCGAGGGATTTTTGTTTTACCAGCTCCTGCAGGAGCAGCAAGACACGAAGTGACTAAACCGAGAGATAAAAAAAGTGTAAAAAATTTCATTTATGTTCCTTGCTGTAATTAAAGAATTTTGCGGTCATAAGGAAGCGATACCAAGTGCGCGGGAGAAAACTCATAAAGCGCACGACCAAGGCCATTTGCCATGGGAAAGAGTAGATCATTTTTTTCTTCGTAATCGCTCGCGCAATCATCTGCGCGGCCCTGGGCGCCTCAAGGAGAAAAGGCATAGGATGATGATTTCCTCGGGTCAGAGGAGTGTCGATGAAGCCCGGACAAATCGTCGTCACTGAAATGCCGAATTGCCTTAGATCCAAGGCGAGAGATTCGGCATATTTCCAAACAGCGGCCTTGGTCGCACTATATCCAGAAACTCCCGGCAAACCATTGAAGGCCGCCACACTCGAAACCACAACAATCTGTCCTTTCGAGCGAGGTATCATCACATTAAGAGCGGATTCGCAGGCGTACATAACACCCAAGAGATTGATCTCGACCATTTTATAGGTGTACTCAAAATCAGGGATTTTAGTTTTAAATTTATATCCGATTCCAGCATTGGCGATTAATAGATCGAGGCCAATCGAAGTTGAGAAAGTTTTGATCGCCGTTTGAAGTTCGACTCGTTTAGAGACATCAACCTGGAAAAACTGAACATCTTTTTCTTGAGCAAAATTTTCTTCGTACTTAGCTCGCTCGCGACCACAGATTCCAACTTTCCATCCAAGCCGGAGATAGTGCTTTGCAAGCTCCATCCCGATCCCTGTTGTTCCGCCAGTTATAAAAACTGATTTCATGAAATGCCCTCTCTGAGGTGAAATTGTAGCTTGCGAGGGCGAAAAACTCTACTGTTGCCGCGCAGCAGTTCTGGCTTTTATTATGATTTATTCTTGACGTAAAAACGATGGATCTCTATATTTGGTGAACAATTGTTCGGGGGAGTAGTTAAGCTGGTTATAACGTCTGCCTGTCACGCAGAAGGCCGCGGGTTCGAGTCCCGTCTCTCCCGCCACTTTTTCAGCCCC
>JBBQGK010000027.1:0-36769 GCA_038322885.1 Bacteriovoracales bacterium | reverse complement strand
AGTCGAGACTGAAAGTTACGATATTCATTATTTTCCAGAAGAAGAAATATGGAATCGAAAATATGATTTCGTCGTTTTGTCTGAGGTCATTGAACATTTAAGAGATCCACTTCAAACTATGGTGAAACTGAAAACAATTTTAAATCCCTCTGGAAAGATTTTCATAAAAACTAAATTTCTCCCAGGGGATCAATCTTCTTTCAAGAATTGGTTTTATAAAAATGATCCGACTCACGTTCAGTTTTTTAATCAAAAATCAATGGAGATGATGGTCTCAAGTCTGGGCCTTGAGAGTCTTTCATTCTTGGAAAATGACCTGACTCTCATCAGAGCATAGTGGCGAAATATTCTGAAAGTTTTGAAACCACCAACGGATCCAATTTAAATTCGCGGTACTGAATTCCAGACATTTTAAAGATTCGTTTTGAAATCTGATTTTCAACAGTAGAGTGGTATTTATCAGAGAGATAAACGACTTCTTTTACTTTCACGGTCGCGATCATTTTAGCACATTCATGACATGGAAACAGGGTGACGTAACATCTTGATCCGTGAAGATTAGCTTTCGCATGGAGGATAGCATTGGCCTCAGAGTGAACAACGTAAGCGTATTTTTGTTGGTCGAGAGGAACCTCTTTACTATTACCCCATGGAATTTTTGATTCATCAATCCCGGCAATCTGGCCATTGTAACCCATACTGAGTTGGTGATTATTATCATCAACAAAGACGCAGCCGACTTTTGTGTTAGGATCTTTGCTCTTAAAAGATGCCATCATGGCCTGAAGCATGAAGTATTCATCCCAATTGAGGTGGGAAGACACGGGCATAAAATTAACTTTCGTGTCCATTTTGACGCGACCTTGGATTTTTTTTAACTCAACATTTCAGGATGTTCGCAGTATCTTTTAAGGGTCCAAAACTGTCAATGAAGTCCGTCGGACGAAGGTATAATATGAAATACGAAATTCCTCGCGAAGCTTTTAAACAACGTCTCGAAGACCGTCTTAATTTTGTTTTCGTCGATCTTCAACCTGCGAACTCATCTCCCGTAAAATTTGAGAATATTGACCATCTAAACTATGGACCTCAATTTAAATCTGAGTTTTCTGCGAAATATCCTAACAAGGCACAAAACGTAGTCATCTATAGCATGAAAAAAGGCGACGAAGGTCCTGCCCATGCAGCTGATGATCTAGCAGCTTTAGGATATCAGTTTGTTTATTTCTATACGGGATCAGCTGACGATTTAGTTTTAGATAAAGGCATGAATTAAAAAAAAGCCCCTCTTGAAGAGGGGCTTTTTTTTAAAAATTTAATATCCGATATAGCGGCAGTTAATATTCGCCCATCCGCCCACGAAGGGAAGAAAAGGTGTTGTTTGAACGACAGCATATTTTGAAGAACCAACCGTCAGAACTTGCTCGATGAAAAATGCGTTCAAAAGAGCACCATTTATTGTTTGTCCAAAAACCTGGCCGCTACAAATGATGGGCTGGTAAAAAGGATTTACGACTTCAACTGCTACTTGGCCTGGAAGAACCGTCACGAAGGCACGGCCTGGAAAAAACTGGGCAAACGCTGGAGCCGTCATTAAAGACATCAAACCACAAAGAAGAAGAGCTTTAAGTTTCACGAGAAACCTCCGGTAAATGATCAAAGTTTTCATCCTAAATAAAGTTATGGAAGCGTATTGTCAATCGAAACTGCTGACAGAATTAGTCGGGAGGAGTAAATACTATGAAAATTAATGACTTATCATAAGGTGAGACGATGCAAATTCCTTCACACTTTCCCACTGAACCGGCACTCATCTGGCAATATTTCCATTCCATTAATCAGCTGCCCAGGCCATCTCGCCATGAAGAAAAGATCCGTGAATTTATTGTGAATGAGGCCAATCGTCTTGAGCTCAAATCTCATGTTGATGAAGTGGGAAACATCATCGTTTTCGTTCCGGCCTCTAAAGGATACGAAACTCATGAAACAGTCATCATTCAAAACCATATGGATATGGTGACCGATGCTACTCCTGATAGAAAAATAAATTTTCAAACGGATCCTATAATCACTCTCAAAGATGGTGATTGGATTAAAGCTGATCGAACAACTCTTGGTGCAGACAATGGCATCGGTTGTGCTGCGGCCCTGGCCCTCATGAATGATCGATCTATACCTCATCCTGCCCTTGAACTTCTTTTCACCATAGATGAAGAAACCGGACTCAAAGGGGCCTGGGGAGTTCAAGGTGAAATGCTCAAAGGTAAAAAAATGCTCAATCTCGATACTGAAGAGTGGGGTAGTCTCTACATCGGCTGCGCGGGAGGAATTGATTATGAATTCACGAAAGAGCTTAAAATAGTTCCAGCAAAAATTCCGGGTAATGATTTGAAACTTACCGTCGGGGGATTTCTTGGGGGGCATTCAGGAGTTGATATTCATGAGCAAAGAGGAAACGCGATAAAGTTTTTGATGGAGTGGATAAGTCTTATTCCCGAAGACTCTTTTGAACTCATCGAGTGGAGAGGGGGGAAGGCCCACAATATCATTCCTCGTGATGCCTTTGCGCTCATTAAAACTAAAAATGCGGAAGAAGTTTTAGCTTTAGGTCTCAAAGTAAAAGAGAGATGGGCATCTTTCATGCCCAAAAATGATCAATCTTTTAATGTCTTAGTAGAAAAAACCGACAACGACTCAAAAAGCGTACTGGAGACTTCAGAGGCACAGCTTGCCATGGGCTTCTTACTTGCTTTTCCTCACGGGGCCCATGCCTATGATCTAGCGAGTGGAAAAAACTTGGTTGCCTTAAGTAACAATCTAGCGATTTCTCTTATGGTACGAGGTCAATTTTATCTAGAGACGTCGCTTCGATTTTTTGACCGCGCTGAATGCATCGGCCTTGAGAATCAAGTCACTTCTTTGGGCAGAGGATTTGGTATGAAATTCACAAAAAATGGTGAATACCCAAGCTGGAAACCTGTAAGAGAAAATAAATTGCTCGATCTCGTTTCAAATAAATTTGAAGGGCTCTTTGGTACCAAACCTAAAGTGACGGCCATCCACGCAGGTCTTGAATGCGGAATTTTGCGAGATAAAATCGGGCCAATCGATGCTGTTTCTTTTGGTCCAACCATCACTGGTGCTCACTCACCCGATGAGCGCGTTTTGATTCCTACTGTCTCAACATTTTGGACTCTTCTCAAAGAAGTCTTAGCTGCTCTCTAAAAAAGGAAAATATATGATTAGCTATCCCGTTTATAAAGTTCTTCACCTCTCATCGATCATGGTTCTTTTCACTGGTCTATCGATCAGCTTCTTTGGCATTCAAGAGAAATGGGTCAAGATGCTCACCGGAATCGCCACTCTTTTGACACTTGTGGGAGGTATGGGGCTTATGGCCCGTTTGGGAATATCTCACGGAGCAGGCTGGCCTCTCTGGATTTATCTTAAGTTTGCGATCTGGTTTGTCGTTGGGATTGGCGGAGCTATCATCGCAAAACGATTTCCGAAGTATGGCAGAGTCGCTTATTTCATTTTCATTTTGCTTTTCATTTTGGCGGCAACCATTGCTAACGAAAAGTTCGCTTAGAAAATTCTTTCCAATCTTCGCGAAGAGAACCAAGATAAGAGGTAATGATTCATTATCTCTTACAGATCTATATTTATATTATCATCGGGGATATTATCCTTAGCTATCTTCCGAACGTTAGAGGCCAGCAATGGGCGATGATGATTCACAAAGCTTCGGAAGTCAGCTGCAAGCCTATTCGGGATTTCTTTCCTAAAGACATTCCCATGGATCCGTCTCCAATGATTGTGATTATTCTCATACAAATACTGATGTACCTCTTATAAGGAATTCCTCATGGATGATATGGAATATCTGGTTGCAGAAACATTTAAGCACTTTCAGGAGGCAGCTCCAAGCACTCAAGGGACAGCATTTGCCTATGAAATCGAGATTTCAAATGGCCCAGGACTTCTCTATCACCTTCAAAAATCAACATCTGTTTTTGTCATCAGAAGTTTTGTGTCCCAAAACATGCGAGAGGACTTTAAGAAAATCGTTGAAGGACCAGAAAATTATCCAAGTTTGCGTCTGATTGAAGATGATTGTGATGTGATAGAGAAATTAAAGTTTCATTCGGTAGATACGACCTCTCAAGCAGAAATCATCCATGATCAATTGAATAATCGCAGGTTTCCGATTTTTGAGGAAACATTGTGCAATCTCTCGGACCCAGGATTTAGCTGGTGGTTAGCGAAAGAAGAAAATTCATTTCAAGTTAACTTCAATCTCTCAGTTCACTTAGAGGCCAAAAATGTGAAGCTAGGTCCTCTCGGTGATCATCAGCTGGCCTCAAGAAACCTGAACCTCATTTCGGAAGTTATTCTGGGAAGCGGCATTGATTATTCTATTCAAAATGAAGGTAACCGAATCCGTTTCGGAGAGGAAAATCCGCTCCTGAAAGAAGAGTTTCAGAATCTTTTCGAGTTCGGTGACATCAGTGAAAACTTAAAGGGGATCTTTAAAATGATAGCCCGTCGGTCGCCAGACCAGTCTAAGATTGAGACGTGCTGGTTCTATCTTGAAGAAATTGCGGCCATGCGAAGATTTTGGATTAAGATTCAGTACGAATTAATGGCCTAGTGCTTTGGGCCCTTAAGGTTAGCCTCGTGCTTGGCGGCAAGATATCCGGTTACCATTAACTGAGCGAGCATTCCGAGTTCATCATCATCATGAATGTCGTAAAATTTTTCAATGTGATTCACAAACATTTCTACTTCATCATCATTGAGATATTTATTAACCATCGTCATCATATCTTCCGACTCCATGTTTTCGAGTGAATCAAAGAATGATGTAAGGATAAGTTGTTTTTCGCTGCTCAATCTGTCTTCCTTTGGTGCCATTATCGCACCACGATAAATTTGTTGTCATTTAATAAAGTCCATGAGAACTATCGATTATCCTTTGAGTTCTAGACAACTTTGCTTAGAATTGAAAGTACGTTTCAAAATTTTAATGATTGTAAGGAAGGCTACATCGGTATGAAAAGTTTTTTTCTTTTAACACTCACACTTCTTGTTACTTCTACAGTCTTGGGACAAAGCGGAGGGGGGGCGAGAGGACCGAAGCGTCTAACTCCTAAAGCTGCCAAAGTAAAACTTTCTCCTAAATCTCCACCGACCGAGCAAAAAAAAGAACTGGTTAAAGATTCGGAAATGGTTTCTAAAACTGAAGTTGCTCCCGTTGTAAAAAAATCTGCGTTCAATCGTTTCTCTGATCGATTAATGATCAGTTATTTCTCAGCTTATCAAGGATCTGCTCTTGGACAATTAGACCAACATCCAATTGATGAAGGCGGGAAAAAAGATACATCATCAGGCCAGTACATATTTAACCAAGTTTCATTCAACTATAATTTTGGTTGGAAGATGAATTTCGTCTTGAATCCGCGTTTTTCAGTGAACTTAGGAAATACAAAAACCCTTCCTGATTCTAACAACGGTATTGTAGTGATCGAAGATGCTCTTATGGGTTTCCAGGGTGTGGTTTTGTCTTCGGATGATAAGAAGTTCAATTTTTGGATGAGAGCAGGTGCTCGACTTCCAACAAGTAAGGCTTCTCGTGCGGGTAACATAACGGCACAGCCAGACTTTTATATGAACCCAACTTACGATTTCAGCAAAAAATGGCAGTTCTCTTCATATGCTCAGCTTCGTCACTGGATTTATGATAATAAGGTAACTGCTTATCGTTATCGTGTTTATGTTGCTCCTTATATTCAATATACGATCAGTGACCATACTCGCTTTTTAGCTTTCTATGAAATTTATCTCGAAAATAGAAAGAATTTGCAGAGTCAAAATCAGCATGCTCCCTTGTTTCAGGACTACTGGCAGAACATTATGCTAGCTGTCAGTCAGGATTTAACAAAAGACGGCTGGGTTAACTTCATGCCTTTCATTGGTTATTTTGTTGATACAAGAAGAAATTTTAGTAATGCTTCAAACGCGAGTCCTCCATCAAGAAATATCAAAACGGCTCCCCTTGATGCCGCTTGGTTAGGTTTCTGGTTTAGTTGGCGTTTCAAATAATTTTATTTTACTTCAAAATATTTATTTAAAGCCACCATACGGTGGCTTTTTTTTTCCTAAAAGATTTGTGATCTATTCTACAGTACTCACGAGGGCCTGATAACTTAGGAGTGTATCCATGAAAGCAAGACGTGCTTCATGGAAAGAAGCCTCGGCGCTGGTTTGCGATTGTTCCCTTAAGTTAACTAAAAATAAATTCCCACCACCTGTTTTAAATTTATAATTTTCTGAGATCACGAGCTCCCTGGCCTTAGAAAATTCAATTTCAGATTGTGTTACTTGTTCAAGTCGCAGATGCAGTGACTGTCTCAGGGCCAAGACTTCAAACTTGTACGATTGAACCCCTAAGCTCATCCGTTTTTGGGCGACCATCCGTCTGGCACTCGCGGCCGCAATATTTCCCTCGCCTAGATTTCTTTCGATTGGAACACTCACCTGTGCCAGCACCATTAGATAATCGCGAGGTTGATTAGGATGGGAGACAGTTCTCTGAAAATACTCTGTGGTGACATCGACTTGAGGTCTTAGATCTTGCCTCGCGAGATCGAGATCCACTTCACTTTTCTGAACATTTAAGAGCAGGTTTCTCATGTCCGGACGATGATCAATGAGCTGATCAATATTGGTATTTAAATCAACTCGCTCGATAAGAGTGCCAAGTTTTCCCGGGTAATCTTCGAAACTTTCATCATTGGCTGGAATGACGGGATCACCATTTTCATCGCGATAAAATAAAGAGAGCGCATATTCTGCACGAAGAAGTCTTTCTTTTGCAGCTTGAAGTGTTCTTTTTCGGCTTGCTACGTACTGCTCATTTTCTGTCACGACAATTTGAGCGATATCTCCTTTCTTATTTCGGGTAACGAGGTACTCATTCCTCGTTTCTCCATTCTTAAAAAGTTCTTGGTAGGCATGTTCAACCCTCTTCGCCGTGACCCATTCCCAGTAAGCAAGTTGACCAAATCTTTCGATGTCTAACTCAGTTAATCTTTTTTCGGCCTTGGCTATTTTTGCATTATATTTAGCGACTCTGAGGTTCGCTCGATTTGGATCCAGAGTAAGGTTTTTCCAAAGAGATAAGCGAAGTCCCAAAATTGAAAAATTACCTGCCTGCCCAGTCGTCGCAGGATTTCCTGTATTGTAGATCGGTGCAAATTTTCCGTCGGGGTTACTTATCTGCTCAGATCCTGCGTAGATTTTAGAGTTTGCTAATCCAAGGGGTTTTTCAAGCTGGGTCCTCGAGACCGTTGTGTTCCAGTCTTGTTTTGTTTGTCTCTTGTAATCTGAAACAACTCTCGCATCAAAGGCACCCTTCGCACCATTGATCGACTCGTCAGCAGCTCTCATGCTTTCCAGGGCAGCGAGAACGGATGGATGATATTTTAGAGCGCTTTCTTTAACGATTGAAGGAGAGAGTGCACCGTAAGATGGGAGACTGATCAAAAATAAAACAATGTACCTCATTCTGGAATCTCCATCGTAGATGTTTCAAGCGAACCTGGGGCCGTTTCCATAGAAGGAGGAAACCCGTTGAACTGACGCCAGAGTTCATAACCCATGGCCACACTGTTCAGAAGAATCCACCCATTCACCTTTGTCCCTTGTCGAATGAAACGGGCAGAGGGCCATTTATCATTTTTCCCCGGGATAACAATCACGCGAAAAAAACCATCGGGAGTTGCAGTCTGATCTACGAAACTCACGATCCCTCCGAAAGTCCCCACTGCAACAGAGGGCCACCCTGAGAATTGGATCGCTGGCCAACCCTCAAACTGAAGACGAACTTTGCGTCCCTCGTGGACCAAAGGCAGGTCATTCCCGCGGATATAAATTTGCGCAGAAAGTTGATCGCTTCTCGGAGCAAAGATGGCAACGATATCTCCCTGGTTCACCACAATTGAGCTCGTGCCGACGAGGAGTCTTACGATCGTCCCATCCGTGGGAGCGAGGACTAACTGCGATTGCTGTCTCGTGACTTTGGATTGAGACTGAGTCCAGGTAGAAAGGGCCTGGGCCTCGTTACTTTGTGCGGTCTTATACGCAATGGTTGCTTGTTCCATGTCTTTGCGTGAGCTGATGCCTTTTGCATGAAGATCTGTCTGACGGTCGTAGTCGAATTTCGCTGTTCTCGTGACCGAAACAGCAGCATCATACTGACTTTTTATCGCGTTGTTTTCCACCGTTAAACGGGCCATGTAATTGGGATCGATGTCAACAATCTCCATGATCGGTTCGCCCTGCTTTACGAAGGTCCCTTCTTTTACAAACCATTGCTTAATCCGGCCCGTGACCGTAGCGTGAATATTTTGAACGCGATCTTGAGGAAGGTACGCCATGACTTTTCCGGAACCATCCGCGGTTTGCAACCACGGAATGGCGATGAAAAAGATCGCCATGAAGAGAAAGAAAATAATCATTAAGCGAGTGAAGAGTTTTGCAACTTCCGGGAGCTCGTGAATCTCGAGCATTTCCTTAGGGGTTTGTGCATAGGTCTCATTGTAGTTAGAGAGAATGACTGAGTACTCGGGATCTGGTTGTTGTGCTTTATTTTTTTCAACCATGATTTTCAATCTCCTTAAGAAGTTCAGATTCATTGGAGAGTTCTTTTAAGTTTGCGCGCTCGAACATAACGGTACGATCAAACGCTCCTCGATAGAAACGCTGAGTGAAAAATAAAAGTGTCCATGGGCTCTCTCCGGAGGTGATCTCTGAAAAAACGAGCTTGCGCTTATGCGAAGAAATTTGTTCGAAGTCCGGAGTTACGAGAAGAATCTTGGGCCTCATAAAGATTGCCCTCGCGACTTGAATTGAGAGGAGCTGAGACCTGCTCAAAGGAAATCCATTAGGACGGATGACGGTATGAAGACCCTCGGGAAGTTTCATGAGGGCTTCGTAAACACCGACCCTCTCGAGCACCTTAGTTACTTCTGTCATGGTGAAATTTTTGCGATTCCCAATACCGGTTACGTTCTCAATGATCGTTCCAGAGAAAAATTGGTCGTGAGCAATTATCTGTATGTGATTTCTAATTTGACCAATGTCGAGATCCTCCATCATTTTCCCACCATACCGGATGGCACCCGACACGTGGTCGCTGAATCCCATGAGAGCGTCATAAAAACGATCAATCGAAGAGAAACTTTTTACCAAGATCAAGTTTTTTGTCTGTTGATCAAAACCGAAATTAAATTCATAGTTCGGATCAAATTTTAGGTGCTCAAACTTGAAATCAAAACTATCCGGCATCGATACGTTGGTGCGAGTCGGCTCTAGTGGGTAATCATAGAAGCGGGCGACCATATCGAGCGAGGTGGAGTAATTATAAATACTAAAAAAGAAATTCTGCAAATTCGGAAGACTGGCGATGATCCCATTCACAACGAGCGCAGCTGCAACGAGCTGGCCAGCACTCAGCTCCCGTTTTAGAACGAGATAACCACCCATGCCGAGGAGAAGAATATTCATGACAACACCGAAGATCTGGAGACCGATGTGTTGGCGGAACTGAAAGTTGAAGAGATTATTCCGAACCTCTAGCCAGCGGTTAAAGAGTGTATTCATTTTGGCGTTTGAAAAATCTTTCCCACTATCGGATGCGAAAATGTTTCTCACCCGGCTGATCTCTTCGACCCAACTGACGACATCGTATTTTCCATCAGCTTCAGGTGAACCTGCCTTGACTCCATCAGGACCAAAGAGCATCCAGTTTACAACGAGGAATTGCGCCATGAAACCCGCGAAACCAAGGAAGTAAGGATGATAAAAGGCCAGGAGGGCAAAACCGATAATGAACTGAACGATGAAACCAAACCCGCTCACAAAAAAAGTCACCATCGAAGACTGCATGTTAATGATCTCAAAGTAACGGTTAATGAGATCCGGAGAATTTGCTTTTCGGAAATGCTGGTCCTAATATGAAGTCAGTCGCTCAGAAATAACGAGTCCGTATTTTACGAAGAGACGTCGTTGGAGATACTCAACAGTGTAAGTTTGGATCGCCTGGAGAACTCCACTCATAGAGAGAATGAAAAAGAGCATCACGCACAGAACCACGAGTGGTTGAGACATGGTCCTTACACCAATATTATTAATAATCATCTGGATCGCCAAAGGGACTCCAAGGCTCATGAGACCAACCGCGAGTGTGATGATGACAATCGACCGAATGAATCCTTTTTCACTGTCGGCCATGAGCTTAAGGAGATCACGAAAACGTTTTCCGGACTTAATCCGATCATCTGATTTCGTGTGAAAGAGAAGTTTGCGGCTCATTATGGTGTCTCACTTTTTTTTAAGAAGTCATTCATCTTGGAATACACCCACATAAAAAAAATCGTTGTGATGATTCCCCAAAGGATTGTCAGCTGAGGATCGAAACCAAGTTGAAAGTGATTGATCCCCATTCCAAGAAAGGTAAAACTAAAACTCAGCACGATGAGGGAGGATGAAAAATTAATCTGGATATATTTGGATAGAAGCATTCGGCATAAGAAAAATGCAAGCAGTGGAGCCGTGACCAGATAGGCAAACTGCATTCCGATCTTGAGTGAATTTGGTATAAGAGCAAAGAGAAATGCCATCATCACTATCGCCAAGGTAATGATGAAGTTATCCATGTTGATGTAGAGACGGATCATCTTCGATTTCTTAACACTTAAGAGATCATTCCACATGACAGAGCTGAGAGCATTGATGGATGAATCTAGCGTTGACATGCAGGCCGCAAGAATGCTCGCGACCATGAGTCCCTTAAGGGGGGACGGAAAATCTCTTTCAATGAGCGTGGAAAATAATTTGTCTCCCGGAGGAATCGTTTTGCCATGTTTAGTGTAGTAGGCCCACAAGATGACCCCGAGACTTAAAAAGATGAGGTTTACGATGAATGAGCCAAGAGCGGACCAGGCGAGTGCTTTTTTCGCAGTTTCTTTATCCTTAGCTCCAAACAATTTCTGGGTTTGTTCTTGATCCACTCCGTGAGTGGCAGCATCGTAAACGATGCCAGCAAGGATTCCATAGAGGAAGTGCCAGAACCCATACGAGCCTTCCCAAAAGTTGAACTTTCCAGACTTCATTCCAAAGGCAACTAATTCACCCCAGGAGTAGGTACTCATTTGGCCTATCACGTGATGGGCGGCGAGTCCGCCAATTATAAAAACTGTTGCTTGGAGCATATCTGTCCTGACCACGGCCTTGAGTCCACCGATAAGAATGTAGATGTAGGTCATGGCAGAAATGGAAATGATAGATGTAAAGAGTGAGACCTGAAAGAAATCTGCAATCAATAAAGCACCACCAAGGAGTTTTACACTTACTCCACAAATCTTTGTGATGATGTAGAAAAAAGCAAAGGTTCTTTTTCCGCTTTCACCTTCTTTCTTGAGAACTTTGTAACCATGGATCCCACGAGCGAGTACTTCAAAGATCGTGAGACCCTTACCGTAAACGTAAGGGAGAAAGAAGAATGCGATAAGTGCACGACTGATGCAGGCGCCGATTATAAAGCGAATGTAGCTTAGGTTTTCAAAGTAAACGTAGGTAGGAATGATGAGAAAGGCCAATGCCGAAAATTCGGTGGCAATGATTGAGAGAAGAGCTTCCCAAAAAGTGATCGTTTTGCCAGCGAGGTAGTGCTTCTCCATGACGTCGTAATTTGAGTCTTTACCATGCCGATGAACTTTCTTCATGGACCGATTCGCATAATACGCGATCGTGTAAATCAGGATAATATAGGCCAAAACGACCGCAACATCCAATGTTGATAAAAACATGAAACTTCCTTGTTTCAACCGAAAAGATCCTAGCTTCCATTATAAAGCTAAATCTTAAATCAGCAGGAAGTAATCCTTATCTTGCATGAGATTTCGAACTGGAAGGTAGAAGTCATAGGAAATGGATTTGATTTGAGTCTGAGCTAGTGTGACGATGGGGATGAAACTCTGGGCAATATAGCTGTGGTTGAGATTCGCCTTACTGTCTGCTTCTTTGAGTGAACTCAGGCCCCATCCATCAATGGCAGAAAGGGATTCAATTTCATCAGCTGAAAAGTTACTAAAGTTTACCTGTTCAATAAATTGAAAAGAAGCAACCGTCATCACCACCACAATAAAATTAAGCCAGAACGTTCTCATCCTAAAATTTTAAGGGGGTTTTAGTTTTCAGCAAGTATTTTCTTTGTAAATTATCGCTTAAGTACTTGTTATCCTAGTAATCCTGTCAGAGAGATCAAAGTCCTTTAACGCGCTTATATACAGACCATGAAAGATTATGTTAGAAGCTCTCTAGCCGTTAATTTTTTTACCTTGCTCTCCACCCGGATCTTTCCTGTCTATAAGGTCTAAGTGGTTCTCAGGGTCGGTTCATCTGGAACCGGTTGAGACATGAACTGACTGTACAGTCTCTCACATTCAAATAGCGCATAACTTTATTTCTCTAAGGAGAATGCTATGTCTTTTACTGAACTCGGACTCAAAGAGTCTTCCCTCAAAGCTATCGAAAAGATGGGATTTGAAAATCCATCTGAGATTCAACAGCAAGCCATTCCGGTCCTCTTGAAAGGTGACATCGATTTTATCGGTCAGGCGCAAACTGGTTCTGGTAAAACGGCTGCTTTCGTTTTGCCTCTCTTGCAGAAACTTGATTTTAAGTCTCCTGCACTCCAGGCCATCATCCTTGCGCCTACACGCGAACTTGCGAACCAAATTCATGAAGAAATCCAGCGCCTCTCTGCTTTCGAACCCATCCGTTCAATGTCAGTTTACGGCGGAACAAGTGTGAGTCTTCAGATCAAAGATTTCAAAGCGAAAAAACCACAAATCGTTGCTGGTACTCCAGGACGAGTGATGGATCTTATCGAGCGCGGAGTTCTTAAATTCGATGCCACTCGCTTTGTTGTTTTGGATGAAGCTGATGAGATGCTCGACATGGGTTTCTTTGATGACGTGACTAAAATCCTCGAAGGAATTCCTGAAAAAAGAATCTGGATGTTCTCAGCAACGATGCCAGGTCCAATCACTGATCTTGTGAACCGTGAATTCTCAAATCCAGTGACTGTTCGTGTAACGAAGAAAGTTTTGACTGCAGACAATATTGAGCAACAAGCTGTTGTTGTTCGTCGTGAAAACCAGGTTGAAGCTCTTTGCCGCTACCTTGATTATTCAGACGCCATGTATGCAATCATCTTCACTCGTACAAAAATCGGAGCTAAAGAGCTCACTGATGAATTGAATGCTCGCGGTTATCCAACTGACGCTCTTCACGGGGACATGGATCAAAACTCCCGTGATATGACGATGAAGAAATTTAAAGAAAAGAAAATTACACTTTTGGTTTGTACTGACGTTGCCGCTCGCGGAATTGACGTTAACAACCTCACTCACGTGATCAACTTTGGTCTTCCACAAGATAACGAGTCTTATGTTCACCGTATCGGCCGTACTGGTCGTGGTAATTCGAAAGGGATTTCTCTTTCAATCATCGAGCCAAATGAGCAAAGCCGTGTGGGACAAATTGAGCGCATTACTAAAGCAAAAATTGAGCGCGTAGAGCTTCCGAAAGTGAATGCTATCCGTGAAAAAATCCTCGAGAAATCGATGACAAAATTCACTGAGAACATCGCTAGCTTCCACGACGAGCAAGTCATGCACTTTGATGCTTTCAAAGAGAAGTTCAACGAACTTTCTAAAGAAGACATCGTTAAGGGAATCTACGGATTCATGTTCGAGAACACATTGAAGCGTTACCAGAAAGCTCAGGATATCGATCTTGCAGCTCCTCGTGAGCGTGGGACTGCCGTTCGTGCTACAACTGGTATGCAGAAATTCTTTATCAATCTCGGAACAATGGATGGAGCGACTTCAGGGGATCTCATCAAGTTTGTTTCTCAGGTTGCAGGAATTAACAGCCGTGACATTGGAAGAATCGATGCGAAGGAAAAATTTGCCTTCATCGAAGCAGCTGTTCAGCACACAGATGCGATGCTGAAACTCAAAGGTGAGTTGTATGGAAACCGTCGCGTTGCCATCGAACTTGCCTCTGCCCCTACGTTCAACGGAGGCCCTGATCGTGGTGCTCGTGGATTCAGCGGCGGAAGAAGTGGTGGAGGATTCCGTGGTCGCTCAGGTGGCGGTGCCCCTAGAGGAAATCGTTACTAAGATTTAATTCAAAATACTTTTTGCCTGGCCCATCATTGGGCTAGGCAAAAATTTCTTCATCAACATCTATTGTACTCATTATTTTCGCATGTTACCTTAGTTTATACACACTAAACCCAAGTGAATACAGGAAGTATTTTGCGTGGAATTAAGAATGAACTCTGTCACTGATGACGAATATGAAGAAGTAGAATCTCCTTTTGCTGCACGCGCGCCTGAAAAAAATCATCGCGAAAAACTGCGCACTAGAAAGAATGTATTTAACCGACCATTTGCGACGGACTCTTCTATCGCGCCTGCATTTTTTGAAACAACATCCACTCGTCGTTCAGTTGCTCACCCTGATCAATCCGAGCTGATTGAACGTCGCACGTCTAATCTTGCTCATACTGAGATTGGTTACCTAGACGAAGAAATGGATGACGAGGAAGAAGAAGTTACCGAGAGACGCCCAGCTCGGATATCCTCAGCTAAAAAAACTAAATCAAAGAAAAACCTCCTGCCAAAGCTTGGTTGGACTGTTATTGGTCTTCTTGTTCTGCGATTAATTTGTATGGACCGCGGAGTTTGGGATTATTTTGCTACTGAACGTACGATTCAGGAAAAGCGCGATGACCTATCTAGTATTCAAAAAGAAAATCGCGAGATTAAAATCGAGATCGGTAGAATTACGCTCGATAAGAATTATCAGAGACAACTTGCGAAAGAACATCTTGGTGTGATTGCAGGGGATGAATTTCTCATTCTTTTTGCAGGCGAATCGATGGATACAGTTGAGCCGCTAACGACGACACAAACTCAGCTCTGATTATTTTCTTCCGCTCATTTCTTTTTTGATGAATTCTTCTGCTTCCGGAATAGACATTTTACTTATCCATTCAAGCTTATCTCCAATTTTTAAAGCAGCTGAGATAGGCGAGCCTGATTTCATTTCGATAGCATGACGAGACCAAACAGGTCTGGCCCTTGGGATGAGGTCTCGATTCGCTCGACCAATGTAGTGGGGAAGTTTGCGAATGATATCTGTGATCCGAAATTCACGGTCGAGGTAAATAATATCGAGATCAAAATAAGTATCAGGCATCCAGAAATTCTTCTCGTCCTCTTCGAGATACCAAAAGAGCATTCCTTGATCATCACGAAAATCTTCCGGCTTCACTCCGGATAGTCCCTGCATTTGATCGGCCATGGTGTAGACGAGGCGTGTCTCTACACTCTGGCCCGCAGCGGTTTTAAGTACAAGTCCTTGGAAAGGGTCAAGGCTGCGTGACTCACTTTGGCAAGAGAAGAGGAGAACAAGGAGCAAAGGAAGTAATTTTCTCATGAAGTTTATCTCTGATTCGGGTATGATTTTCTAATTTCAACTTAAAGAAATACGTCAGGAGTTTTCAAATGTCATCGGTTAAAACTTTACCCGGATCAATGCGCTCTCATCATTGCGGAGAACTTCGTGAATCTGATATCGGAAAGACTGTGAGTCTTTGTGGTTGGGTCAATAAATATAGAAATCTTGGAAGTCTTCACTTTATTGATTTGCGAGATAAGTATGGCGTGACCCAATTAGGGTTTGAGAGTTTCACTGGAGACGTGAATGAGCTCCGAAAGTTTTCCTTAGAGTCTGTCATCATGGCGACAGGAAAAGTCATCGCTCGTCCTGATTCAGCAAAAAACGCCGGTATGCCGACGGGTGGAGTTGAAGTGCAGGTCGAAAGTGTGCGCTTACTTTCTCAAGCCGAAGAAGTACCTTTCCTTCCCCATGGAATGGTTCCAGCGACAGAAGATCTTCGACTTCGTTACCGCTATCTAGATTTACGTTCAAAAAAACTTCAGGAAATCCTTACTCTTCGATCAGACACAACTCGTAAGGCCCGCCTTGCCCTTTATGATTTGGGCTTCACTGAAGTAGAGACTCCGATTCTTTATAAAACAACTCCTGAAGGAGCTCGCGATTACATTGTTCCTTCCCGAGTTCATCCAGGAAAAGTTTACGCTCTTCCCCAGTCGCCTCAGACTTTGAAGCAGCTTCTTATGATTGCAAATACAGATAAATATTTCCAAATCTGTCGTTGTTTCCGTGATGAGGATCTGCGAGCGGATCGCCAGCCTGAGTTCACTCAGATTGATATCGAGGTTTCGTTTCCTACTTTGGATTACATGAAAAACCTCGCGACTCATATGATGAAAAATATTTTCTCTATGCCTGATAGCTTTGAGATGAAGGGCATTACTTATGATGAAGTGATGAGAGATTACGGATCTGATAAACCAGACGTTCGCTATGGTTTGAAACAGATCATTGTGACTGATCTCTTCAAAACTTCAACCTTCACAACCTTTGCGGAAGTGGCCGCGGCCAAGTACGGAATGGTAAAGGCCATGTTTATTCCCGCAACCATGGGGACTCTTGCTCGAAAAGACATTGATGGTTTGGTTGAGGTCGTAAAACCTTACGGCGGTAAAGGTGTTGCATGGTTTAAGATTGAAAACGGTGCAGTCTCAGGCGGGATCTCTAAGTTTGTGGATCCAGTTTTGATGAGCACACTTATTGATCGCGCAACTGCTGCAGGAAATGATAAAGGGGACGGATGGTTCTTCTTCACTGCAGATAAAAACGAGAACACTGCTCATGACTGTGCCGATGCTCTTCGTCGTCATTTTGCAAAATCATTTAATCTTGCAAATCCGGGTGTGTACGCGTTTCTTTGGGTCTATGATTTTCCTCTTTTTGATTACGATGCTGAGACCAATTCTCTTCACGCCAAACACCATCCGTTCACTCGTCCGAAAGATGAAGATGTGGAGCTCTACTACTCGTCAGACAAATCTAAGATTAAAGACGTGAAGGCCTACGCTTACGATATCGTTTGTAACGGGTACGAGCTTGGTGGCGGATCGATGAGAATTTTTGATAACAAGCAACAGTCGCGCATGTTTGAGCTTCTCGGTTTCACTCCGGAAGACGCTCAACATCAGTTTGGATTTTTTATTGAAGCCTTGAAATTCGGCACCCCTCCTCATGCAGGGATGGCCTTCGGAATGGACCGCTTAATTATGCAACTCGCTCATACAGATTCTATTCGAGATGTGATTGCATTCCCAAAGACGGCTTCAGCGACAGATCTCATGGCGAGTTCACCCTCAAAGCCGAATCCTGCACAGACAAAAGAGTTGGGCTTTAGATGGTTGGCGGAAGACTAAGCCGCGACCTTTTCTGATTCTGACATTTCACACGTCTCAATTGCGTCTACAAGATTCGGGGTCGCCCAGGTCTTGTAAGTTAGAAGTTGTTGGTAGAGGTGATCATGAGCCTGGAAAGATCCGTATCCCTCATCTTTATATTTCGAATGAAGAGAATTCACTGTCATACCAATCGTTGCATAGAGGCTAAGTGAATAAGCAGTCCATCTCAGGGCCGAATCAAATGATAATTCTTCCATGCTGATTCTCTTCTTTAGAATTTTCATTCCAGGAGTCTGACCCTGATTAAAAAAATAAGAAGCGCAAAAATATGAATAACCTAAGAACAGCACGAGAGCACAGTTGAGAAGAAATCCACCTGTCGATGAATAAGCATCTTGAAGCAAATCGGTCATCATATAATTTCCGATAGAGATCTGAAGAAACGTTTTAAACCAGATGAAAGTTTGAAGGATGAAAACACTATCGAGAGCGTGAGTGGCAAAGACTTCACGCTTTTTAAAAGTTTTATCGATCTCCACCTTGGTCACTAAGTATGATGAAGGAATTTTTTGTGAATGTTCTGAGAATGGGCAAAGATCAATTGGCTTCATGTATACCTCTCTGGGCTCATCGGCCTAAAGAGGATAAAACTTGAGTCATTAAGGGATCATAGAGACTCTAAAGACTACAGGTCGCAAGGCCAATGCCTAAGTCTGAAGACGAAGAGTGGCCAGCAAACCAGAGCATGAGTTTCTGACTATTTAGGTACGCCGAGGGAGACCTGATCTCAGTCGCTGTCCATGAAAAATGGCTTCGGTCATAAATCTGCGTCGAGTCTTGGGTCCAAGAATTAAGCCCATTGCTTGAGACAGCGTGGTGAAGTTTAACCTGAGAAAAAAGTGATCCTCCAGAATCAGTTTGAACAACATCGTAGTAGAGATGCACTTTTCCATCCATCGCCACAGCACTTGGAGTGGAGAAGCCTTTGTAATAGTCCGGAGAACCTCTTGAGTACTGGGCCTGATCTGGAAGAAGTGTAGAGACTGGGGTACTCCAGCTTGTGCCATCCGCGGAAGTTGTCAGACCGATCACCTGCAGAGTTGTGCCGACACTCGTATTAGCACCGAGGGCAGTGAAATAGAGATAAATCTTATTGTTAAAAACTACCGCAGCCGGCTCTGCGACTAAGAATTGATTGAAATCTAAATTTGGAGCTCCGCTTGGATCTGTGGCCGCGAGAAGGTGAGTGGCATCTTTGACAAAAGTGATACCGTCGCTTGAGACGGCATGACCGATCTTGAACGTTTTTGTGTCCGTATAGTCAGAGTAGCCTGTCCAAAAAATGTGGTACTGGCCATTAAAATTTACCACTGATGGTGTTTCAACTGCCTGAGAATCAAATTTTGTAGCGGTCTTCGTTAATACAGGAGTTGTTGGATTTGGTATCCAAGAAATTCCATCTGTAGAAATAAGACGATAGATTTTTATGTTATGGTCGAAATTATCATCGGAGCTTGCATACATCCAGAAATTCGCTCCGACTTTCAAGACATGGGGATCATTCCAAGTCGTCTTGGTGACACCGATTGCACCTGAAAAATCTCCGGTTGTTATGATTGAGCTGGAAGAATAGGCCTGGTAACAGTCTGGTTTGAGTTTAGTAAAATCCACAGAGGTTGTGCCTGAGCTGCTGCTCTTTGAACTTTTATTGCAAGCGAGGGTCAGGATCATGGATATTATAAAGAGAATAATAAATTTCATAAATCATCCTTAACGCGAATAAAAATTATCTACTGCATATTTTGTTTTAAGTTCCTGAAGTTTTATTAAAGCCTGCATCGGAGTAATGTTCATTACATCCATGTCTTGAATATCAGATTCCATCACCGTGAGATGCTCTGGAACTGCAGGAGCAGAATTGAAAAAATTCAACTGAGTGGTGTCTACACTGATTCGGTCAACAAGATCAGTGGATGAATGATTCTGACCTTTCTCAAGTTCTTTCAAGATTTCGCGAGCACGTTTTAAAACATCCCGCGGAAGACCCGCGAGTTCGGCCACATGAATCCCAAAACTCTGAGTGGCCCCTTGTTCAATAAGCTCATACAGAAACTGAACCTTTCCGTTTTTTTGCTCAGTTCGAACCGTAAAGTTTTTAGCTTCCGGCAAACTTTCAGCAAGCTCAATGAGCTCGTGATAGTGAGTGGCAAAAAGTGTGAGAGGACGAAGGCGTTTCACAAAATGTTCAACCAGGGACCATGCGATAGAGAGACCGTCGTAAGTCGAGGTCCCACGTCCAATTTCATCCAGGATGATGAGGGAGCGCTCTGAAGCATGACGGAGAATCTCGGCCGTCTCGGCCATCTCTACCATGAATGTCGACTGGCCCTTGATGATGTCGTCCGATGCTCCCAAACGAGAGAAGAGGTAATCACAAACACCGAGTTCAACTGAGTGAGCAGGAACATAGCATCCCATTTGAGCGAGATACTGAATGATGGCCACTTCACGCATGACCGTTGTCTTGCCGGCCATGTTGGGACCAGTGATGAGACCAAAGTAACATTTTTCATCGAGTTTAATATTGTGAGTAACGAAACTATCTCGAATGTTTGCCTTTATGAGGGGATGCCAAGCACCCGTGACATTCAGAAGTTTTTTGTCTGCAAAAAGAGTAGGGCGAGAGAAGTTTTCCTGAAGGCTCACCCATACGAGTGATTGGAAAACGTCAATCTGGGCAAAGCGCTTAGCGATGTCCAAAAGAAGGTGACCGTTGTCTGCCACTTTTCTCATGATCGAATCAAAAATTTCTTTTTCAAGTTTTACGAGTTTCATCAGAGCTTGGGTCACATCTTTCTCAAAGCTCTCTAATTCATCTGTGATGTAGCGCTCGTTATTGACCAGAGTCTGACGACGCTGGAACGACTTCGGTACTTTCGAGAGGTGGGAGTTTGAAACTTCTATGAAGTAACCAGAGATATTATTGTATTTAATTTTTAAATTCCCGATGCCGGTTTGGGCACGGTACTTTTCCTCGAGTTTGAGAATTTCATCGGCGGCCGAGTTCGAAAGTTTTGAGAGACGATCGCGCTCTTTATTTGCACCAGGCTTAATCAGGTTACCCTTGTCGGCGTAGGCACCCATTTCATCACTGATAGTTTTGCGGATTTCAGAACTTAAAAGATTCAGGAACTCCACATCTTTTTTAGGAAGTTTCTGGAAGAAGCTGAAATGGTTTTTATCCATCTCTTCTTGGATGACAAAAAATATTTCTATGGCACTCGCGAGATTGAGCGCATCTCCTGCGACAACTTTTTGAGTGGAGACTTTGGCCATAATTCTGTCGATGTCCCTGACGTTTTCCAGTTCTGATCTCAGATTTTTAAGGACCTGGGGCTTACTCATGAGGAGACCCATGAGATCAAGGCGTTTGTTAATCACAGTGAGGTCGCACAGAGGGGATTGAAAGAATTGTTTTAGGTAACGAGCTCCCATCGAGGTTCTGGTTTTATCCATGAAGCCAATGAGTGAATGAGCTTCAGTTTCGCGTGAGCGTGGGAAGATCTCAAGGCCAGAGAGTGTGGCGAAGGTCACTTTCATGTTTTCATCGTTGTTGATGAGACGGAAAGGGCGAAGGTGAGAAATCTTCTCAATGGTTTGGGTCGATGAAACGTAATAACTTAAGGCACCCAGGGGAGCGAGCACACCCTGGTTCTGAGCGATGATGCCGTCGCGCTGATAAGTAGGGATCAATTTCTGTAAATAAATGGAAGAGTGCTTTTCTTCAAAATACTCTTGAGACAAATGAGTTTTCAATATGTCGAGAGACTGGATGTAGGTATCTACCAAGGGAAACTTTTCCCATTGACCGAGGTAAGAAATGAATTCTTTGGGCCTCACCATCATGATGCGCTCACAGAACTCTTCGATGGTTTTGAAGTTAATGCCGTAGAAGTCTCCGGTCGTGAAATCTAAGAGAACTAAAGTAAAAAGACCATTGATGAATGATCCACTAGCGATGAATTTATTTTCGGTCGCAATCGCACGGTCCAGATCATAAGGCATGCCGGGGCTCACGATCTGAGTCACTCCACGTTTCACAATCCCTTTTGCTTCTTTCGGATCTTCGAGCTGCTCACAGATAACAACTTTTTTTCCAAGCGAAGAGATGCGATCAACATAAGTTGCAGCCGCGTGATGAGGAATGCCGGCCATGGGAATAGGGTGATCCCCCAGTTTTCCACGGACCGTAAGAGAGATATTTAAAAGTTTGGCGGCGATGCGAGCGTCTTCAAAAAACATCTCGTAGAAGTCTCCCATGCGGAACATGAGGAGAAGATCCGGGTACATCTTTTTGACTTGGTAATACTGCTCCATCATGGGAGTGAGCTTCACTCCCATGGCCACAAGTTCAGCTAAACTAGGAGAGTCGAGAAGTGTTTGATTTTGCATCCCTAAAACGTACAAAAATAGGCCACTATCGTCATCTTTTTTCATCTTACCTGAAGGTTAAAAGACATGTTTAACTATCTGGAATCCCTAACCTGAGAGATAATAGGCCCATGGGAAAAATTCGCGATCTTAAATCAATAATTATTATTTTAGGTTATATCTCCATTAACGCCTTTATTTTGGAGCTCTCTTTCTTCGAGGGGCGCACTCCCGAGTTCAAAAAAATGGTCTACCGAAATCTTGCTCCGGAGTTCACGATCATTGAAAACCTCGATTACTTTCAACTTAAATCTGGTCTCCCTCTTCTTTCACTTGCTGCAGACAAGATGAGATCTCAAGGTGAAGAGTTCGCAGAATTTGAAAGTCCTAAAGGTGTTTATAACTATCAACAGAAAGCAACGGATTTAAAATATCAGGCACTCACGGGTATTTATAAAAAGGCGAAAGAGAGCCTTACCCTCGACGGAATGGTAAAACTCAACACCGATGATGCTGAATATACCGGAGATCATTTTAAATATTATATAAAAAAAGATCTCATCTACGGCAAGGGATCAGTGAAAGTTGTTGGTGATGATTTAAAAAGCAAAGACCACGTCACCATTGAATCCGATGCGCTCAAGGCCTATCCAGAAAGAAAATGGTCACGCTTCACCGGAAATGTTCATGGAAGTATGGTGAGGAAAAAAAACTACGAAGGTAAATTAACTTTCTCTTCTCTTGAAGCTGAAATGAATGGTGTGACCTCACTTGCCCAGCTGATTGGAGACGTTAAAATGCGTAGGGAAGGCTATTTTATAACTGCCCGAAAAGGCGATATCTACCTTGAAAACTTTAACAAAAGCCTCAAGTATTTCGTTTTCAATGACGATGTGAAAGTGACGGAAACTGTTAAGACTCCTGAGGGTGAAACCCAGCGGAGGGCTTTTGCAGAAAGACTCGAGGGCTATGGCCGTGAGGACAAGATGGTTCTCTCTGGTGCTCCGAGAGTTGAGATGGGTAAGGATGTGGTGAAAGGTTACCGCATCACTCTTCGCCAGAACATAGATGTCCTCGAAGTCGATGATGCTATGTCTGATATGGAAGTGAAGAAGAGTAAGAACAAAGAAAAAAACTAAAGGAATAGTTTAAATGAAAGACGCAAGTTTTCACGCTCGAGGTTTGAAGAAAACTTATAACGGGCGGACAGTTGTTCAGAATGTGAATATCGATGTTGAAAGAGGCGAAGTGGTAGGACTCTTAGGTCCAAACGGTGCCGGAAAAACAACATCTTTTTATATGATGGTAGGTTTAGTGAAAGCGGACGCGGGGACAATAAATCTACTCGACGAGAATGTCACTTCCTTGCCACTTCACTTGAGAGCGAAAAAAGGCATTGGTTATCTTCCTCAGGAAGCCAGCGTTTTTAGAGAACTTTCTGTAGAAGATAACATTTTTGCGGTCCTGGAAATCCGGGACCTGTCCGATAAGGAAAGAACCAACGCACTTGATAACCTGATCCGAGATTTTGGACTGGACCACATCCGAAAATCAAAAGGCAGAGAGTTATCCGGTGGTGAGAGACGAAGAGTAGAGATCGCGCGCGCACTCGCCCTCGATCCGAAATTTGTTTTGCTTGATGAGCCTTTTGCTGGAGTTGACCCACTTGCGGTTCATGACATCCAGGACATCATCAAGCGCTTGAAGAGTAAAAATATCGGAGTGCTGATCACGGATCACAACGTGAGAGAGACTCTGGGAATTGTAGACCGGGCGTACATCATGAGTAAGGGAGAACTTCTCGTGAGTGGAACGCCGGATGAGATTGTAAACAATGAGATCGCTCGTAAGTTTTACTTAGGAGAAGATTTCAAGATTTAGGGGAATGTTTATGGCGATTAAAATGAGTCAAGGGCTGAGGCAGTCGCAAAGTCTGATGATCACGCCTCAACTTCAGCAGGCCATTAAACTGCTGACACTCACTCACCTCGAAATGACCACTCTCATTTCTCAAGAGATGGTTGAAAACCCAATGCTCGAAGAGATTGACGGGGAAATGGATTCTCACGATTCTGACGACAGCTCTCGAGAAGAGATGGACGCTCAGGAAGCAACTTCAGATAACTTCTCAGGCCCTGAGCTCATTGAAGGGGCCAAAGATACGTTTGATTGGGACGCTTATTCAGAATCATTTAACAGCTCGTCTTCCTCATCTCCAAATATGAAAGAAGCCTCGTCGCCGGATGATCTGCCGAGCTACGAGAATATGATCTCAAAAGCTCAGAGCTTGCAAGAGCATCTTGAGTGGCAACTGCGTATGGAAACACTCTCAGCGGAAGATTTAAACTTCGCCCTTGATATCATCGGAAACATCGATGATGACGGGTATCTTGAAATTCCTTTCGAGGACATTCTTGCTCGTCACGCACTTGAAAAAGATCATGCCATCGGAATGCTAGGAATGGTTCAACATCTTGATCCAGTTGGATGTGGTGCTCAAAATATCGAAGAGTGTTTAGGTGTTCAGGCACGTATGCTTTCGGAGAGGTCACCTCTCGTGGAGCTCATCTTAGAGCGAAACCTTAAAGACCTTGAGAAAAAAGATTACGCAAAGATCATCAAAGATTTTGCGGTTTCAAAAGAAAAAGTGAAGGACGCCGAGCTCATTATTATGAGTCTCAATCCAAAACCAGGGCGACTCATTTCTCCGGAAGAAACTCAATATGTCGTGCCTGACATCTTCGTGGCCGATGTGGGCGGAGAGTTCGTGGTACAAATCAATGACGAGGGTGTTCCTCGTCTGAGAATCTCAAACCTGTACCGATCACTCATCAAGTCCGGTCAGAGCGATGCAGAAGCAAAAGAATTCGTTCAGGATAAACTTCGCGCGGCCTTGTGGCTTATCAAATCCATCGAGAACCGTCAGAAGACGATCACTAAAGTGGCCAACTCTATCGTGAAAACGCAGCAAGAGTTTTTCAAAAAAGGCCCCGCCTACCTCAAGCCGATGATCCTCAAAGACATCGCAGGCGAGATCGGTATGCATGAATCTACGGTCTCCCGTGTGACCACCAACAAGTTCATGCACACTCCTATCGGAACTTTCGAGTTGAAGTATTTCTTCAACACCGGGATCGGAGGAAAAAATGGTGGGATTGATATCGCTGGTGAAAGTTTGAAGCTGAAAATCAAAGAAATGGTCGTGAATGAAGATCCCAAAAGGCCGCTCTCGGACCAAAAAATTTCTGAGCTTCTTTCTACTAAGGATATCGTTGTCGCTCGTCGAACGGTGGCCAAGTACCGTGAGATGATGGGGCTCGCACCTTCATCGAAACGTAAAAAATAAACCAAAGGAGTAAGAATTGGCGTAACACATGTTTAAGTAACTTTGAGTCATCTGTCCGACATTTTAATTTTTGAGGCACGTATTATGAATTTAAAATTTTCGTTCAAGCACATGAAGCATTCGCAGGAATTTGATAAGCACATTAAAGACAAATCAGAAAAATTTGAAAAGTATTTCCAAGGCCAACTGAATATACAGTGGCACTTCTGGGTCCACGAAGACGAGCACTGGGCGGAATGTAAAATCCATGGTCCGAAGTTCGATTTCTTCGCCAAGGCCTGCGGCGAGAATATGTATAAATCCTTAGATCTGGCATTTGAGAAAATGGAAAAGCAGATTGAGAAACAAAAAGAAATGAAACGTGATCGTCTTCACCATGATCACTCTGATTCGCCGAAACACCGTGAGCTGAAGAGGCAGATTTCAGACGAAGAGTATTATATCTACAGCGACCCGGAAGAGTGGTCGGCTTAAAATTAGTCTTATTTATTCCGAAACATACAGGGCCCGAATGGGCCCTGATTATTTTTTAATTTGTGAAATCTCAATGAACTCGCATCCCGCCCTGTATTTGTTCTGTTGATCTTCAAGAGGAAGCACATACTTGATCTCAAGCTTTATTTTTTTTTCAGTGGGATGACCGTCAATGTCGAGGATGTAGAATTTGTCGCCCGATGTGAATTCTCCTTTTCGCGTAGAAACGATGCTTATTCCCCTACTGATATATCGATGATCATATAAGATTTCGCGTAAGAGCCATCGTTGTCTTCTATGAGACGCACCCATTTACCTGGTAGAAAAAGGGATCTTTTATATTGGCGATTATTTATGCTCATAAGGATAATTATCTCTAAGTATCCATGAACTTAAAGACGCACGTTGAAAAAACTAGCTCATGCAGCTCAGATTCGTTATGCTCTCATTCTTGGCCATCCGGAAGCTTGGTGAAATTCCAACACTGTCCCGCAACTGTAAAGTCAGAGACGGCGCTAAGCTAAAACCCGTGGAGGTCTCTGATGCCAGTTTACTGGTTGTTTCTACTATTAGCTTTATTGCCCTTTAAGAGCTTTGCTCAGATTGAAATACCTGCCATACAAGTGCAGGCAACCAAGAGTGCTAAGGTTTTTAACTTTGGATCCAGTAGTTCTTTCTCTGAAGAAGATCTCACCTTAAGGCCTCAGACCGATCTGAAGCACATCATCGATTCAGTTCCTGGAGTGATTTCCAACCAAAACGGCGGACCAGGGGGACGAGTTTCCTTTTTCATTCGAGGAACCGAAAGTCGACATGTCTCTTTCACTCTCGACGGTCTGAAGCTAAATGATGTTTCGGGTGTTGATCGTCAGTTTGATGCCGCTTTTTTGACTTCACCAATCCTTCAAGAGCTCAATGTTTATAAAGGTCCTCAGGCCGTTCTTTTTGGATCTGATGCTCTGGGTGGATTGGTTGATATGAGGACGAGAAAAGGGGAGAAGGCACCCGAAACAAGAGTGAATTTTTTTGGTGGAAGTTTTGGAACCGTTGGCGGTTCATTATCATCAGATTGGAAGACTCATGGAAATCAGGGGACTCTTACGTATTCAGCAAATCACAGCGATGGAATATCTCGCCTGAATAAGAAGCGCTTCAATGCCAAGGAAGCAGACTCATCTGATATTTCTCAAGCGACGTCGTCATCAAGACATTTGTGGGGAAAAAATCAAACAGATCTTCTCCTCTCATTCGTTGATGGTAAAAATGAACTCGACGGTGCGACTTCGGATAATTCTTATGATCACAGTACGAACCATCAGTATCTGATGCAGCAGAAAACCTCACATTTTTTTGACAAGAATACCGCGATCTCCCTACGAAATGGGCTAAATCGTCATCAGAGATTTATCCACACTTTAGCGCAAGGGTCACAATCGTACGCAGGAGATTCAGTTCAAAATGAACTCTTAATAGAAAATAAGAATTCTCATATTGAACTCATGGGAGGAATTGCTAGTGAACATGAAGATGTACTCTTGACACAAGTAGATCGATCATTTGATCTGAATTCTGTTTTCTTGCAGTCTCTTTTAAAGGCCAATGGATTTTCATTTCAGGCCGGTGGCAGGATTGAACATCATAGCCGGTATGGTAATTTTCAGACAGGCTCATCAGGAATTGCCTATCAATTCTCTCGTCAGAAAATTTTTGCCCAGTACTCGCAAGGCTTCAAGGCACCATCTCTTTTTCAATTGTATTATCCCATTTACGGGAATCGAAATCTCGTCCCGGAACGAAATCAATCTTGGGAAACAGGCTGGAAGCTAGAGGAAGATCTTTATGGCGTGAGTGTTACGATCTTTAGAAATACGTTGTCTCATCTCGTAACCTTTACGTCTTCGGGGTATCGCAACCAAGGTGACTTTATTGCTGAGGGAGCTGAACTTTCCGGACGGCTTTCTGTTTCAAACTTTGTTTTCAAACCGAGCTTAGTTCAACAAAATTTTCGAAAGGCAGAGACAGCAGTACTCAGACGACCACAAAACATGATGTCACTCCAGGCATCTTGGTTTGCTGTCGAAGGTCTGGAATTTTATTCTAAGATCTCAAAATACTCAGCAAGAAAAGATCAGAATACTGATGCCACACCTCAAACTGTGAAACTAAATGGGTTCGAGACTGTAGAAGTGGGAGCACATTACATTTCTGGGATGAATGATTATTCGGTTCAGTTAGTGAATTTACTCAACAGAGATTACGAGGAACTATACGGTTACAGTGTAATGCCTAGGTCAGTGTTTGTAGGTTTTGGGCGCAGATTCTTGTGAATCCTCAAAACAGCAAGATCCTTCATGGCTTTCCATTTCATGAGTTAGGCTGTCTTCGTATTTTTTGACTTCTTCGACCGATAGACCAAGAGAGGCCGTGAGAGTTTCAGAGAGGGTAGGATCAACAACTTTAACATCTAGACCCATCTCTTCAAGTTCGGCCGCATGAGTGTAAGCCTTTTCAGATTCGTTCAAAGCGCATTCAAAAAGCACCTGCTCAGTTAGTACGTCACGAACTTGAATTTTCGGCATTTCTTTTCTCATAGGCCCATGTTAGGTATCAAGAGGGTCAATTGTCAAAGAATGAAGGTTTTATGAGTTTGGTTCTCTGGATCGATCAAAACAGTTTTTCTACAAATCTTGTGGAAAGGGTCTTTAAAAAGAAGGGATTGCCTTTTTATTCTCTCAGCAAGGCCTCTGAGCTGAGCTACTTGGTAGAAGATTTGAGGCCCTCTTTGATTGTTTTGGATGGTGAGACGGCCCGCGCTAGTTTAGATGAATTTTTAGAAGAATTTAATCAATCGGCCTATCTTCAGCAAATTCCTTTTATCCTCATCAACGATTTTCCAGAACTCTCGTCTCTGAAAAAAATTGGCGAGTTAAGAAAGCCCCTAGACCCTTTTAAGGTCCCAGACCAGATTCAGCAAATACTTAGATTACATAATTAAAAAATTCGGTATGATAATGTCATGGGTAAAGACAAAATAGTTATTACTGGCGGGATTATTTTAAGTCTGCTTATTTTTGGCTTAACGCTTTATTTCCGTAGCGGGGCCTTCCGCTAGGATTCTCATGCCTTTGCCCGAACTTCTTTCGGTTTGTGAAATAAAAAAACAACTTAGCTTCTTGTCGATCGCAGAAAGCAGGAGATCAATCAGTTCCTGATAGTGGGTGTGAATCCATCTTGCTGAGTGATGGCTTGGAACTTCGAGTATCAGAACATTATGAGAGATGACGGTGGGTTTTACTTTGGTGAAGACTTCATGGTGGATCGATGGACCTAATACGTCACAGAGTTGCTCAGAAAGAATTGACCAAAGATAAGATGCCCGAACAACAGGATGAGCGAGATTAATACTCTTATCCTTGAACTGTGGGTTGCGATCTTTCCACTGATGTTTAAGATTATATTTTCTCTTGATGACTCTCGTTTTTTCCATGCTGAAGAAAGATAATGGTTCTCTCAGAGAAAAACAACGAAATTTTCAATTTGAATCAGAAACATTTTCCCATTTTTGCGCATCCTGTGGAGCAAGAATAAAAGCACCAAGGCCTAATTGTTGAAAAATAAAATCAGGAATTCGGATGCGATAAAAAATGCCCTGCTCGTGAGCAGTTGTCTTGATGATGTTCGCATTGGCACGGATTCGCGAGTGAGCATCGCCGATTTCATAGGGAATATATAAATCGTAGTGATCTTGTTTTGAGAGGAAATAATCGATGATAAATTCTCGAAGATTTTTCATATCCTCTTCATCATAAGACGAGACTAGAAATGAATTAGGATAATTGCGCATAAGGATTCGCGCTCTCACCGGATCATTTAACAAATCTTTTTTGTTGAAGACGATGATCCGATGCTTCTCTTCGATCTTAAGCTCTTTTAAAATATCTTCAGTTACTTGAAGATGTTTTTGATAATTTGCATCTGAGATATCACAGGTAATCACCAGGAGATCAGCTTCAAGAGCTGATTCAAGAGTCGTTTTAAAACCTTCGATCAATGTATTAGGAAGGTTTGAGATAAAACCAACGGTGTCGATCATGATCATCGGAGGTTTTGAGTCTGGGTTCAGGGTCCGAAAGGTAGAATCGAGAGTCGCAAAAAGTTTATTTTCTTCTAAGACATTCACCCGACAAAGCCGGTTCATGAGAGAAGATTTTCCTGCATTGGTGTAACCCACAAGTGCGGCCGTAACGGCTTGATTCTGTCTTTTTTTACGCTGCTCCGTTCGAGATTTTTGGACTTCTTCGAGCTGCTTTTTATTAAATTCAATTCGCTCACGGATCATACGTCGATCGAGCTCTAGCTGCTGCTCTCCTTCTCCACCAAGAGCAGCACCACTGGCGCGCTGTTTCGAAAAGTGGCCCCACATAGAAGTTAGGCGTGGAAGTAGGTAGCGGAGGCGAGAGATTTCAATCTGGATTTTTGCCTCTTTGGTCCGCGCATGGAGAGCAAAAATTTCTAGAATGATGGTATTTCTATCGACCACTTCCATTTTTGTTATATTTTTAATGTTACGAACCTGAGACGCCGTGAGCTCGAAATCAAAGGCCAGAAGTTGTGATCCTTCCTCTCTTGCCATGTCGGCAATCTCGACAAGTTTTCCCTCTCCGAGCATCGTTGCTGGATCGATTTGTTTTCTATTCTGAATGTACTCCTCGCCAGCAATGAGACCGAGAGTTCGAAGAAGCTCTCGTAATTCACGGAGCGAATTATTCGTTTCAACAAGTGTAGAGTGACTGTCGAAACGGTCGCATACGATAGATACGAGGGAGGCCTTTTGGCCAAGGGGAAGCTTAAACTCATCTGCATTCATTGGACTGCTACCTCTAAGTTATCTAGGAGTCTTGTTGTACGTAATTGGTACACTCCTAAAAGAACAATTTTGTTCGCCTGGTGGAGATCTGAAGAAAGAGAGTCAGTGTCGCGCATTTCAAGATAATTCCAATGACTGTCTTTCAACGCCTCTTTGATCATCTCAGAAGCCTTATTGAGATTTTCTTTTTTACCATTGATCACTGCCGAGATTCTTTGAAGGGTTTGACTTAGAACCAAGGCCTCAGTCCTTTCTTCAAACGTGAGGTATTGATTGCGACTCGACATCGCAAGACCCGACTCTTCTCTAATGATGGGCATTCCCTTGACCACAACAGGGAGATTTAAATCTTTCGCCATCTTCTTGATCACAAGATACTGCTGATAGTCCTTGAGACCAAAATAGGATTTGGCAGGTCTCACGATTTCAAATAAACGGAAAACAACTGTTGCTACCCCATCAAAATGTCCCGGGCGACATTCCCCTTCGATAATATCTTTCATCTCAGGCACAGAGATCGTGTGATTTTGTCCTAGGTAGACTTCGTCCGGGCTTGTCGGCGCAAATACGACCACACTTTTACCGGGATATTTTCTTAAACAAGAGGCTATTTTTTCAATATCCTGGTCAAGAGTTCGAGGGTATTTGTTAAAGTCTTCAGAAGGTCCAAACTGCTTAGGGTTCACAAAAATTGAAAAGTAAGCCGTATTGAATTCTTTCAAGGCTTCTTCAAGAAGAGAAATATGGCCCTGATGCAAGTTTCCCATCGTGGGTACAAAACCTATCGGTGATTTCTCTTTATCTCGGATTTTTGTAAATTCAGCGAGGGATCTGATGATCTTTACCATAAGGTTTTACCGGCAAACCAGCTCACTAAATAATGAGCGAGTTCACTTTTCTTTAAAGAAATAGGGCCCGTTGTTTTATTCGGCTCCACCATGAAGTATTTGCCTTCATCAACCTGAAAGCCTGTCATCGTTTCTTCGCCCAAAAGACCACTTGAAACTGGATTGCCGACCATGAGATCTACCGGCTTTCGTTTCATCTTCTCTCTAAATACAGCTTCCGTTGTTTCCGTTTCAGCGGCAAAACTTATGACTTTTTGATTTGGTTTTTTGAGAGTGAGAATTTCTTTAAGAATGTCTGCGCCCATCTTAAAGGGGAGTGAGCTTCCCATGCTTTCTTTTTTAATTTTTTCTTTGGCGATATGAAACTCAATATCAGCAATCGCACCAGTTGAGACGTAGAGATCTGCTTTGGGGAAGTTAGCAACAGCTGCTTCCTTCATCTTTTCAGTTGTAGGTGTCTTGATCAAAGTAAAGTTCGGGTGACCTAGAAGATTCTCAACGTCTTTTGTGCACTGATAACCGGCAAGTACAGTCACCTCATGACCTTCACCTAAAAAAGCCTTGGCAACTCCTACACCCATTTTTCCACTAGAGGGATTGGTCAGGTATCTCACAGGATCGAGGGGGGAAACCGTTGCACCCGCTGTTACGATGACTTTTTTTCCGCTCTTTTTTAAGGGATCCAAGCATTCAATTAAATCCACCACGGCACTCACCTCTGGAAATTTACCAGCACCAATATCACCGCAAGCAAGAAGCCCCGAGACGGGATTTATGATGGTCACATAAGAGAGAGCCCTGAGTGTCTCAAGATGAGCGCGCGTTCGTGCGTGATTCCACATCTCAGTATTCATTGCAGGAAAGAAAAGTACGGGCTTATTTCCAGCAGCTAAATAGAGGCTTCCGAGTAGATCATTATTTAATCCCAAGGCAAGTCGACCGATCGTATTCGCAGAAGCAGGTGCGATGATAATTTTCTCCGCCCACTTGGCGAGTTCTACGTGTAAAACATTTTGACCGGAACGAAGGTGAATTGGTAGGAAGTCATCGGTCGGAAGATAAACATTCTCCACACCAAGATAACGAAATGTTTCTGGCTTGATGAATTCTAGGGCCCCAGAGGTCAGAACGACTTTGACTTCATGGCCATTTTTTACAAGTTGCCGGGCCACATCGTAACTTTTAAAACAAGCGATAGATCCAGAAACAGCGAGTAAGTATTTCATGTGGGCTCAATTTGCGTCGTAAACCAGTAGTGCATTGAAGAGTGAATCAAGTGTTGATCAATCTCGACTTTGCATCCACCTTCAAGGTTAGTCAGGAGAGTCTGCCAGATTATGGCATTTCCTCCTGTAAGAATTATTTTTTCAAGTTGATGATCGCGCGCCAACGTTCGCGCCAACGCAGCAAAGGCAGTGTAGCTCTCGGTCATCGCAGCAGCGGTCGTCTGAGGAAGAGCGAGGGTGAAGTCATGAGTAAGTGTAATATTTTTTAATTTCTCACCTTTCTCAAAGAGCTGAAAATAATTTTGAATCCCAGGGATGATGTACCCGCCTGCGAAGCCTTTTGGCGTCACAACATCCATCGTTACAAATGTTCCAGCATCAATCACGAGAGCTGGGATCTTGAGTTTTTTATAAACGTAATACGCTTCAACTAATCTATCCTCGCCTAAGGTCGTAGCATAATGAACCGGCATGCCAGAGAAGCGATCTCCGCGCCAATATTCCTTAATTCGGGTAAGAAGGTAGCCCTGCTCAATGAATGTATTGAGCTCATCTTCACGCGATTTCACGTCACAAAGAACCATCGACGTATTTTCGGGACCCATTTGAAACTGAGGGAGATAAATCGAGAGTTCACTCAACGGCACCACTTTCAAAAGTTGCCAGTCTTTCTGGACCTTTTGAAAAAGACCTGCGTGAGGATGTGAATTTCCAAAATCCAGAGTGATCAGTCCTTGCATCACTTCCTCTGATCAATGAGATATTTTTGAATGAGATCTTTTTTCGTTTGATATAAATCTGCGATGGGAGGACAGAATTTTGGAGGCATCTTTGGGCCAAGTTTTAAAAGGTCGTTGATCACTAAGACCTGTCCATCCGTTTTTTTGCCTGAACCTATTCCAATAGTGGGAATAGAGAGGGCGTTGGTTATTTCAGTGGCAAGATTTTCTTCGACAAATTCAAGCACGATACTAAAGGCCCCTGCTGCTTCCAGAGCTTTCGCTTCTTGCATGAGGCGCGAGGCTGAGGCTTCAGTCTTTCCATGAACGTAGTAGCCACCTTGCTGATGAACGGATTGCGGAGTCAAACCAATGTGTCCCATGACAGGTATACCTGTTTGAGTAAGTCTCTCGATGAGTTTTAATTGATAAGGGAAGGCCCCCTCTAGTTTGACGGCTTCAGCTTTTGTTTTTTGAAAAAGTTTTGTCGCCGAATGAATACCTTGAGAAATAGTTGAATAAGTTCCAAAAGGCATATCGACGATAAGGAATTTCTCGGGAGCTCCACGTCTGACCGCACCTCCAAAGATCATCATCTCTTCAAGACTCACTTCGATCGTCGTGTCGTAGCCCAAGACCACGTTGCCCACACTATCACCAACCAAGATCATTTCCAGATCAGATTCATTTAACATCGCAGCTGTTTGAAAATCATAACAAGTGAGAACCTGAATGTTTTGGCCTTTAGATTTTCTAAGATCGCGAACGGTGAGTTTTTTCATCTTTGTTCCTGCTGAATTTCTTCGAAGGTTGCATGAAGCTCGGACTTTGCCCAACGATCTCTGATCTTTTGTCGGACTTCATCCACATTAGTTTTTTCTAGCTCTCGATTAAACTCACCTGATTCAATATCGATCAAAAGATTGTTCATGTTTTTACGAAACTCAGGAGTCATGAGTTTCTCGAAGCCTTTTTCAGATCCGATTAAGGCATTAGGACTGATGAGATCAAAAAATCCCATCGGACCCTTATCGATCATGGCATTAATGATGAGTTTTAGTTCATACCAACATTCAAAATAAGCGAGTTCTTTTTCAACACCAGAATCGACCAGATTTTTAAACATCAAATCTGCCGTGTAGGGGATGAGTGAACAAAGCAATCCTTGTTCCGAAAATAAATCAGCTTTGGTTTCTCGTTCAAAATTTGTCTTATACGGGCCCATGTTGATGCCCATGGATCGCGCTAGATCAAAGACCCACGTTTCTATTTCGAGTTGATTGGAGTGAACGTGCTCTAGTGAGTAAACCGCACCAAGCTTTCCTTTCAATTCAAATTGACGACGAAGCTCGGAGCCGATGGACTTAGGAGCAAATAAAATATGATTGAGATTTGGATAACTTTCATTGAACTTTGATTCAAGCAGAGAAAATCCATGGGCGTATAAAACATAACTTCCATCCGAGAAGCCGGAAGCCATTTCTTTCATAAAATGCTTGTGCGTTTGATCTGGAGTTAAAAGGGCGAAAGCTTTTTCACGATAGAATTCAGGGGTTCCAATTTCGACTGTGTGAAAACCGAGGGCCTTTGCTTTTTCGAAAGAAGGACTCAGTGGCTGGAGGGCAATAACGACAGGAAACCCAGAATCTTTAAGATTGAGGGCCCACGATTTTGCCTGATTTCCGAAGCCAATGATTGTCAGTCGCATCATAAAAAAAGTGTAGGTTGAAACTTCGAAGTAAAGCTATCATGGTCTCAAGAAATTGCCACGTTTTAAGGGACTTTTGTGACTGAAAATATGAACCGTGCCTTCATGTATGGTGAGTCTGTTTTTACCACTATGCGGATGAAAGAAAATCAAGTCAAAGACTGGGACTTACACTTTGATCGCCTCAAAAGAGGAGTTGAGTTTCTTTTCGGTCCCTTTAGTCAGGGCGATAATTTCGCTCAGGACCTCCGAGAGCGCTTAGAAAATCGCTGGCAGCTTGAAAATGGTAACAAAATTTTGCGTCTCACAATATATCGTGACCAGGAAGAGCGTGGTTTAATCCGTCGCAGTCACATGTCCGTTGAGGATCTTAAAGTCCATCTTCACTCAACACATTGGGATGATGGGCGTCAGAAAGACCGGGCCCTAAGCTTAAGAACCTGTGCAGCACCTCTTCGTCCGCATTTTTGGCCCTCTTATCTTAAGGCCGGGAATTATCTTTCCACGATCCTTTCCCAAAAATTATTTCTTCAGCCCGAAGACGATGATCTTCTTTTTCTGTCTCACGAAGACACCGTGCTTGAGTCTTCTGTCGCAAATATTTTTATCGTCAGAAATGACAAGCTCTATACTGCACCATTGGGTCCTCAAGTTCTTGATGGGGTGATGAGAAAAAAAACGTTAGGCCACTACCAGGATTTTTTTAAAGACTGCGATGAAGATGCCTCAAGCCTTGAGCAACTTTATAAAGCAGATGCGGTATTCGCAACAAACTCTGTTCGCGGGGTGATGATGATTGGCCGAGTAGATGGGAGAGATTTAGTCATTTTACCGGAAGTTTCAGAGAAGCTTATCCACTTACATGAGTACCTCATCAAATGAAAATCCTCGAAGTCACCTGCCCACGTTGCAAAAAAAAATATAACTACTACAGTTCGGAATTTAGGCCTTTCTGCTCTGATAGGTGTCGTCTGATTGATCTTGGACAATGGTTGTCGGAGTCCTATACTGTTCCTGTGGAAAAACTTACCATTGAAGAGGCGGATAACCTCGAGCGGATACTGAATGAAAAAGACGGCGAAGAAGAAAACTAAAGAACTCGATCTCGATGATCTCCTAAAAAATATGATGGACTGGGCATTCCAGTGCGGTGAGATTCTGAATTCCCACTTGGTCAGGTCCTATAGTGAGCCACTAAAGGTCATCAATAAAGGAAGTCATGGTTTTGCCTGCGAAGCAGATCTTCTATCCGAAGCGTACGTTATGGGCGAAATAAAAAAAAAATATCCTACTCATGAGATTCTCTCTGAAGAAGATTCCTTCAATAAAGCACTGAAGATGAAGGCTGCAGAAGACGACCAATACCTCTGGTTGATTGATCCACTTGATGGGACTAATAACTTTTTTAACAAGATCCCGCTCTTTTGTGTGAGCCTCGCTTTGAACAAAGGTAAGGAAACTCTTGCCGGTGTGGTCTACAATCCAGTGAACTGCGAGCTCTTTTATGCAATCAAAGGAAAGGGTGCCTATATGATTCGCTTGATTGGCGATCAGGAAGTTCGCGTGCAGCTCAAGGCCAGTCGGAAAAAGAAAATATTCAAAGAAGCGCTTCTTTCTGCCAATCTCACAAGCAAAAGAGTCGAAAAAGATCTCTTAAAAAGTTTTCCTGAAGTTCGGGCGATGCGCAGACTTGGGAGTGCGGCCTTGGAATTATCCTA
>JBBQGK010000026.1:0-38487 GCA_038322885.1 Bacteriovoracales bacterium | reverse complement strand
CCGTTTTTCTTATTACTGTTGCTGCTGTTGTTGAGTCTGATTGTAGCTATTCCCCAATGAGATAGTAGATAAAGCAGGTCTGAGTGTAAGTGTTTCACTCACGTTTAATTTACGTGGAAAACTCACACCGTAGAACTGGTGGTTACCAATCGCAGAGAGGGCCTCATAATCAGGGGCCGCTTTTTTGAGCGCTCTTACAATCTTCGGTCCGAAAGTTTTGAGCTGAGCTTCGTTGGCACTTGGAAGTGCAGAGCGAACTTCATCCCAAGAGATTTCAAGACCTAGTTCTTTCGCAAACAGGATGTTCTTCGCGTTCTCAAGAGCAGGGATGACCTCTTGAAGAGCTTTTACTTTTACCTGGTTTGAACTTGGCATCATGTAGCCAAAAAGTGATCCGTATTTATTCAGAACTTTTTCGTAGTCTTTATCCTCGCCGTTGATTCCGTTGCGAATTTCGGTCACTAGTTTTGAATAAAAGTACGGCACGATGCGGTCAGCAAGACCATACAGTGGCTGTCTCTCTACGGAAATATCAACCGATAGTCCTTCCAGAGATGCTGCAGAAATCCCTAGGAAATTTCCGTAGAAGTTTAGGAAATAGGCCTGAGAGATGGCCCCATCAGAGAGAGCTTTCGCTTCCATCTTGGTCGTCTCTTCGATCTGGTGAAAGTGGATGACTTCGTGACCAGCTGTATAGATCTGAGTAAGAGCATCAAGCTCTTTTCTAATCCAGATAAAGATATCTGAGTCTGAAAAGAGACCATGTGATTTACGTTTTTTAGCAAAACATTCCCCGGCGTGATCTTGTGCCGAGAGATGGTTCTCGCGGATCTTTCTCGAAGAAAGAATCGAGATTTTATTCGGAGAAAGCTCTGAAGAGAAAATGTCTGCAAGAGTTAGATTTTGTTTTTTCGCAAACTGCTGAAGGTTAAACATGGCATACGGCATCGCTGGCATAAGTTCTAAGAGATCTGTCACAGAAGCGCGTTTTGTGTTCATGATCTCACTCATGCGGGCAACCTGTGGGAAGGCCGCAAAGTGCTCTAGACGTTTTTTAGTGATAAAGTTCACTCGATTTTTAGCATCAAGTTTTTTAGCTTCTGCTTCGATCTTCATCCAGGCCGTGCGTGCATCTTTTAGTGACTGAGAAACAAAATCACTCTCAGTTAAAAGCTTGCCAGTCGCAAATTCCATCTGAGTTGCAGCAAGGAAGCCTGATGTTTTATGCAAAGATTCTTCGCCAAGACCAAAAGTATCAAATTTCATTTCTGGATGTGAGTGATCAAGAGAGAAAATCTTAGCAAACTCAATCGCCTTTTCAGAATTCTGAAGACGTTCACGAACCATGTTCATGAATGTTTCAATGAGTTTCATAAGGTTTTGAGCTGGTTTACCTGCAAGCATTTCACGAGGAAGATCAGCATCGATAGAAGATTTGAGAAGGGCAAGAACCGCACGAGATTCTTTCATGTTGTCTTTGTTAGCTCCAACTTTCTCCATCATCATCGCTGTCAATTCTCTCATGAGAATACGGTCGTGTTTGCGCTCTTTTTCTGAGTAGTTATTGTAAACAACTTCCATATCAAGAATCAGGAGTTCATCCATCTTCTCGCGGAAGCCTTTCGGCAATTTGTTTTTACTCTCAACTTTCTGAAGAGCAGACACAAGTTTTAATTGGTTGGTATTGATTTTTTCAAAGTACGCAGCAATCGCGCGTGTTTCTTGCTTACTTTCAAGCATATCGATCATTTTGTAGATCGGCTCAATCGCGCGTGGATTCATGAATGAGAGAACTTCGCGGCACTGAGTTTTAAGTGAAAGGGCAAGACCCAAAGTTGTGTAAGAATCTGCGTTTCCGTCTCTTAAATGGTCATGCATCTCTGTTGCAAGACGGGCAACCTGAATGAGTTGTGCTGCCACAAACATTGGGAGATGAGTCTGAAGAGGAACCGGATTTTTTGTCTTGATAAATTCAGCAGCTGTCACTGATTCAGTTGAACCAATGTCATCAACCACAACAAACGGAGCGTAACCGCCGCCTTTTGATGTGTTAACAATTGAGCTCATCGGTCCGCGCTCTTCAGGAGCGTAACGAACCAGAGCATTGTGAGTCATCTTTGGAAGAGCTTTTGCTCCACCGCCGAAGAATACCCAAAGACGAATATCGGCCGCGAGGTTCGCAAAGCGCGTTCCGTTTCTATCTTTCATCGCAACTGGAATACGCGCAATCTTAACTAGTTTTTGGTAAGCGTATGCGTTTGGTGCCTTGCGGATCATCTCTAAAACTTCTTCGCGAGACTGAAGCGTCATGGTCTTCATGATGTAAATGCCTGTACCACCAGAGAGGTTCGGAGCTTTCACAACCCATTCTTCAGGATTACCCTCAATGATCTTCACTGACTCTTTTGTCGGTGGAAGAGTTTCAGGTGGGATAATTTTCACACCAGTTGTCGAGAGGCCTAGTTCTTTCAATCGAGGAGCAAAGTACTTAGGAGCGTATGTGGTGAGAGCAGCAAGAATGATTTTGTTATCAAGAATACGGTTCAATCCACCCATGTAGATGCGGCGGTTTAGGATCGCTTCGAGAAGGCCTGGAACAGCATAGTCTGACTGAAGAGGAATTGGATTTCCGTCAGCATCAAGAACCATAGGAGCTTCGCCGTCTTTACCAAGCTTGAGTGAATCACGAAGATAGATCGGCTCATTTGTGTCAGCATCACGAAGGATAATACCTTTATCAACATCAAATAAAGCTGAGTCAGCATTGATTCGTGAATAGATCGCGGTCACGATTGGATTTGATCCATTGATCGTGCGAAGGCGGATAAATCCTTTTTCGTCTTGAAACAACTGGACGGGATCGGCGTAAACCATTCCAGAATAAGCAGCAAGGTTATGAATCTCAGGAGCAGCACCGTTCATTCCTCCTGGTGGAAGAATAACTTGGATACCGTCTTTGATTCCGGTCCAGTCTTCGCCGAGAGACTTGAAGGTCTCAGCAAGAACCTGGAAGTGATCGTTTGGCATGAGCTTTCCGAGAGAATCAAGAACTTCAGGATTCTGTTCATAGTGACCTTCAAGAACGTTCATATTGTTTGAAGCACCTGATGGAGCTCCTGCGTTTAATTCAAGAATACGGAAAGGAAGAGGTGGAAGCTTATCAACACGCTTACCTTTCAAGATGTCTTCGAAGTTTTTTGATTGATCGAGGTAGTCTTCGATCAAAACAAGATCAAGTCCGACGTTATCAAAGAAAGGGTATTTCTTCATGTTCGGGTGATGAAGTTGTGCAAAGTAGTTAGGAGAATCTTGGATGGCGTCGATGAAGATTTTTCTGATGTCATCCGGAAGTGATTTTACAAAGCCAGAATCTTTAATCGATTTAGAACCGTAAATATCCTGGATGACCGCACGTAAAGATACGATCAATGACTGAGCCGCCTTTTCGATCGTGTTGAACATGGATTTTTGCAAAGGAACGATCGTCGTTGTACAAGGTACAGTGAAGATCTTGTAATTTCCTTCAGAATCTGATTTTTGAAAGGTGAGATCTCGCTTCCGAATAAATTTTGTAAGGGTTTGTGATTCCTTTAAATGAACAGAAACTTCTCGTGAGAGAAGGTTTTTAACAAGAGCTCGAGAGTGCGAGTAGGGTGCGCGCTTTCGGTGTGAAGAGAAGATGTAGTTGGCCACATCGACTTTTACTGTTCCAATGAACCCTTGGTTAGGATTGTATTCCTGGCCAGGGCGCGGTTGAAGCTTCTTTGCTTTAACTTTGACTTTGATCACGTGAACCTCTTTAAAAATATAAAAAACCTATTTGGCGTAGTGTATCTTAAGATTTTAATGCGTCGTGTTAGCAAACCCTAATGCCTGTAAAAACTACAGCTGGTGTGCGTTATTTCGACGTTCATTCAGGTGCTTGCTTGCAAAAATGATGACAATAGGGGCGAAATAAGAATTCAGTAACTTACGTTAAATGTAAGAGGGAGTTTGAGTACATTTGACTAATCAATGGACAGTTTTGGATCTTTGAGCAACTCGTCAGAATCATTCAGATTTGTTTAGGAAAACCGACGACAAAAAGGCTGCCTTGAGCTTGCAATCTTTGGTAAGAAATTTGAGCGCGATGATACTGTGCAATTTGATAGGCAATAGAGAGACCGATCCCCGTTCCCGGAAAGAGATTCTTATCACCACGCTGGAAGCGAGACTTTAAAATGGTTTGAAATTCCTCGTCCTGAATTCCGGGGCCCTCGTCTTGGATCCAGATCTCCAAAGGATAGTTTGCCGATTTAATGTCGATGCTGATGGTGGAATCATCCGGTGAATACTTGATGGCGTTATCGAGAAGGTTCTCAAAAAGACAGGTCAAAAGTTGGCGCTCACCCATAATTTCCATATTTTCCGATGGAAGATCTTCGGAGATATTGAAGCGAAGGTTAATCCTCTTTTCGCGGGCCTTATGATTTAAGCGCGACGAGATCGATAACATAATCTCATCCATGCGCAAGGGGATGAAGTGAAAACTCTCTTGGCCAGATTCCACTCGTGAGGCCAGCAGCATGTTTTTAACCAAATCAATCAATCGCTCGAGCTCTTCTCGCAAGCTTTTATGAAACCGATTGTAGTCGTCAATCCCGCGCACTTTGGATTCGAGGACATCGAGTTCACCTTTGATGATGGCCAGAGGTGTGTTGAGCTGGTGAGAAGCATTGGCGACAAAGTTTTCCTGACCCTTAAAGGCCTTCTCTAAACGATCGAGGAGAGTATTAAAGGTCTTCGAGAGTTCGGCCACCTCGTCTTCACTATCTAATTCCGGAACTCGTAGAGAGAGGTTTTTAGCGGCAATGTTGTTGGCCGTATCAGTCACTACTTGAATAGGAGCGATCGCCGATTCCGCCATGATATAGGAGGCGATACTTGCGATCAGAATCAATAGAGGGATAGTGATGATGTTAATCAAGAAGTGGGAGTTGGCCTGGTCTCTCAAACTATTGGCGAGAGTCGCGACTTGAACAATGAGGGCATTTCCTCGGCTATTAGTAATTTTTAAATTCAGCGCACGGTATTCATCATTGCCGGACTGAAGAGTGAGATATCTGTGGGTATAGTCCTCTTTGAGCGCCAGATCACTTTTATAAGGAACTTCTTTGAGAGGAAAACCAGGTCGACCAGTGATGATAACTTTGCCATCAATTGAGCGAACCCAGTAATAACTTTGCCCGATAGCAAAGGGGAAACTCTTCTGGAGCTCGCGAGCTGGAATTTTAATTTTGGGGGCCATCCCTTGAGCATCGAAATCGATTTCACTGGTCAAGTCGATGGAGTAGTTCAGCAGGGCCTTATCAAATTCTGCGTGGCCATTGGTGAGGTACTGGCCTGAAATAATGTAGGCAAAAATACAAATGAAAAGCCCGAATAGGGTTGAGTACACCATGGTTAGGCGGAAGCGGATACCTTTGAGCTTTTTGGCCTTATTCGACTTTATTGAGTACATAGCCCTGGCCCACAACGGTCTTCAACAATTTTTTCGGGAAGGGATTGTCTATTTTTTTGCGAAGGTGATTTATGTAAACATCGATGACGTTCGAATCAGGATCAAAGTCGGTCCCCCAAACTTGGCGAGCAATGGCATTTCTGTCGACCACTTTATCTTGATGGCGCATGAGGAATTCTAAGAGAGAAAATTCTTTGGTTGTGAGTTCAATCTTGACTCCATCACGAGAAACGTGGCGCGAGATGAGATCCATGATGAGTTCGCCATTTTTTAGTTGGGCCTTGTCTTCGCCTTTACGACGAATCAACGCTCTGATGCGGGCGAGAAGCTCTTCAAACTCAAAAGGTTTCGTGAGATAGTCATCGGCACCCGAATCGAGGCCTTGAATTTTGTCTTTCGTCGTTGAGAGGGCCGTGAGCATGAGAATGAAACCAGAGTAGCCTTGAGTCCGAAGCTCCTTGGCATAATCCATGCCACTCATGTCCGGCAGCATCACATCGAGAACGAGGATATCGTATTTTCGGATTTTTAGTTTTTGACGGGCGAGAGTTGGAGAGTCCACACTTTCAACTTCATATCCAATTTCTTGGAGACCCTGTTGGATAAAGGCGGAAACTTTCTTTTCATCTTCAACAACTAGAACACTAGTCATGGCGCACCCCTCGAAAATTATGAATAGTTTAATCTACGCCCGAGATTTCGATTCGCCAACGGAGCACATAATTAATTGGGGTTAATGGTAGGACACTTCCTAGGGGCAGAATTTGTGAGATGAATGAAATGAAAATTGAAAATTCGCTGAAGAGGATGATTATCTTTCTCTTGAACAGAGGCCTCTTAAGAGAAGATTTAATACCAGTTACGCGGAATTATGACATAATTGATTTGGTAGCGACGGGCAGAGTTGAACTGCCGACCCCAGCGTTATGAATGCTGTGCTCTAACCACCTGAGCTACGTCGCCACAAAAAGTAGTGAGATACTAAAGGTTCCATCCAGTATTAGCAAGTGTTTACGTATGAAAAAACTCAGTCCAATTGCCTACAGGGCCCTTTTTTTTAAGCATGTTTGGCGTTTTACACAAAACATTGCTTCCCCCATTGAACTCGCAGGTCCTCACGCTATTGCTGTTTCCGGCGGGCGCGATTCCATGACCCTTTTATGGTTTGCGAATGAACTTTATAAACAAGAAAAAATAGGTCCCGTTCGAGCACTGTTTGTTCACCACCATACACGTGATGGGCAAAGCAGGGACGCTAAGATGATTGAAAAATTTTGTCGTGAAGAGAATATTCCTCTCAAAATTATGCACGCAAAAGATCTCAACAATGTTGAAAGTAATTTTGAGGCACGAGCAAGAAAAATTCGCCGAGGCCTTTGTATCAAGGCGCTAAAAAAAACTGAGCTTCTTTGGGTGGGCCATCACTTAAATGATTCCTATGAATGGAATATGTTGCAGCGCCACCGAAGTAATAATCCTAAGTCAGCGATTGGGATTCCTGTTCGAAACGGCAGATTGATTCGACCTTTTCATTGTGTGACTCGTGCCCAAATCCGAAGACTGCAGGTTTTTGAGGGGATTCCTTACCGTGAAGATCCAACAAATTTTGATTTGAAATACGATCGAAATTACCTGCGACACAAAGTCATAGCACCCTTGGCAAAACGTTTCCCGGCGTATTTAAAATTTTATGCTCACTTGGCAAATTTCTCTGCCATGATGCTCAACATTTCTATTCTTTCAAGAAACGGAGCCTCGAAAGTTTATGTCTTTGAACAGGGGGGAATCCTGGAAGGAAAACATTTCTCCGAAGTTCAGATTCAGGAACTTTTGCATGCTTACTCCAATGCCGATCGCGGTGAAATTGTAGGACCCATCCAGCGGATGCTCAAGGCCATTGATAATGGTAAGAAAGGGCCTTTTCATTTCAGCGGAGGGATGGAGGCCTACTCATCCCACAACCTTCTAACCATCTATACTCAGGGTTTAAAGAACTACGATGAGTCAATTGCTGGAGTGCTCTCGGCTTTAAGTGAGAAAGAAGTTTTAGATATTCCTCAATATAAACGGATCGAGCTTCAGAACGCGTGGAAGAATCTTCTTCAGACCAGCGATGCTCTTCTTAATATGCCGGGCCATGTTTTGGTTTTAGAAAGTGATTATGTTTGTAAAACCTTGAACACTTCTGTCTACGATGTGCTTTACCCGAAAGTTTCTGCGGTCTGCAAAGAGCGTGGATGGCGCTTTATCACTTTTACCAAGTGTCTGGAAGTGTGGAGGGCCAAGAAAGAAAAGTTGCCTGAAAAACTCAGGCTCTTACCTCTCTGCAACCTTTCCAATCTCTTCTCTTCCCAAGAATAGAACATTTCTTTTATAATCTAATGACTCTCAAGGTGCTTTGTCTTGGGAACTAAAAAAGGCTCAACGAATGAGAAAACAACAACGAACTTTATTATTATGGATTGTGGTCATTTTGATCATGGCCCTTTTAATGAAAGTGCTTGAACAGAAAACGACGACGGCAAAAAATATTAACTTCTCCCAGTTCATGACAGCTGTTGAAACAGATCAAGTGAAAGATGTGACCTTCCAGGGTGACAATATTATTCAGGGTCGATTCAAAGATGGTTATGAGAATGGGACGTTCTTTGAGCTCACTGGAAATACGGGGGATGAAACATTCCGTATTCTTCGTCAAAAAGGGATCACACCAAATTACAAGCGAGAGGAGAAACAAGGCTTCCTTGCGACTCTTCTGATTAATTGGTTGCCGATGATTCTTCTCTTTCTCTTTTTCTTCTTCTTCCTGCGCCAACTCCAGGCCGGTGGTGGTAAGGCGATGAGTTTTGGGAAATCGAAAGCAAAGATGCTCACTGAGAATGACAAAAAAGTTGTCTTTGATGATGTGGCGGGTGTGGAAGAAGCAAAAGAAGAACTTGTAGAGATCGTAGACTTTCTGAAGGACCCAAAAAAATACACAACTCTTGGTGGTAAAATTCCTAAGGGCTGTCTTCTCGTTGGACCTCCAGGTACTGGTAAGACTTTGCTTGCTCGTGCTGTTGCTGGCGAGGCCGGAGTTCCCTTCTTCTCAATTTCAGGTTCTGACTTTGTTGAAATGTTTGTCGGTGTGGGTGCCTCTCGCGTGCGTGATTTATTTGAACAAGGTAAGAAGCACGCCCCATGTATCATCTTCATCGATGAGATCGATGCGGTTGGACGTCATCGTGGTGCTGGAATGGGCGGCGGACATGATGAGCGCGAACAGACTTTGAACCAACTCTTGGTTGAGATGGACGGATTCGAAGGCAATGATGGAGTTATCATCATGGCCGCAACAAACAGAATTGATGTTCTTGATCCAGCTCTCTTGCGTCCAGGTCGATTCGATCGCCGCGTGACTGTGGGCCGTCCGGATCTTCGCGGTCGTCACCAGATTCTCAAAGTGCATACCCGCAAGACTCCGCTTGCTGCTGACATTAATCTCGAAGTCATCGCGAAAGGAACTCCAGGATTCACAGGTGCTGATCTCGCCAATCTTGTGAACGAAGCTGCTCTTCTTGCCGCAAGAGACGCCAAGAAGGCCTTGCATATGATCGATTTTGAAAATGCGAAAGATAAAGTTCTTATGGGTGTGGCCCGTAAGTCGATGATGATCTCTGAGCGTGAGAAAAAACTCACGGCTTACCATGAGGCAGGACATACGCTCGTTGGGATGAACCTTCCTTATACAGATCCTATTCATAAAGTGTCGATCATCCCACGCGGACAAGCGTTAGGGGTGACTCAGACTTTACCGAATGAAGACATGCTCAATCTCTCTAAAGAGAAAGGTGAAAACTTTATCTCTTTCCTCATGGGTGGACGAGTTGCTGAAGAGCTCGTGTACGGTGAGATGACTAACGGAGCTTCAAACGATATTGAGCGAGCTACAAGTCTTGCACGCTCAATGGTGACTGAGTGGGGGATGTCGGAAAAACTCGGTCCTATCAATTACGCAAAATCTCACGGTGGAAATGTTTACGGAGGGGAGACTGTGTCTTTCTCTGATGAAACAAGCCGTAAGATTGATATGGAAATCGTGAACTTTGTTCAAGTGAACTATGAGATCGCTAAAAAAATCTTGAACGAAAATATCGATGCTCTTCACCGCGTGGCCTTGGCCCTCGTTGTTTGGGAAACTCTTGATGCTGAACAGATTAAAGCGATTGTTGCTGGTAAAGACATTGGTCAACCGGAGCTCACAAAAAAACCAACTGATATTCCTCCTTCTGGTACGGCGGCACCAACGCCAACGGACAAAGGGTCTATCTTTGGAGCGAAACCAAGTCACGCATAAATGTCATACGCAGAACATTTGATTTTAAAACGATTGGGGGTGATGAATGTCACCCCCAATTCATTTTCAGACGGTGGAGAAGTTACTCCCCAGAATTTTCCAGAAAAGCTCGCCCGCTTAAAGTCTGCAGATGGTGTTGATGTGGGTGCCGAATCGACAGCCCCCATGAATGAATCGGTGCCCTGGGAAACGGAGTGGGAGAGATTGAAGGTTTATCTTCCTCTGATGAAGAACTACGCAGGTACAATCAGTATTGATACCTATCATCCTGAGACCATCGAAGAAGTGCTCCGGTTTTATCTCGAAGCAGGCCTTACTCAGGATCTCATCTGGAATGATGTCTCTGGGAAATTTGATCACTACGCTCGTGACTTCCTTTCTTTCTCGCCGAATTTTAGCTACGTTTATTGCCATAATCTTGCCCCTAAAAGAGAGCTGACCGGAAGACATATGGATTATGTTGATCCTCATCTTTCCCTGGAGAGCTTAAGAGACTATTTTGGCGGATTTAAAATTCCACGGATCATCTTTGACCCGTGTTTTGGCTTTTCTAAGACCTATGAACAAAATTGGTGGCTTCTCGAAAACTTTGGAGAGTTACAAAAAATTGTCGGGCATGATCGCTGGTTATTAGGAATTTCTCGCAAGTCTTTTTTGAGAAAGAAATTCAATTTAACAACGGATGAGAAAGAACAACTTGATCAAAGGCATGGAGAGGTTTTAGCTAACATCCTGCCTGAACTAAATGGAGAATTATGGATTCGAACTCACAGAGTAGATCTTTTATGCTGAAAATGATTCTCACTCTCTTTATTTGTTTGAGTGCTTGTGCCTCTCAGAAAAATACTCCACCAGATCCGGTCATTGCGCCTGCGCCAGTTGATCCATCGATCTCTGTTGTGAAAGACTTGAAATGGTCATATGAAACTTACAAAGAAAATGAGAAGGTTATCAACTGCTCACAAGCGACTGTTCAGGGAACGTTGTCGATGGGGCCTTCGTTTCCGTCAAAAGAAAAAATTTCCTCTCATTCAAAAAAAGTTAATTGTGAGGCGCTTGCGCCAATCTATAACAATACCACCAAACTCTATGATCGTGAGGTTGAGTGCAGGTCCATGAGTAAACCCGATAAGGTTCTGTCCAAGTTGATTGTCAGTTGTGGAGAATCTAAAAAGACTGACTCTCAGCTGCTTCAAGCTAAATTGAAATCGGAAGGATTGAAACTTCGGTTTTTTTGCTACTTTTAAGCGACAGATTTCTTTTTCTTGGTGAGCATCTTCATGAACGCTTTCTCGATCTGAGGTGAGAAGTTTTTCAAGTGGGAGTTCAGAAAGACCTGCATCTTATCTTTGTTGATTCCGCCTTTAATAACGTAATTATAAAAGTCATCAGAGACCCCGATGATCTCAGTCACGATATTGATGTTGTTGGTGCGTACTTCATGGCCCGTTCCACGACGGCGAAGATGGTGCTGCTCAACTGCGATGCATAGGCTCTCTTCGAAATTTCCACTGGCGCGTAATAGATCTGCCCCGTGCTTTGCGTGAGTATCAAAGAGGATCTGATTCTTTGGATCACTTAAGGCGTCATGATCATCCATCAGGTGAGGGGCAAGGTCGTGAAGACCAATGTCGTGGATCAGGGCCGCAATCCCAACAAGCTTAATGGATTTATTGGACTCAAATCCCAACTCATTAGCAAGAATGCCGGACATGAAGGAGATCGTTGTTGAGTGTTCATTATTTTCAAGAGAGCGTAAGAAATCTGTCACTGAATCGTTCTTAAATCTTAAGCTCTTAATCATCGTTATTGATTGGTTCATGAAGCTTGAAGCGTAGTCTAAACTATCCTGAGAAATTCCACTATGTACCAGGTTACTCGAAATCGATGCTCCGAGGCCCAAGACTTGCTTAATCTTATGGGTACTTGTCATCTCTGAGTTGTTTAAAACTTTCTCCGTCACTTTCTGAGCAAGAGCAATGTAGTTTTTTTGTTCGGCTTGTGGAAGATAGAGCTGGCTTATACCTTTCGCCTGATAATTCGAGAGAAATTCTTTATCAATGGCATCTCCGACGTTCAGGATTTTTACAAACCTCGTGGTACCAATCTTAATAAAAATATTGAAGTAACTCTTATCAGTTAAAATAAAATCTTCGAGTCTCAGAGGAACATAATCTTTATCTTTTAATTCAAGCTCAACATCCTTGGCCTCAGGGCTGGGAGTGATAGAATCCCAGCGATCATCTTTTTTGAAGATTTTTTTAAACTCTTCAGCAATTTGCTGGAAATCTGTTGGTTTCGTCAGAATGTATAAATTGGTAAAAGGAGTAAAATCGATCTTGGGTAATGCGTCCGGATGATGATCGAGGTAAATAATGGGCATCTCAGGATGAAACTCGCGTGCTTTCTGTATTTCATCAATCCCACGGGTATCCGAGGCGGCCGATGAAATGATGATGGCCCGAATATCCTTCCTGGTTTTAAGAAGAGAAATTGCGGATGAGAGCTTACGGTGATGGAGGATAGGGAATTGTTCCATCAATTTCTTGTCACCAAGAATGCTATCGAGCAAAGGCCCGTTGTTTTCAATCAAAATAAAATAGCCAAAGATATCCGACATAAGGAACTTGTCGGAGAGGCGAGATTTTTTGCTAAGAGGTTTGTCATAAGAATATTAAAAATTTACTATTAATCTATGAAACTCACCGGGCTCGTTTTAGAAACCGAATATTTTGAAGACTATCTGTCATTCCTGACTGAAGTGCTTGAGCTTGAGGTTCAAGAAGTCACTGATCTCTCTATGCGTTTAGACCTCCAGGGCACTTGGCTCGAGATTAAAAAGGTTTTGAGTGCGCCTCATCAGGTTGCAACGTTGATTGAGTTTTCCTTAGTTGAGCGTGACTATCAAGATCTTGTTCAGAAAGTATCATTCTTCTATTACCGACACGGTCCCGGACGTTTTCTTTATCTTGGTAGCGATGAAGAAAAATGCCACATCGTTGATCCCGATGGTCGGACATGGAGTTTTCGAAATCTCATTTCTCCTATGAAAAATTCAATTCTTTCATCAAATTTAACTCATCTCGATTCTTAAAAACTTTTCACTCTCTTCGAACAAATTCTTACATGGCCTTTGATTGTTTGACGGCATCTTTCACGAGTAGAGACAATGTTTCTAACAAACGGACTTAAGGAGAATGCTATGAAAAGGATTTCTGCGCTTTTACTTTTGGGTGTGATTTCATCAGCCCAAGCCGCGACGATTGCGGTGATTGACTCTGGTCTTGATTACAAACATGAATTCATCACGCCAAATCTTTGGACTAATCCGAATGAAGTCTACGATCTTCGTGACAACGACGGAAACGGTTACCAGGATGATGTGAACGGTTGGAACTTCGCTGAGCAGAGTGGCCAGATCATTGACTACAAATACCTCGGAACTTTCTCTCCAGATTGCACGAAGTATTTTGATGTTCAAGGCAAGTATCTTTTGAAACAAGCGACGGCCTCTGAGATCGCTTGGATGAAAGCTAAAGTTGCAGATCCTGCGTTCATCAAAGAAATGGGCAAGTTCGGTAACTTCGTTCACGGAACTCACGTTGCAGGGATCACGATTAAGGGCACAAGCAACGTTGCCATGGGAATCAAGCTCATACCGACTGAAGTGAAACTCATCTTTGAAGGCATGGCAAAAGAGAAGGCCCTAGATCGCTGGGCACTTCTTCAGAAAGCTTTCGATCTCTTGGCGACTCAACAGATGAGTCTCTTGAGCGACATCGCTCGTTTCGCAGCTTCTCATCACGCCGATGTGGCGAACGGATCATTTGGAACTGGATACAAGCAAGCAAAAATAATTACTGATAATGCTTACAAAATTATTTTCTTCAAGAAGCCTTCGGCTGAAGATTCTGATAAAGCGGCAACGATGTTTATGAGCGCTCTGATTACTGCTGGTAAATCTTTCATCAACGCTGCTCCAGATATGCTCTTTGTCTTTGCTGCCGGAAACGACGGAAGCAACAATGATAAATTTGGTTCATCTCCAGCTAACATTAAAGCTGATAACGTCATCACCGTCGGTGCGACTTACAAGAATGAATTCTTTGCTCCCTTCTCAAACTACGGAACAGAGATGGTTGAAGTGGCGGCTCCGGGAATGCTCATCCGTTCTTCAATTCCAGGAAACGAATACCTTCAGGTCTCAGGAACTTCACAAGCGTCTCCCTACGTTGCTAACGTTGCTGGACAGATCAAAGCTGCTAACCCCGCTTTGAAACCAGTTGAGATTAAAAAAATTCTGATGGGGACCGTGGATAAGAAATCTTTCCTCACAGATAAGATCACTTCAGGTGGTATCGTGAATCCAGATCGTGCACGTGTTGCTGGAGAGATGACGAAATCAGTTTCAGTTGATGAAGCGATTTCTCGTTCACGCACTCAGGTTCGAGACATGGAAGTTCAGAAGACTGAAGCTTCAGTGAACTTGAATGTTATGCCGATTCCTTTGACTCCGATGTTTCAATAAGTTTTTGATTTATGAGGGCCCTTCGGGGCCCTTTTTTTTATCTATTTAATTGTATTTTTTCTAAGCTTTGAATTTCTAATACCGTACCCAAAATAAATAACAAATCCAATCGCAAGCCAGATGATCAGTCGAAGCCAAGTATCCATCGGTAGTCCTGACATCACCCATAGGCAAGAGATCACTCCTAAAGGGGCGACCAGCCAGTAAAGTGGAGTTTTGAAAGGTCTCTTAACATTAGGCTGAGTTTTGCGAAGAATAAAGACTCCTGCACAAACTAAAACAAAAGCGAGGAGAGTTCCAATTGAAACAAGTTCTCCCACTAAACTCATGGGCATGAGCCCTCCGCAGATTCCTACGAAAACACCTGTGACAATTGTTGCGTAAGTGGGAGTAGAAAATTTTGGGTGCAACTGACTAAACCAAGGAAGAAGGCCGTCATTACTCATGGAATAAAAAATACGAGTTTGCGCGAGCATCATCACGAGAATTACCGAAGTGAGGCCTGAGAGTGCACCAAATTTTACGATTCCAGAGATGGTCGCTCCCATGGCCGGGCCCCAGCCATGTTTACTTACAATCGCATCCACTCCCACAGCAACTGGATCCGCGACTCCGAGAAGTTTAAAAGGAACAACTCCAGTCATCACGAGGGCCATGAGGATATAGATCACTGTACAGATCACTAAAGAGCACATCATTCCGATGGGAAGGTCTCGCTGAGGGTTTTTCGCTTCTTGAGCTGTTGTAGAAAGGGCATCGAAACCGATATAGGCAAAGAAGACAACTCCGGCCCCTGTGAGTACACCGTTCCATCCATAACTTAAAAATTCTTCGCCATTTCGGATTGATATTCCTTCTGGTGGAACTAAAGCTCTGAATCCTGAGAAAGAGGGATCAGCAATCCAGTTTGCTGAATCAATCACCGACCATCCTAAAATAATAAAGGCAATAATGATGGAGACTTTAACAATCACAATAATATTATTCATCTTCGTAGATTCATTAATCCCGCGGTAAAGAACGGACATAACAAAAAGGGCAATGAAGGTAGCTGGTAAATTCCAAAAACCATTTATTTGAGAACCATCTGCTAGAGTGACAAATTCCCATGGACCTTTTGTCATTCGCATAAGTACATCAGGAAAATGAATACCAAAAGTTTTCGTAAGAAGTGAAATAAAGTATCCTGACCAAGAAGCTGAAACTGTGACAGCACCAAATGCATACTCTAAGATTAAATCCCAACCGATGATCCATGCTATCAGCTCACCCATCGTTGCATACGAATAAGCGTAAGCAGAGCCAGATACCGGAACCATAGCTGCCATCTCAGCGTAACAAAGGCCCGCGAAAGCACAAAGAACTCCACCAAGAATAAATGAGTACACAATCCCAGGGCCTGCATAATTAGCTGCTGCGACTCCAGTGAGAGAGAAAATTCCAGCACCGATAATCGCCCCGACTCCAAGCATGGTAATAGAAAAAGCAGTCAAGTGACGCTGAAGTCCCTTTCCACCTTTTTCGCCTTCAATGTTTGGATCATTGGCCTCATTAACAAGTTGAGTAATATTTTTTCTTAAAAAAAGTTGAATCATGGCGTCTCCATCTAGTGAAACGCATTGATAACTTAAAATATCTAAATTTTGAATAAAAAAAGGCCCTCTTGCGAGGGCCTTAGTAAAAACAATTTACTTAAACGTTTTTATCTGTCCACTTTTCAGTTTCGCAGAATACTCAGTGAGCATCTCTTTCACTTTAGGCAAAAGCATATAACACGCCATCATGTTTGGAAGTGCCAAGAGTCCGTAAACGGCATCTGAAACGTTCAAAACAATATCAAGCTGAGCAATCGCCCCGATGAAAATGAAAACGATAAAGACGTAACGGTAGGTCGGAATCCACTTATCGCCAAAAACAAAAGTCACTCCCTGTTCTCCGTAATAAGACCAAGAGATCAATGTTGAGAAAGCAAAGAGAGTCACTGTGAGAGTCACAATCCAGCGGCCTGTTGGACCCATGACAGATTCAAAAGCATAAGCCGTCATTTCTGATCCAGCTCCTACGCCCTGAGCTTGCCACGCACCAGTTAAAAGGAGAGCAATCGCCGTGATACTACAAACGACAATCGTATCTACAAACGGCTCAAGAAGAGCAACAATCCCTTCTTGGATCGGAGTTGATTTCGCAGCTGAGTGGGCCATGGCTGCTGAACCCATTCCGGCTTCGTTAGAAAACGTCGCTCGACGAATACCCATGATGATGACGTCTTTGAAAGCAGCACCGGCAAATCCACCAATAGCGGCCGTACCAGCGAATGCTCCGGAGAAAATTTCTCCAAACATTGCTGGAATCATAGCGTAGCGAGCAATCAAAATCCAAATTGCACCAAAGAGATAGAGACCAACCATCGCTGGAACCATTTTCTCTGTCACTTGACCGATACGTTTAATACCGCCGATCAAAATCAAGAAGGCACCTGCGCAGAAAATCAAACCAGAGGCCCATTCAGGAAGTCCAGTTGATGATTTAATGATTGAGGCCATTTGGTTTGACTGGAACATGTTCCCAGCACCAAATGATGAAAGAATCACAAAGAAGGCGTAGATCCAGGCAACCCAATAGTATTTTTTTGAAAGAGCATTTTTAATCACGAACATCGGTCCACCGTGAACAACTCCATCAGCCCCGACTTCACGATATTTGAGAGAGAGACAAACTTCAGTAAACTTTGTGCACATTCCGATGAAGCCAGCGACCCATAGCCAGAAAACGGCCCCTGGACCTCCGAGAGAAATCGCCACAGCTACGCCGGCAATGTTTCCGAGACCGACTGTTGCTGAAAGAGCCGAACAGAGGGCCTGAAAGTGAGAGATCTCACCTTTGTCTTCAGGGTTGTCATACTTTCCAAAGATAATATCGATGGAATGCTTGAAAAACCGCAGTTGAGGGAAACCAAAATAAATGGTGAAGAAAACCCCAGAACCGACGAGTAAAACAACCAGGGGTACACCCCAGACAATTCCTACAAAATCACCGGTGAGTTTGGTGAGAGTTTCAAGCATGCTATCTCCTTATTAGATGTAACTGTAAAAGTTTATTAATAAGGACCTTGATTGTAACTTTATTTTTTTGGTTCTTTTTGGCACCGTTTAAAGAAATAAAAGACTGGGACTCCGGTGGTGATGAAAGCAAGTCCAATCGAAGAAGATTGAGGGGCAGTGATGATAGTATTTATAAGCAAAAGCACTCCCAAAATAATAAAGATGGCCGGCAGAACGGGATACCCAATCGTCTTATACTCTCGTTTCAGATCGGGGCGTTTTTTTCTCATGACAAAAACAACACTGGTCACCATAGCGTAAAAAATCCATGCCGAGAAGACGACGTAATCAGTGAGCTGGTCGAAAGTGCCAGACAGAGCGAGAGCAATCGACACAATCGCCTGGACGATGATGGAGACAACTGGAACATGCGTTTTTTCAGAAACATTGGCGAGTTGTTTAAAAAAAAGACCGTCGTGGGCCATGGCATAAGGGACCCGCGCAGATGTAAGGATCGCTCCATTCATGGCCCCGAGTGAGGAAAACACGAAGGCGGCGGATAAAGCAGTCACACCCGAAGTCCCTAAAAAATTCATCGCTGCTTTCGTGGCCACCGGTAAGGCGTCAGGAAATTGACTAGAATTAGAATTAAGGATTTCGGTAAATGGGAGGGCAAAAAAATAGGCGACATTCACCACAAGATAAAGAGCAAGGATGGCCAGCATTCCGATCATGAATGAAAGAGGAACATTTCTCTTGGGATTTTGAATTTCGCCACCAACCATAGAGAGATTACACCACCCATCGTAGGCCCAAAGGGCGGCAAGAATCGCAGACCCGAATGCGGACCATCCTATGAAACCGACATTTGCTGAGGCCGTGTCTTGCAAGTTTGCCATGCTACCAGTGGACCCCAGAAAGAAAATTCCAAGGGCAATTCCTGCGATGATAAGAACTTTAAAAAATGTCATGAAAGATTGAATTCTACCACCAAAGGCGACACTGAAACAATTCAAGGCGGAAAACAACACGATCATGATAACCGCCGAACTTGTTTTTCCTCCCACGACTGAGAGATCGAGCATGCCGCTCATGAAAGTTGCTGCCCCTACGGCGTAAGCAGCAATAGATCCAGGGGACGCAATCCAAAATCTCATCCATCCATAAAGAAAGGCCCAAAGTTCTCCATAACCCTCTTTGAGATAAACATATTCACCACCGGCATCAGGCATGATCGAGCCTAGCTCAGCGTAGGCAAGGGCCCCGGTTAATGAAAGCAGACCCGCTACTACCCAGGCTACAAGTACCCATGTGGGGGAACCAACGAGTTGCGACATTGTGGCTGTTTTTAAGAAAACACCAGTTCCAATGATGGTTCCAATCACAATGGCAATCGAATCAGTGAGGGTGAGTCCTCGAATCAACTTTGTCTGAATGCTCATGGGCCCAAGCTAGCAGTCGAAATTTCTTTTGTCTTAAATTTTGACAACAACTTAAAAACTTTGGTTTCATTTAGGCCATGAAATATCTCTTTATGTTTTTTGTTCTCCAAGCCTGTTCTTCCGCTCAAGAAGGACCCTGTTTTTTGGGGTCTATCAAATCAGGATATAAGCAGGTTATGACCAATGGAAAAATGACCTGTGAGGCCGGAACTCAAAGTTGCGTGAAAGGGAAATGGGAAGGGCCTCAGGTTCATGATTCGTGCGATGATTTTAGATAAATAATTCGTTGGTCACTTTTTAGGTAGCACCAAATAAGAAATTATTACATATTTTTTGGAATTTCTAAAAAGCTGAGTTTTATTTTTTTTGAGTTAAGATTCAATTCTGTTACATAGTTCTTCTCTTCATCATTCAGTACTTCTAGGGTCAAATTGGCCTTCCTTTTATTTTTTACATCGTAAATCTCTCTTTTATTATTTCGAATAAATCTGCACTTAGATCATTCTCTTACATTCAAAATTTATAATTTATTAGAGGTTGTGTGAGCGTAAAACCCAACATAGTCTCCTATTGTTCACCAATATGAATCTAACAAAGGGTTTTATGAGACTATCCAAGTTTAGAAAAAGTTTTTTGACATTTTTCATCGCTTTGACAACGATTTCTCAAGTCGCCTTTGCTGCCGTAGATGAGACTTGCTTAGATCATGGTAAGCCTCTCGATGTGATTAACGAACAAGTTCTTAAATGGAAGATCACTACCGCCAATGCGTTTTTAGCGCGGGCGCGAATCCAAGGAACTGTTGATCAGGTATTTCCAGATCACTCAGGACACAGACATTTTTCTCTTAAGATAGGACCGAAGCCTTCAGATCATATTGAGGTCATTTACAACCTCTCGATGGGGAATTTGCCGGTGCCAACGGTTGGCATGACAACTGAAGCGTGTGGTGATTATATCACTTCAATTGCCCAGACTGGGTCATATCCTCCATCTCCAGATGGTGGGATTATTCATTGGGTCCACAGATCAACTGGCGGAAAGCATGAGCCAGGATATGTGATTTTAAACGGCGTTAAATACTAAGGGGTTCTCATGAAACATATTAAAATTCTTTTGGCATTCTCTTCTTTCCTTGTTTTGGGTGCTCATGCAACAGACGCTAGGAAAGAACTTCTTAACGATATTAAACTTGAAACAAAAAAATGCGCTCGTCAGTTGACCTCGAGAAATAATGAAGGAGAGACTGTCACTGGTTACAAATCGGTTTGCAGCTCACTTATCATCCACTCAACAATCGAAGCACAAATTTTGATTGATGGAAAATGGCTGACTGCTCACATCAATGAATCCAGAGATTCTGATGGTGGAGATTTAGATGATTTAACGATTCAATCGGCTCAAGGGAAAATTTTAGCGACCAGAAAAAATATTCCTGCTTATGACAGTGTGATCGTTGCCATGATTGGCGATAGCATGGTCAACAAATAACAAGGAAAATCCAGAGTGCAAAAATTATTTTTACTTTTCATTCTCTTAGTCTCTGCCTCCGTTCAGGCAAAGGCTTTCAAGATCAGTCCAAAAGTTTTTGACTCTGGTGACGTCGACTTCATAGCACATTCCGGAGACGGGCCTTATGATTCTTACTTAGTTCAAAGCTTGGACTATGGACCCTTGGCACCCGTCTTTACTCAGCTTCAGTCCGCTCTTCCTCGAGTTCTCAAGAACCGAGGCGAGGGACACATAACTGTTGTGAGCCCGGTAGAATATTTTAAAACTCTAAGACCTTATCTCTCGATGAAAGAGATCAATGAAATGGCGCTCGATAGTCATCTACAAAGTACTCCGTTTAGGATTGTATGTTTGGGGCGAGGCCGAGTGGAGAAAATGGAGACTTACTTTTTAGTTGTCCAGTCTCCTCAGCTAGAAAAACTTCGAGAAAATATTCAGCAAAAGTTTATTCAGAACGGTGGGGATCCAAAGCAGTTTGATCCTCATCTCTTTTATCCGCACATCACTCTTGGATTTACCGATCAGGATCTATTCATTGAGCAGGGTGTGATAAAGGATGTTCATTCTTGTATCGCTAGAGTCAAAATTCTTCAATAGACGGGCAAGACCTCAAGGGGAACTTGGGGTTTCTCCCAATCAAGCTGCCATAGTCCCACATCACACCATTGATCGAGCTTAAATCCTACCTTTGGTAGAATTCCAATCTTCTTAAAGCCCAATTTTTCATGAAGAGCTACACTCCCACCTTCGGTAATCGCAATGACTCCGATAACACTCAAAATGTTTTGAGCTTTAAGTCTGTTTAAAAGATCGCTGTAGAGAATTTTACCAAGGCCCTGACCACGTGACTTCTCATTTAGATAGATGGTGCTCTCAACGCTAAAGCGGTAAGCCAGGCGCTCCTTAAAAGGTGAGGCATAAGCATAACCCGCAACATCTCCATCAACCTCAATCACAATGAATGGGTATCTCTTCATGACATTAGTCATGCGAGTTTTGAATTCTTCGACAGTTGGAGTCTCAAGCTCAAAAGTGATCGCTGTTTTTTCTACGTAATAAGAATAGATTGCGACCAGGGCCTCGGCGTCCTCAAGATTTGCTTTTCTTAGTAGATAAGACACGATTTTCTCTGCTCTTGCCACTCGGACTGGCCCTTCTTCATGATCGCCTGGTACTCATCTTCGTTTCCATTTTTCTCTACCCAAAAGCGAAGTTCGTCAGTGCCGTTGATCAAATCCACAGGGGATTTATGATACTCATACTCGTAAGGGGGAACTTTCCACAAAAAGTCAGAACCTAATTCTTTATACATCTCCCGCAGGAGATACTGGCAAAGGCGCCAAGGCTCGAAAGTTTTTCTATCAGTCACATGAATCTGGTAGCCGCCAGTAGGTTTACCGGCGTGTTTTTGGAAGGTCGGTAAAAATACGAGAGGACGAAGAATGAAACCAGTAAGGTTTGCTTTGGCGAGAACTGGTTTCAATTTTTCATGGAATCCAAAAGCTTCGATCTTCGGGTGACCGATGATTTCAAGAGAGCGAGTTGTCCCACGACCTTCAGAGATATTGCAGCCTTCATACAAGACAGTTCCCACGAAGGTATAGGCAGCTTCAATGGTGGGAAGGTTTGGACTAGGGATGACCCATGGAAGTTTTGTATCTTCGTAAGACATCGAGCGCTCGTAACCTTTCATTTCAATGATCGAGAGTTTCGCTCCTTCGCCGCCCCAGAATTTTTGGTGCATCTTTGCCACTTCTGCCATGGTGAGCCCATGACGAACAGGCATTGGATGACGGCCAACAAATGATGCGAATTCTGGTTTAAGAATATTTCCCTCAAGAGTTTCTGCATTCACTGGATTTGGTCGATCAAGGATCACGACTTCAATCCCTTTCTTTTTGCAGGCCTCTACTAAGAGAGTCATGGTGTAGATGTAAGTGTAGATGCGAGTTCCGACGTCCTGGAGATCCACAAAAATATGATCAAGGCCCTCGAGCATCTCATCAGTCGGGATACGAGTTTCTGAATAGAGTGAGTAAACCGGGAGCTTGAAAAACGGATGAACGTAGTGGGTAGTCTCCACCATGTTGTCCTGAACATCAGTGACAAAACCATGCTGAGGCCCAAAGATTTTTTTTAACTGAGTTCCGAAAACTCTTTGGAGAGCGAGGAGTCCGTGCTCCAGATCTTTTGTGACGGAGGCACTATGGCAGAGGTAGCCGATGTTGCCTTTGAATTTTGTTTGCAAAGATTTATCTGTGATTAATCGTTCGAGTCCCGTCTGAACCATGGAGTTCTCCTAAAAGTATGTAAGAAGATTTTAAATAAGCTCATGAGATAAGTCATTTAACTTAATTAAGAGTAAATAACTCAAATAACTTTCTGCTTATCACCTTCAAGCCCTTCTAACTTGACCTCGGATTTTACAGACCCATCTGGAAAATACTCGCGCACGATTCGGTACATGGTAGGGGATCTAAAATAAGCGATGGATTTTACCAGATGACCATTTTCATAGGTCATTTTGTCGGTGAGGTTTTTATCCTCAAAATATTCCCAAACCCCGACTCTTTGACCTTTCAGGTAATTTCCAGACACGGCGAGGACATTCCCTTCATTCCACGATTGGTAAGGGCCATCGTACGTTGAGTAGTCATACCAACGGTAGTAAGAAGACTCTTGAATTACACAATGGCTCAATTGCTTGTTTCCAGTGTCGTAGTATTTTGTGATGCATGCTTTGGGTGGCGCACTCTTATCGGTCAGTTGTTCCAGATGTCCATTGTCGTAGAACTCTTCGATCTTGACCGTTTTTCCTTTGACCCATGTTTCGCGTTTATCCATTCTTTTTTCTACGTCAAAGGCAATACACAATCCATCTTCTTTGCCGTCGATGTAGTGGCATTGATTTTGAACGTTTCCATTCTCAAAATAGCTCGTGAAATCACCATGGATGTTGCCGTTCAGATTGACCCATTTCGCTTTTATTTTTCCTGAAGGATATTTTGATTCCTGCGGTCCATTCATGAGTTTGGCACTGGCGACGGCGTCTTTCTTTTTCTTTTCCAACAACTGATCTTTGAAAAGGGAAACTTCCTTATCAAAGCGCCCATAGTCTTTATCCGGACACGTCAGAACTGCATTGAACTCACGACTTCCGTTGACGATACAGTAGGAGAAGTCCGTGACCTTGTCTTGTTTGGCACTGAAAGATAGGCCAGCTTCTTGGTCATCTTCCATGAGCCAGACGCGATCTCCTCTTGAGTCGTAGTCATATTGAATAAAAGGACCATTAAGGAGATCATTTTTATAATTGGCCTCATAGGTGAGTTTATCTTCTCTCCAGCAAAACGCCTGGCCTTCGCGCTTGCCATTTTTCCAGCGGACTTCTTTAATCTTTTTCGATTTTTTCTCATCGGTGTAGCAAGTCTCTACACCGTTTTGAGTTCCCTCTGAATCATAGGGAATAACACAAGCGTGAGCGTCACAAGGAAGATCGTGCTCACGAGCATGAGCTGAATAAATAAAAAGACTAAGGATGAGTGAGAGCATTGATTTTTTCCTGGTACGTTTTTTGAAGGGCCTGAAGTTTTGTGGCCATCTCGGGGCCTGGGGCGGATGTTGTTGTGATTTTTTTTACTTCTGCCTGAAACCATGTCGATAGTTCGGTGATCTTTTTGTTTTGATCTTCTTGCTTGAGCTTGCCTTCTTTCTCACGTTTTTCTTGAGTGAGCTTGATTTCTTTATCGAGAATCTCTTCGCTCAGCTTCGTCGCCTCAAGCGCTTTCGCTTTTTGAAGATCTTCTGGTTTCGGCTGAGGAGTGTAACTTAACTTTAGGACTCTCACGAGGTCAGCTCGGATGATATCCGAAGAGGCCTTACTCTGCTCAGATGTTAATCGGTTGGCAAGATAGACGATGTCGCCGTTTTTTTTCTGAATCAACTTTCTTTCCTGGATGCTTCCGCGTTTTACCGTGATCGTTTTCACGCGCTCCAAGTTTTTTTGATTCTGCGGATTAATTTTACATCCCTCTTCGATCTGATAAACGAGGTTTGAGGCTTCTTCAAAGTGACGATTTGAATACATACTCTGCTCATCACGGCCGTAGCTATAGTCATGCAGATTGACCTCAATCGGAAGATCGCAGGCCTTTTGAAGCCGCTCAGAGAATTCTTTTTCTTCGCGAGAAAAATCATCAGAGGCGAGTGTGAGTGGAGATAAAAGAATCGCACAGAGTAAAAAAATAAGTCTCATTAGTATTTCCAGCTATAGCCCAGATGAGGGACAACTTTTTGATTGTCCAGGCGATGTTTGAGGTCTTGATTGTATTGATTCTTAACTTCCTGATATTTTCCATCCATGTAAATGGCATGTCCACCGACGAGGGCGGCCGTGGCGAGAGCGTATCCACCAGGAGCGTCCGGTTGGGAGAGAAGAAAGACTCCGACAGTGATCCACAAGATAGCGGAGAGTCCCGTTTGGACCGTCCGGTGAATTTCCATTTTTCGATATTTTCGATGAGCATCGGGCGACACATCTTTGATCATGGGGATGATTGATTTTGTCGCTATTCCGTTTTCATGTCCGACTGTTGTTCGGTACTGGTGCATGGAGTAGATTTTAAAATCATCGTATTCTTGCTCGGCCTCTGCACCTTCTTTGTGAAAATCCGGCTGACGACCGTGATAGTCATGGGTGCACCCCATTAAAAGGGCAAGGATGATGAGAACGAATTTTTTCATTCACCTATTCTAAGGGAGAGTCGAATTCCAAACAATACCAAAAAGGTGTCAATTCTTTGTCGGCGGGTATGAATTGCACTATCTGTAGTGGTGGTGATATTATTTTTTGGAAGAATCACGGAGGGGATTATGCAGCAGTACCACGACCTCATGAAAAGAGTGATGAATGAAGGTGTGAAAAAAGAAGATCGCACTGGCACTGGAACCCTTTCTGTTTTTGGCCATCAGATGCGCTTCAATCTTGCTGAGGGCTTTCCTCTCGTCACCACCAAAAAATGTCACATGAAATCGATCACCCATGAACTTCTCTGGTTCTTAAAAGGTGACTCGAACATCAAATATCTTAAAGACAATGGTGTTTCAATTTGGGACGAGTGGGCAGATGCCAAAGGTGATTTAGGTCCTGTGTACGGTGTGCAGTGGAGAAGCTGGGCGACTCCTGACGGCAGATCAGTCGATCAAATCAAGAATCTCATCGACATGATCAAAAAAAATCCCGACTCAAGGAGACTCATTGTCTCTGCATGGAATCCGGGGGACGTAGATAAAATGGCGCTTCCTCCTTGCCACCTGCTTTTTCAATTCTACGTCGCAAATAATAAACTTTCTTGCCAGCTCTATCAGCGTTCAGCAGACATTTTTTTGGGTGTCCCATTTAATATCGCGAGCTACGCACTTCTCACTATGATGGTGGCCCAGGTGTGTAACTTAGAACTCGGTGATTTTGTCCATACCATGGGGGACGCTCACCTTTATTTAAACCACATTGAGCAGACTGAGCTTCAGCTTTCGCGTGAATTTTTTCCACTCCCGAAGATGAAAATAAATCCTGACATTAAAAATATTTTTGATTTTAAATTCGAGGATTTTACCCTTGAAGGTTATCAGGCCCATCCCCATATAAAAGCACCAGTGGCGGTATAAAATGAGAGTCTCATTCATCGTAGCGAAGTCTTCAGATAATGTGATCGGGGTCAATAACAAGCTCCCGTGGCACTTGAAAGATGATCTCCAGAATTTTAAAAAGATCACGATGGGTCACCACATGCTCATGGGACGAAAGACCTTTGAGAGTATTGGAAAGGCCCTACCGGGACGCGTGAGTCTTGTGGTTTCAAATGACCCAAGGCCCGTGACTGAATCGGTTTTCTGGTTTAACTCAATTTTCCGCGCTATCAAACACGCCGAACGAGCAGGGGAGACTGAGCTTTTCATCATCGGTGGTGAAAAAATATTCAAGTATGCACTCTCTTTGGTAGATCGAATTTATCTCACAGAAGTTGAAGGTGAGATCAAAGGGGACGTCTATTTCCCTCAGCTCTCATTAAAAAACTGGAAGACAGTGAGTGAGGCAAACTTTACAAAAAACGGTGAAAACGATCACAACTTTAGCTTTCGAATTCTCGATCGTCGGTAGGAAAAAACTCGGACATTCTCAAGTTTCTATTAAGTCGTACCAATCTTTGAATGTGCTAAGATATTTTTAGCCGGGGATCACGAGATATATATCGCTGATCTGTGTAAAAGAAATGAACTTTTCATCTCTGAGGGCAAACCGGAAAAAAGCCCACCTAAGGTGGGCTTTTTATTTTGGCGTGAATGTTTCTGTATCTTTTTAAATCCTTAATTCCTCTAAACCCCTCTTCTCAAAAATACCGAATCATACACACTATAGGCGAGTAAATATTTTCATGGAGGAAATAATGAAAGCAATCTTAGGTGGCCTCTTACTTCTCACAAGTATCGCAGAGGCACGACCTTTCGAAAAAATTCTTCGCCCCTGGCAAAACTATTCTGATCCCGTGATCATGAGTTCCACGTTTCAGAAAAATATGACTGCTCTTCCACTCACAGGTAGTGCTAAGGATCCAAGAAAACTTTGGTCGAGTGATTACTGGGCACTTAAATACGGGAACATCAATTTTCGGTGGAATGCTCAAAGGCCTTCTGGTTATGGTTATCATTCACCCACGAAGGCAGAAGCCATGGCGATGAGTGAAGAACAATTGAAGATTCTCTCACCTGCGGAAAAGTGGGATTTGTACCTAGCTGCTTATGATTATCCTCTAAGAAAAGAAGTTGCCCGTTATCATTCTGGATCTAGTTACCCAATCTGGCAGGGGATTTGTCACGGTTGGGCGCCGGCCGCCTTAAACCACGATGAACCAAATCCTATTACAGTGACCAATGCTGATGGGATCCGTGTTCCCTTTGGATCATCGGACGTCAAAGCACTTCTTAGTTATTATTACGCTTATAAGTATAGGCCTACGAGCACCCATCAAATGGGATACCGATGTGATGAGAGTCTTTTTGGTGACAGCTGCAATAACGATATGAACGCGGGTGCCTTTCATATTGTTCTCGCAAATAAGGTTGGTGTAGAGGGAGGAAGTTTCATCGCTGATATTGAGAGAAAAGCAGAAGTTTGGAATCATCCCATCACGTCTTACACATCAACTATTATTCAGGATAATATGCGTCCATCAAATTCAACTCGAGGAACAGTAAAGCGCATGAAGGTTAAAACAGATATGTCTTACGTCTATGAGATTAAAAAGAACAGCTGGACTCCAGTACTTGGAACAGACCAACAAGTGGTTCTGACAAAACATTATCAATACACTCTGGATATTGATGCTTCTGGAAATATTCTAGGAGGAGACTGGATCTCGTATGAACGCCCGGATTTTTTATGGACCGTGGCGCCGGTGGATAAGTTTGAAGGAATGTTTGAACGTTTGCCGCAGATTCTATAAACTGAAGGGATGAAAAAGAAAATTGAACTAAAATATAAACTGGAGAAATGATGAATAAGCTCGAAAAAGTTGTCTACACCGCTCACGCAACCTCGACGGGAGGCCGTGATGGGATTTCTAAGACCGATGATGGTAAACTAAACCTCAAGCTCTCTGTGCCTAAGGCAATGGGGGGAGACGATGGAGCTGGGACTAATCCGGAGCAACTTTTTGCTTGTGGGTATTCAGCTTGTTTTCTTGGAGCTATGAAGGCGATGGCCGGTAAAGAGAAGATCGCTCTGCCAGAAACAACAACTGTTTCAGCAGACGTTAGTTTTGGTCCCATTGTAAAAGGCTACTGCATTGCTGTTAAGCTTGCCGTGAAAGTTCCCGGCATGGACGCGGCAACAGCACAGAAAATTGTAAACCTTGCCCATGAGATCTGTCCTTATTCAAATGCAACTCGTGGGAACATAGAAGTCGAAATAACATTGGCGTAAAAAAAAAGAGACGGTTGAACCCGTCTCTTTTTTAATTTAAACACTCTTAGTGTGCACTATCAGCGATGTCCTCTCCTCTGCTGGTCCATGATCGAAATTTCCCTTCAACACTATCAATATTTTCGGAGAAAAAATCTCCGATTTGTGGATAGCTTGAGCTCATCTTCATTGCGAGACGAACTAGTCCGTAAAGGGCGAGACCTCCGGCGATATAGCGCACGGCAGGCATTTTCGATACGGATGTGAAGCTCAGTCCGCCACGCCGACCAGAATGAGGGAGGTGTGACAAAATAGATTTTGCAGTTGTTGTACGACGATTAGCTGTCGCTGCTTTTTTTCGAGCTACCATAAAATTCTCCTTAGTGAGTTGCGAGATTCGCGTTGGCGGATCTTCTATGACGTGATGAAGTTACTGGTGTTCTTTTGGGTTCTTCAGAGTCCGCTCCAGCACCACTGAAGTCTGCGAGCTTACCCTCGACAGAATCAAGTCCGTCGCGAAGTAGTTGCGAGATTTGTGGGTATCGGTCTGCCAGGTTGATCGCAATTTTTCCGAGGACTGCGGTTGCAATTCCACTTGCGACAAATCGGACTGCTGGGCTTTGGAACCATTGTGCGATTCCTGCAGAAGCTACTGGTGCTTGTGCTGATGTTTTTCTTCTCTTTGCTGTTGTCATAATCCCTCCGTAGTTAGTTAAGCCGATAAAAAGCTTAGCAATGTAAATCGCGTCACTTAACTTAAGAGATTCTGAAACATATTGGAGTAAAGCGAGGCCGTATTTTTTGTGAGATTTACAGTCTTACCTGATTCTTTTACTCCTGAGTCTTAAGGCAAAATACTCCAACTTAAAAATACGCTCATAAATTATTCGATCTTCATTAAAATGAGACGAAAAGACAGCATCACTTTTTCAGGGGATCCTATGAAATTTTCGCTCTTCCTTGCCACACTGGCACTCTTGTCTTGCTCTCACCAGCAGACTCCTTATCATTTTGACCGTATCCCTTCGTCGGATGCACCGGTTGCGATGTTCTCACCCTGGGAAGGGACTCAGGCCTTCGATAAAATGTATCAGGCGATCTCAAACGCTAAACAATACGCCAAAGTGACAGTCTACAGCTGGAGTGATCCAGGTTTTGATAAAGCCGTTGAAGCGGCCGTGATGAATGGTGTGAACGTTCGTGTCGTCCTTCACCCGGATCTCGCGAGTGATGCCACCACGAAGACGAAGGTCGCAAAGCTTGAAGGCTTGACCGGTAAGGGCAAGGCGTCGTTTAAAATTGCTCCAAGAAATATGCATGAAAAATTTGCGATTATAGATGGAACTTATCTCATCAATTCTTCGGCGAACATGTCTGGTGGGGCGAAGACAAAATACTCTGAGAACTTTGTGTTCCTCACTGGTCCTCAGTTTTTGATCACTAACTTTGAGAATGAGTTTGCCGTGATTTGGAATTCGGGCAAGGATATTATTTCAAGTGACAAAGACAGAGTCGAAGAGAGACTTCCTTATGATGCCAACAATCATCAGACTCTTGGGAAGGATGTGACTCTTTATTCAAGCTCTATGAATTACAACTACGATGAAAATGCTTCGTCAGATGCTTCGGCGACGGGCCGCTACATTAAGCTCTCTCCCATCGGTGGCGGCAAAGGCCCCTACACTGTTAGAGACGCCATCATTAATGGAATCAAGAATGCGAAGTCGACGATCTATTGCAGCTTTAATCACTTTAACATTCTTGATATTTCGAAAGCTCTCGTTGAGGCCTCTGCTCGCGGAGTCGACGTGAAGCTCACTGTAGATAATCAGGAGTTCCGCGAAAAATGGAGTGATAAAGGCATTGAGATGACTCCGTACTTCGTCGAGAATTGGAAAAAGCTTTCTGGTAATTCTGGGAAATCAGCTCCTGTGCGTGTGAAATTCTATAGCCAGAATCCGAGCCCCGCTCTTTGGCTCTTAAATCATCACAAGTTTCTTTTGATCGATGCGGGCCAATCAAACCCAGTTCTTTTCACAGGCTCGTACAATTTATCTGAAACTGCTGAACACAATCAGTTTGATAACATGGTTACTTACAAGGGATCAAACTACGCTGCTCTTCATAAGTCATTTAATGAAGAGTTCGCGAAGCTCTGGAACCTCGAGCGCTTCAGTGATAAACCAAGTAAAGAGGCGTGGGACTATTTTACTGTTCCTGCGAATGGAGTTCTTCCGATTCACAGTGGTAAAGCCTTTGCTCTGACTTTTGAAGAAATCATCCAGCTTCGCGATTCAGTTAATAAGATCGCTCCAGATTTTTTGCGCCAGATGATCATGAAGAACAATACCTGTAAGGGCTTTGATGTGAATTCAAAAACTCTGGTGGGTTGTCACTAAAATAGAGCAAATTTTTTTTGAAAAAAGAGGGACAGTTTTCTGTCCCTCTTTTTTATAGATTTAAATTAGAGCGTTTTTTGTACTCTTGCTTGAACAAACCCAAAGTATCCCCCAATGAGACCAAAAAAGGCATGAGCAGCGGCCTCAGCACCATAAAGAGGCCACTGTCCGAAGAGAGTTTCCGTCGCAGGGATCATTCCTAAAATAGCGAGAGGAACCATGGCGAGAAAAACCGCTCGAGCGAAGTGAATCGAGTGAATGAGTTTCTCTTCACGCGCAACCATGATCCCGATTATCCCAAAAGTCATCAGCGCACCTTTGTTATAGAGGTTCATCGGAAAAACTCCGAGAAAGCGAGCGTAGCTTACGTTCATGTCGAGGCGGATCAGGTTATCGTAAGTTCCTTCGAGACCTGGGATGAAAGAAAGAAATCCGATCGTCAAAAAAACAATCCCTCCGTAAAGGGCAAACTTGCGAGCATTCATAGGCTCCTCCTGTTGTTTAGATTTTCGCAGGAGAATGATCGGGAAGGGAAGAAAGATTTGTTTAAGTCAGGTTTTTTAAGTTTTTGAACTGAAGGCCCCCGAAGGTTTCGGAGGCCTCGAATGAAGATTATTTTGTAACGAGAGAAACTGAGAGAGTCAAAACACGACGAGTTTCAAAACCATCGTCGACGATTTTCTTTTCAGTCTTAGTCACGAACTTACAATTTCCAGTTGGCTTTGCAACGTGGTAGTGAAAAATTCCAACTGGGCGAACGTTAGCACAAACAACTTGTTGACCATCTACGGCCAATACAACTTGTCCACCAACGAGAGACATTCCTGGAACTTTGATTTTTGTATCTGTTGTCGTCATTGAGTCAGAGCTCTGTGGGCCCGTATCAACTGATAGCTCAACCCAAGCGCGACCCATTTCTTCATTGATGCCGTATGAAGAGGCGACGACTTGATCAGTGAAATCTGTTGTTTCAAGAAGTGGGATGGTTGCTGAAAAGGCAGTGAGTGTTGAGAGAGCGAGTACAGTTGCGATGAGAGTTTTCATTTTCTTCTCCTAAGAAGATTGTTTGTTTTTTCATTTCCTGTAATGACCTTTAACCATCACGGTTTGAAAAAAGAAAGCCCTCCAAAGAGTCTTCACATTCATCTGACAGTCTTAACCTCTGGCCCATAAAAGTGAGTAGATTTTACATTGAAGTCGTTGAATATAGATTCCCGGGAGAAGGATTGCTCCATCTCCCAGGGAATAACTTAGCGACTGGTATCGTCTAAGCTTTTTAAGTATTCGATGAGATCACTGCGGTCACTTGAATTGACATAGAATGGGTGAGGGGCAGTAGCTCCTCGTGAAGAATTAAAGAGCATGTCAAAAGTTGCGACAGAGTTATCATGCAAGAAATTCGGCTTCCGTGACAAATCCATCAAAAGTGGCAACGCCACTCCACGAATGCCACCTCGAAGAGTGGCATTGATCACGATCATTTTATCATCGAAAGTGCTTCCAGGAGTATTTTCAACTGGACCCGTTACGGGAGCATCTCTTTGCACTAAAACAACCGGAGCATCGCCAGGGAATACTGTTTTCATCGGTATGACTGAAACCTGGGTTGAAACGGGGAGCGAGTTATCAGCGTTGTGACAGGTGGTGCAACTATATTGCGCACTTTGAAAATGAACTTTTCCTCTGGCCACAGCAGCTGCATCTCTAATCACACCGGACGGCGAACGTAAAGAATTCACGTAAGCAACCTGGCTCTGAAGTGTAGCTTCATCCACGCGAATACCAATCAGAGCATCTTCACTTCCAGGAGTTCCGATTGTTGAACCTTTCACATAAGGGTAGCCCTTCACACCGGTGTCTTTTAAAATCTGTTCGTAATCATCGGCGAGTTTTGTGCCGACGGCACCGGCCGCAGTTTTTAAGAACGCACGGCCACCTGGAGTTGTAAGATTGGTTGGATCAAAGAGAACGGTGTAGACAGTGTTCGCGAATTGATCGAATTTTTCTAACTCTCCGGCCGAACCAAAGGGGGCCGCAAGATCTTGACGGAAGAGAGCAGAGTTATGCATAGAGTTTCCGTTTCCATCGACCGTGTCATCAAAAGTTCCCACTGGATAATTCGACGGATTACTAAAAAATGCATCAAACTCCGCTTCGGTTGAATCTTTCGTGAGTCCAGAGCTTGAAACCCTTCCGATAGATTTTCCGTCTGCCCCTTTAAGCTGAGCATTTGGAAAAAACGCTTTTGTGTTATCGGCCAGAGCAAGAATTTTACCAATGTTGATGGTATGGGCCGCGGGCCCATCTACTTCTTTCCCAATTGATCCACCGGTCGGTAGATCGAATGCCGATTTATCAGTGATAGCGTGACAGAGAACACAACTCACACCAACTTTATCTCCACTCGCAACATCGAGTTTTCCATCTCCGTTTGTATCTCGTACCACCACACCGATGACGGCGTTAGCATTCAGAAGCTTTACGGTAGTATCAAAACTATTAAGAAGTGGACCATTAGTCCCCAGCGTTTTTATTTCATTACCAACGGCGGCGAGAGTGGCAGCATCCAATACCTCAGTGTTGACGGAGAGGCCGATTTTTAGGGCCTGAACTGGAGTGATCTTCGCCTTCACAATTCCTGCAGTTAAACGGGCAGCATCTGTCCAAAAGCCTTCATTTCCGAAGGTCTCGTAACGAAGGGATTGCTTTCCGTCGGCTTGCTCTTGCTGCTGTTGAGTGGGAGTTGCTCCATTCCCATCATAGTTGCCCGATGTTCCTGGACCACAGCTCATTAAGGTTAAAGATGAGATCACCATGAGGCCTGAATATTTAATTGCATGTATAATTCTCATAAACTCCTTAAGCTTAAGTTGGAAGAATAATGAATGAGATTTAACTACAATGGTTATGAAGAGAAATTTTATTGAAACTTAATATTTTTTGGAATCAACGAATCAAATTTAAGATCGGGAAGAGATAAACGATTTAAAATCTGGATTCAACTCAAGCTGAATCCAGATTATTTTTATAGGCCTTAGTTAATCATTAGCCGTCATGCATTTCACAGTCTCAAGCTTTGTACCGCCGGCAAAACCACCGATCGCATAAATATCTAGGGCTGGAGCATCGTCGTACATCGGAGTGATTTCAAAACGCTTTCCAATTTCACTAAAGCCAGTCCCGTTACTGATCACTATAGAGATCGCCTTTTGTCCGTTCTTGTTGATGACTTTAGCGGTCGCGTGATCTTTAGGGAGCCAGTCCCCTGTCAAAGCGACGCTCCACTTGTCACCATTGCGTCCTGAGAATTGATCATCAGTTGAAGAGGCCTTGAACTTTACGGTTTGAAATCCAGATCCGTCAGCGAGCATCTTATTACCGCATTCAACGTAGTAGGAAGCGTGAGCTGAAAAAGCTGATGCCAAAATCATGAGAGTTAAATATTTCATTGGTGATCCTTTGTTATTGAGCAATGCAGTTAAGATTTGTTGAACTCACATTCATTTTTGCTGAACGAATTTCCATACGTGACCCTCTGCCCGAAATTTCAATGTCGACCTGATTTTTTCTGCTCAGGGAAGTTAGGCTTAAAAGAGCTCCGTTCTCTTCGTTGTATGAGGCCTTCGTATCTTGAGCGGGGATCGTCAATGACTGCATAAGCTTTGAGCCTTGGTATTGTTCGATAACAAAAATACTTGGCTTGGTTGTGGTAGGGCCCTCGCTGAATGAATTTCTATTGAAGCGAATGAGATAGGATTCAATTGAAACAGTTCCGGTAGATGAACACTTTGCAATGACTCTGCCCGAGGTTTCAGCTTGGGCGAAGGTAGATGCAAGGACAACGGTGATAAAAATGAGCCTTGTAAGGTAAAGCATAGGAACTCCATGGTTCGGTTAATTTTTTGCACGCTAACTTGAAAAGAGTTTAGGGAATGAGAATTTGAAAAATCTATAGGGAAACCGAAGTCTTCTTTATGAAACTTAACCTTGTCCTAACAAATCATATCTAAATCACTCACCTAGATAAAAAGCATCTGACGAGCAACTGGAAGGCCTGTTTTTACAAGTGGGATCTTCGGAGTTTATGTAGGCAAAGGATGAGCAATCATGGAAGGCCTGCGCTTCTCTGTAGCAGAATCCGGAGATGATCTTTTTAAAGTAATTGGGCGTCAGAAGAACGCCGCTCGTTTTAGGAGGTTGAATAATGGTGATTAAGTTTTGTGATAGGCCAGGGACATCTGTCGCCTGAGGGGCATAGGCCGAAACCCACTCCGCCTTGAGATCAGCACAGGGAGAGGGACGAAGACTAAGATTCTTCTTAACCACATCCTTCATTGATGCCCATGACTCTTTACAGGCGGAACTACTGCAATCACAAATGACAGTTTTTCCAAAAATATCATTGTAGAAACCATCGTCTTTCATGATTGTCTTTTGTTTTGGAACAACCCTACAGCCGTAATTTGTAAATCCCGCACGAGTTTCTTGGTATTCATCCACAAGTCCGGTGAGGTGGAGCGTCTCATGCACGATAGAAGAGCAACCAAGTTTGAGCGAATAATGTTGAGAATCGTGTCCTAAGTTATCATCAATTTTTATCTCGACTTCCAAAGGCCGCTCAAGCTTAGGAAGAGAAGAGACTTTATCCGGTGAGACGATTTTAAATTCGATCACATCGCCTGCGGATGTCATCATTTTGGTATTAGCGTCTTGAAAGCATCGAACAACTCGTTTGCGCATTTCCAGTGCCATCGGCGAGGAAGGATCGCCTCGGTCGGTATAGTTGGTGTTAAGAATGACCTGATATTTCTTGTCACTGATTTTTTTGACCAGGTGGAAAATAGGAAGACTAGGGGAATGGTATTCACGATCAAAATTTTTACTCATACCAATCTTGAGGGGTAAGTCTTTGCAACTGGCCTCATCGGAGAGTTGCTGACTTCTTCTCAGGAAAACAGAAAAGAGATTATCGTCTCCATTATGGGTCTCGATTGCTGCATTGATGTCTTTTACTTTCCAGCTATGAAACTCGCTGATTCCTGCCATCAGCCAAAGGAGGTCTGTAACAACAAGGGCCTTGGACTCGGGCCCGTGCCGACCAATGAGAGAGTCTCTATTGGCTTCAATGAATTTTTCAATCCAAGATAAACGGTCCGTTGCTTGTGAATAGCTCATCCTAGATTGGTCATCGAGTAGCTGGGGATCTTTTGATTCTGTCGTCGATCCTGGCGTTCGTTTGAGATCATTTTTGGGCGTAAGATAGAAATATCCCAAGAATAGAACTAAAAAAAGAGTGAAAGTTGAAGCTAAGATTTTCATGAAAATTACCCTGAGATGCTTTTTTACATTGAGCTTTCTAGATACAATCTTATCTGAATTTTGGGAGTTTAAGGCGTAGGCAGATACTGCAAACAAGAAAGCGAGTAGGTCACTCAGGTATCAATAACAGACCGGATACTTTTTTGAATTTTTAATCTAAATAAGTCATGAGAGTCGTTATAAAGCACCCAAAACCCACCCCGAGAACGAAGAGTGAAAGGACTTGTCCATAAAACGGTCGGCCCAGGCCGAAGAGAATGAAGGAAGCTAGAAGAATGAAGGGCCCTATGAAGACACCCACGTTCAGAAAGATTGTGCCGATCATGATGGCATATTTTCCTAAACTAGAAGTCGTTTGTTCACCGCGAGTTCCAATCATGGAGCCAAAAATGAGCATAAAGCTTAATGGGTATGTGAGGAGATATTTCCAGCTGCTTAAAATATTCTGAAAGAAGGTGACCATGTTGAAATGATATTACATGATTGGAAATTTATCTAGATTAAGATACTACTATTTTATTACCTGAAGCGACTAATTCTTCGTATTAACTATTACCGAACACACCATTAAGAATTTTGAAATGAGCATACATGTTTGTTGAGTGTATAACAGTTTCATGGAGGTCTTTATGAAATATTTATTTTTAGTTTCTGTTTTTTGTTTTCTCTCTTCAGTGAGTGCGTTTTCAGCAGTGGTTAGATGTAACAGCACCACTTCTTCTTCATCTGGTGATGGGGGTGGTAGTGAGAGCATCTATTCAGAACTTCTCTTGAATGAAACGATCAAAAAGATTAGTTTTGTTAATGGAAATTTGAATGGTTCTTACGATCTTACTAGATTCAATAACGACTTACGCTCAGCAACTATCAACTTCGAAGGCGAAAGTGCTGATGGTAAACACATTGCGGGAAATATAAAATATCTTTCCCCAGAGGGTGTACAAGCTAGTTTAAAGGGTACAAGTTTTGGTCGAACGAGCTTTCGTTGCAGCAACTTCACGTACAAAGAGAATTGATTTTTTATCTTTGGCACGAGGGACAGTAATATGTCCCTCGTTGTGCAAGGATAATTTTTTTTACTGCCGTCTTCTTACACTTCTGACAAATCTTCTGATAGAAAACGACTAAGTGCTGAACACCTTCGCCACGCTCTCCCGTTGAATCCCGATAACCACCCTGAAATGTTGTGCCACCGGACTTTAGAGCAGGACCAATGACGTCTTTGACCGCCTGATAAAGAAGGGGAAACTCTGAGGCCTTAACCTTGCCACACTTTCGCGTGGGACGAATCAGAGCGCGAGCACAGATCTCATTAGCGATGTAATTGCCAGACCCCGCAAAAAGTTTTTGATCCAGCAGTGTGACTTTCAAAGCACGCTCCGGATATTTCTTAATCGCATTAGTCAGATATTCAAGCGTGAAGTCCGGATCTGCGAGATCCATGCCGAGTTCCGCGAGCTTCTTCGCAGCATCGTCAGCCGAGTAATAATACATGTGCCCAAAGCGGCGAGGATCATCGTAGGCGAGAGTATAGGGGCCACAGTTGAGTGTGAGATGAGTGTGCTTGGTGGACTTGATGGTTTCGCCAATTAGCCATGTGCCAGTCATGCCGAGATGGGAGAGGAGATGCGAGCCATCATCGAAGACGAAGTCGAGCATCTTTCCTTTCCGCAGGATTTTTATGAGCGTGCGATTTTTGAGATCGAGTGAAGTGTGAAGGATGTTTTGTTTTAGCTGAGGAGTCGATGCGAAAGATTCTATCTTGAGAGGGAGATAGTGGGAGAGTTGGGATTTTATGGTTTCGACTTCGGGGAGTTCGGGGATACAGTACCTAACTTGTTAATTTTTAAAATAAAAAAAAACCGTTAAGTGACCTTTGCCGACTTTTACCGACTTTTTTATTCATTTCTACCACAAATTAGCCTGCTTTTACATTCCTAACCCTAATGACATTGCTGAAATTTGTTTTGTTTTCAGGGTCATCGTTAATTTCTTTTCTGATGTGTTTCAGATCATCTCAGAGAAGTTCTTTTGATCGTCCTAAGTGCATTTAGAGTAGTGGTCACCAAGCTTTATTCCCTTGGACGAAATATTTCTACGAGAAGTGAGTTTGTTTTTTACATAATTTTTCTTATGAAGGAAAAGTGCAAATGGGTACTTAATCAGGTTAGATGGTCAATTTGCAGATGCTAATATTGGTTTGATTTTCAATAGCTAGACGCTAGACGAATCATCGAACTACTACCGCTGGTAGTAGTTCGGTAGTGGCCCACTTAGAGTAGGAGACAGCCACAAATCTAATTTGAAACTTTAATTTTCTGGTTGGTGAGTTAAAACATCACTCGATGCCTATTTAAAAACCATCAACGTATTAGGCTGAAATTTTGAATTGAAATGTTTGAATTAAAAAGCGAGGGCTTCGATTTTCACCGAAGCCCTCAAGATGAATA
>JBBQGK010000025.1:0-38586 GCA_038322885.1 Bacteriovoracales bacterium | reverse complement strand
AGTCCAGGAACAGATACCACTGGACCTTGAAGGATGGCCGCTTCAAACTCTGGGGTCAGCTTGATGTTAGTGAATTCAGCGGCGAACGATTCGATCGAGAATAGAGCCAATAGCATCCATACTGTCTTCATAGGTTCCTCCGTGGTGTCCCATTCATGTACTGATAGTTATGGTTCGGCACCGGAGATAAAAAAATTAACCTAAGATAGAAAAGTAAATGACTGATTTCACAGAGTGAAGTTATGATATCCAAGCGTTACAAAACTATATTTATTAAGTAAAAGTGCTTATGGATTACGAAAAGTTCCGGGAACTGCTCGAACAGAGCTACCAATGGCCTGATTATTACGATTTCAAGTTCATCGTTAAAATCGATGATGTGCCTAAATTACTCGAGAAACTCGATGGTCTAACGATCACTGAGAAACCGTCTAAAAATGGCAACTACATCGCGATCACGGCCCGTAAGCTCATAAATACTACTCAAGAAGTCATCGATCTTTACGTAACGGTACATACCATTCCGGGAATCATGAGTTTATAGAAGGTCATCAATGAAACATAAAACCGCTCTGGTACTGGCCGGAGGTGCTTTCGGTACATCCATTGCTTTTGTACTTTCTCAGAATTTTGAGAAAGTTATTATTCTCGTTCGTTCACAAGAAATTTATGATGACATCAATAACGGTGAAAACAAGACCTATCTTCCTGGACAGAAATTGCCCTCAACGATTCGTGGGGCCTTGGACTGGGCAGAAGTTGAGAAGTTAAAGTCTGGAGACGTCGAGTTGATTGTTTCGGGCCTTCCGATTTCTGCGATTGAAGATTTCTGTTCAAAAAACAAACATGAAATGGAATTTTACCTGGAAACGGGTACTCCAGTGATCAGTCTTGCAAAAGGAATTGATCACCAGTCTCTCAAACTTCCGGACGAACTCTTTCTCACTCACTTTGCAAAATACCAAACTCAGTTTATGTATCTCTCGGGTCCTTCGTTTGCCAAAGAGATTCTGGATAAGCAGATCACAATCGTCTCTCTCGCTGGCACTAGCCGCGAGACCCTGATAAGGGGTTGTGAGATGCTCGCAACCGATTTTTTTAAAGCGCTTCCCACAACCGACGTTAAAGGTGTCCTTCTTGGAGGAGCGCTTAAAAACGTGATCGCCATCGCCGGGGGAATTATGGAGGGACTTGGATCCAACCATAATACGCGCGCAGCCTTGATCACGCGTGGAATTGTCGAGATGCTTCGCTTTGGTCATGTGTTTGGTGCCAAGCCTGAAACCTTCTATGGGCCTTCAGGTATGGGAGATCTCATTCTCACCACTACCGGGGAGCTCTCTCGTAACAAATCTTTCGGGATGGAAATTGCCCGAGGGAAAAAAGCAGAAGACATTATCCGCAGTTCAAAGTCAGTGGTTGAAGGTTACAAGACCACCAAGGCCGCTTATCTTCTGGCCCAGGAAAGAGGCATACGCGCTCATATTTTTGTAGGCCTCTACGCAGTCTTGTACCAGGGTCACGATCCGAAAGAAGTCATCCAGGCGCTCATGTCCCTTCCACCAAAATTCGAAGACGAAACTTAAACGTAACTTTCACGAACCTGAGAGACCATCATTTTAAGAAATGGTCTGATCTTAATCAGAAGATCATTGCTGACAGTTTCAATGAAGCGTGAAACTTCCCCCTTGTGATAAATTAATCTGCGCGAGCGTGAATCCCATTCAAGGACTTCATTTTCATCCAACGGTAGGCTGATGTCCTTGATTCCGTCACTGAACATGAGGGTCAGAAGTTTAATCTCTTTTTTTACGATCATGGCATTCTCCTCATTCTCTCTTCTCAAACGCTCTTTTCTTAAGCGGATGTCATAGAGTTCATTAAGACCTTTTTCGAATTCACTTTGAGATTGATGCATAGATACTCCTTAGTTTTTTTCAACGAAGATTTCAGTCCAGTAGATGATTCCAGAAGTGCTCTTGGCATATCCAAAACCTGAAAAGTTCACACGAGTTTGTTCGATATTTGCCCGATGGCCGGATGAATTCATCCAGGCATCAAAGGCCGCTTGGGCATTACCCTGTCCCATCGCCACGTTTTCGGCACAGAGATTTCCTCCTCCGAGTGAAGTATAAGCTGCCTCACATCTTGAAGAGAAGCCGGAGTGGCCAAAGGCCACTGACCCATTGGCCATTTCTTCACTGTGAGCCTTGGCGATATTGTTGAGGGCATCGGTAAAGACGACAGACGCCTCCCCGATGTCGATGCGATGATTGTTAATGAGAGTTTCAAACTCAGTCATGATTGAGTCTTTAGTGATTGCCGAAGGAATTTCACCACTCACAGAACCTGTATCATTGGTTGAAGTCGCTGGGAGAATTGTATTTGGATCATTACATGCAAAGAGAAACAATAGGGCGCTCAAGATGTATTTCATTGGACCTCCAATAGGGATATTCCCAATTTAGAGTTAAATCCTGTATTCAGTATGGAGGAGTTTAGTAGGAAAAAATTTCTAGGTAAGTCGGAAGAAGATTCGAAGAGAGGCCCCAGATTCGTCACTTCGATTTTCCATTTCTACATTTGCATTATGAACGTCCGCAATCGCTTTCATGATGACTGAGCCTAAGCCGAGAGAGAAATGGGATGAAGAATCTCTTTCTTTGATCTGACGACGCTCTCTTCTCTTGCCAAAAGACTTTATCGCCTCTGGGCTCAGCCCTGGTCCATCGTCTTGCACGGTAACTTCAATTCCGTTCTCAAGGCGGTGAAGATTGACACTGACTTTATTTTTAGCAAAACGGGATGCATTATCGAGGGCATTTTTAAAAAGACGAAGGATGAGATGAGTATCACCTGAGACCAGAGATGAATCGGAGGTATTGTTAAATTCCCAAGTAAGGGGAGAGCAGGTACGTCGGTGGTTAATTTCTTCATTCAAAATCTCATCGAGCATGATAGCCGAGGCATTTTTTTTATATCGGGGAGTATCGATTGTTGCAACGATGGTGAGTTTATCTAAAAGTTCTTGGAAGTAAGAGATATCAGATTCAAGCATCTGGAAAATTTCCTTTCGCTCATCAATAGTCAACCCATCTTCAAAATCCCTTAGTGTCTCAAAGGTTGTGCGAAGACTGGTGAGGGGAGTTCTCACATCATGACCTAATTCCTGAAGAAGCTGGGAGCGCGAACTTTCAGTCAGACGAACTTTTTCTACCAGGCTTTCAACTTTATCTGCCATCCGGTTAAAGTCGATGATGAGGTTACCAAATTCATCGAAGCGTTTGACTTCAAAACGCGCCTTTAAGTCTCCTGACTCAAGCCTTGCCATGACCTTGCGAGCGATAGTGGACTTTCTTTGAAGATAAAAAAAACTCAGCGAGAGGGCGAGAATGACGGCCGCAGTGGCGGTGATAAAGGTGTGTGTGCCTTGAACCCATAGGTAGGGGCCGTGAAAAAGAGACTTGGGATTGTGCGAGATCAGATAGGATTCAGGACTTGTTTCGAGTTTCATCACAAAAGTTTTTGATGAGAAAAAGCCTGTTCTGCTGGATTCAATTCCATGAATCTTTTTAGGAATTGTTAGATGCTTCCATGCGAGCGGCATGTCTCTTGTCACATCACTCGCCGACAGTATTTCGCCATTTCTTCCCACGATCCATAAGTCTGGTCCGCGTTTAGTATCGGTCGATCCAAATTCAGTTGAGGCCTCCATCAAAGACAGAGTTTCTGTTGGTGCCTCAGGTGGGACGAGATACTTGGCCATTTTGAGATTAGCGAGGGGTTTTGTTTCTGTGGCCTTTTCTATATTTTTTGCCATGTAGAGGAGATATCCATAGCGGTAGTCATCAACAACGAGTTCAGAAATTCTTACCAAGCAATAGAGCGATAAAAAACTCAAGGCAAGAGCACTGGCGATACTAAGAAAAATAAGTCTGAACCAGGTTATTTTCTTCATACTTGATTTAAAATCTCCAGACGATAGCCAAGACCATAGACTGAAACAATTTGAACAGTGAGACCTGCTACTTCTCGAAGTTTTTTACGCAAATGGCTCATGTGTGAATCGATAGTTCGATCAAAGGTTTCAGATTCTTCATAAATCGCTGAGATGATCATATCGCGGCTTACCACATCCCCACATCTTTTCATCAAGACAGTGAGGATCTCAATTTCTTTTCGACTGAGATTAATGAGTTCGTCTGCAAATTTTACAATTCGGTTAGATGAATCAACTGTGAGCAGGCCCTTAGTCAAAAGTGTAGGACCAGAGGCAAATCTTTTTAGGGCCTTTTGAATGCGCGCTTTGAGTTCATCCATACCAAAGGGTTTTCGGATGTAGTCATCGCCGCCAGCGATAATGGCCTTAACGACAATTTTTTCGTCAGTAAGAGCAGAGATAAAGAGAACTGGAATTTCATTTCCTGACATGCGAATTTTTTGGCAGAGATCCATTCCGCTTCCATCCGGAAGTCCGATATCAAGACAGACGATATCAAAATGATTTTCTTCAAGCTTCGACCAAGCTTCTGACACACTGGATGCTTCGCTCACGTCATATCCACTAAGTCGAAGGTTGAGTTTTAAACTTCGCGAAATTTGTGAGTCATCTTCAACAATAAGAATTTTTGTCATCATTCCCCCTTACAGAGACTTGTAAGGGTAAGCATTACATAAACTGATTTGATGCCCAAACTATTTTGGAGTTTGGTCAGTTACTGAAGCCTTTAAAATTCCGATCTGCTTAAAATCAATTGATCACTTAAGATTGTCTTCTATTTTAGAGATAGAAATTGTTTCACCTAATGAGACAATGGTGCCATCTTTTTTCTGAATGAAATACGCTGGCACTCCTACAATCCCGAATTTTTTTAAGTATTGAGTGATGTTGTCATCTCGTCTGGTCCAGTCCGCTCGAAGAGTCACAAGCTGGTACTTTTCTTTCATTTCTTCGAAGGCATCGGTCTCTATCACAAGTCTTTTATTAACCTTACAAGTCAGGCACCAGGCCGCAGTGAAATCAACGAACACTGCTTTTCCTTTGTTGACCAGAAGTGCTTCCTCAGACCAAGCACCCCAGCTCGATTCATTTTGAGAGAGTTCACGAGTATCTTTTTTTAAATCGATTTTCTGCGAGAACATCAGTGTAAAACAAAGTGGAATGGCAAAAAAAAGAAATTGCCATCCTCGCTTAGTTGAAATTTTCTTGGCAAAAAAGAAAGCAAAAAACCAGAGGACAAAGAGTCCATTCATCCGCCACCCCATGCTCTCAACATTCACGAGGTTAGTGAAAACATCGTAAAGCCAGACGATGGTTGCCACGATAGAGAGGCCCAGAAAATATTTGAGCTTCTCCATCCAGGCCCCCGGGCGAGGGAAGATGATAAGAGTTTGAGGAAAAAAAGCCGTGAGTAGGAATGGGAAAGCGAGACCCAGGCCAATAGCAAAGAACATGATGAAAATCGTCATGGTCGTTGTCGTGAAAGCAAAGGTAAGGGCAGTTCCTAAAAACGGAGCCGAGCAAGGAGTAGAAAGAATCGTCGTGAGGACACCAGACAGAAAGTCTCCAATAAACCCTTCTTGCAATTGCATTCCACCAAATTTTGATCCTCCTGGAGTAGAGAATTCAAAAAGTCCAAAGAGATTGAGCGCCATGATGAAAAGAACAAGCATCATGGCCGCGATAAAGAGGGGGGATTGAAGTTGAAAGCCCCATCCAATTTCTTCACCACCGGCCTTGAGTCCTACAATCACTGAAGCAAGAACCATAAAGGTCGTGATGACTCCAGCAGCGTAACTGAAGTTGTGTTTGAGGAGCGTCTTGCGGTTTGCGTTTTTATGCTTAATAAGCCCAAAGAGCTTGAGTGAAATCACCGGTAGCACACAAGGCATGAGGTTTAAAATCAAACCACCAAGAAAAGCAAAGAGAAGATATTCGAAGAGCGACTTCTGAGACTTGTCACTTGCCGCGAGAGTTCCCGCGGCCCCGGGCTTTCCCATTGGAGTCATTTTTTTATAAAACTCATCTAGGGCAGGAGTCGCATTGGAGAAATTTTTAACGTTAAGACTGATTTTTTCTACTTTCCCAAGAGTAGGGGAGTTCAAAAGAAATTTTAAATCTTGTGCTTTCGAAAATTCCCCATTTTCATTCAGAGGTAGTGGAGGTTCCTGATATTCACCATCCCACTCAATTTCCGTTTTCCCGTAAAGAGTGTCTCCGTTTTGATAAAGGGTTTCTCGCTTAAATCCAAATGGTGGTGCCGGAAAGGCAGTGAGGAAATTGAGCTCGTGAGGGAGTGTTGAGCTTTTGAGCCCTTTGAGTGAGTAGTGGAGAGTCAGAACATTGCTGCCTTTTTTGCGAGTAAGGTAATACTCAAAACCATTGGGAAGAGATTCATCTTTAGGAAGTGCAGTAAAAGCTTTCGAGAGTTCATCTTCGCTGTACATACTTGACGGATTTCTGCTCGCCACAAAGTCTGATCCACTGGCAAGTGTAAGGTGAGCTTCCCCAGGAATACATACATCCTTACAAATCAAAACGGTTATATCTGCAGAAATATTGCCATCAACATTATCAAAGAAAAAATGCTGAACTCCTTCATATCCAATCGTCAGGATGTCGCCTTCTTCGAGATGCTTTGTTGGAACTGGCCACTCATAGTCTTTAGGGGTGATTGCTTTGTCCCCAAGCTTAAATTTAAAAGAAGAGGGAAGGCCTGAATCACCCGGATTTTTCCAGTAGGTGTGCCAGCCGGCATCATGGTTGACGGTTAAAACTATTTTTTTTTGAAATCGCTGTAGCGAGATGTTTGCATGGTCATCTGCCGCCCAAAGATTAAGAGATAAAATAAAGAGTGCAATGACTTTCAACATGAGAATCCTTTATGATCTGAGCTATGACATTTCCTTCCAAAATTATATGCCTCACCGAAGAAACCGTCGAGACTTTGCATCTATTGGGCAGATCTGATCTTATTTATGGGGTCAGTCAGTACGTGGAGCGCCCTCCCGAAGCCAAAAAACATCCTGTGGTTAGTCAATTCATTCGCTCTGATATTGAGAAGATTATTGAGATTAAGCCGGATCTTGTCATTGGCTTTTCGGATATCCAGAAAGACATAGCCCGTGAGCTCATTGGTCAGGGTCTGAATGTGATGGTGACGAATCAACGTTCTCTGAATGAAATCTTAGACCAGATTTTGCTACTCGGGCGCATTATTGGTGAAGAGAAAAAAGCCATTTCCCTTGTCGAAGATTTTAAAAAGAAACGAGACGATTATAAGAGGCGTGGGAAAAAATTCTCACGAGCACCGAAAATTTATTTCGAAGAATGGGATCAACCCCGCCTTTCTTGCATCCGCTGGGTTTCTGAATTGATCGAAGTTTGTGGTGGGCAAAATATTTTTCATGACCGAGTCGGAAGTCTCGCCAAGGAGCGAGAAGTCTTTGATAGGGAAGTTGTTGAACGCCATCCAGATCTCATCTTAGCGAGCTGGTGCGGGAAAAAAGTTAAGCTTGATTCGTTTGAAAAACGAGATGGGTATCAGAGTCTTAAAGCTGTTAAAAACGGGCAAGTTCATGAACTTTCATCTGCCATCTTCTTGCAACCAGGACCGGCCCTCTTCGTAGACGGTCTCGATCAACTATTTTCCATCATTGAAAGTGCCTGCCACCCTTGACGTTAGAAATTTCAGAATTATCTTAGTTCTATGAAACGAATGTACGTGGTCCTCGGGGCCATTATCCTATTCACACTTGTCGTTTTCGAGGCCCTGGGGCAGAAGCTCACTGGCACGCGTTCTCAAACTGCTCCCACTCAAAATACACCTCAGGACCAAATCCGTCTGCGCATGCAACTCAGAGAAGAAATGCATCGGCGTATGCGAGAAAAAATCCTAAATGGCATTGGAGAGGACGACGAACTCTTCAAAGGTATGGAGCAAATGATGAATGAGGCTTTCTCCGATCCCACCATGGGCGCCGGTCTTCTGGATGAATCGGTACAACCAGTGAGAATAGATTGGACCGTAACTAAAACGGGACGAGTTTTAATCATCACACCAAAAGATCCTTCTCAAAAAATTGATCTTGATGTGAAACAAGACACCATTTCAATTAAAGGTGAAAATAAATCTCAGCACTCTGCGAGCCACTTTGCGAATAGTTTCCCTGTGCCAAATGATTGCGATGGAAAGAAAGTGAAGATATCGAGCAAGGATGGGAAGATCATGATGGAGTTTCCTTTCAGGAAACTTGAGAAGCAAACTGACGGACGCAAACCACTCCCACCACTAGGTGAAGAAATTTCTATTTAAAACTTTTTACGATTTTTGAACCCTGAAAGTCTTCACAAGAATGATACTCTTCCAGAGGGACCTGATCTCGTGCACTCGAGAGGTAATGCTTCCATTTATATTTGTGATTTTTTGACCACTCTTCGCTCATGCGACAAAAGAACTCGAGTTTTCTTTTAGCTTCTTTTACATTGATGATTTTATCTGGATTTTTGGAAGTCCTCAGTACCTCAGACAGGAAAAGTGCCTGTTTACTTTGATGAGAAATAAAATTTCGAAACGATTCTGAAAACGAAGTAACTCCGACAAAGAAAACTTTTTTAATCGTTTCGCAATTACGATCTCCGCACACTTCTTGAATAAATGTTTTGAGCTTTTTATTACAGGCCCTGAAAGCATCTCCAAATCCTTGCTTCTCATAATCGCCTAGTTCGGAATAGCAATAATCATGGCGACGACAGGCCTTCCACAAATCTAATCCCTCAAGACGATTAGGCGCCATCGTGCAGTTATCATCGCTGTGATAGGACAGTTTCTCTTCAGTAAAAACGGCTCGAGGGAAATGCGTAAAGAGAGGAGAGAGTTCTGCGAATTCCGATTTCACTTCATTTATGAGATCTGAATCGCCCACAAAAATCCTTCCCTCAGTGAAGTTAGGATACTCTTGCAAATCATCCTGAAGGCCAGGTAAGTTGAGATAGTAAACAGGTATAACTTTGCTGCTTTCGGCAGACGCGAAATTCATCAAGGTGAGAGTGAAAAGGATGACAAAAAATCTGATCAACCTATTGTCCAGTGAAGACAAATTGGATCATCAAAAATGTCAAAGAAGTGAACACTAAAAGTTCGCGCCACATAACCCAAATATCCTTGTTTTGAGAGAGAATGGCGAAATTCTAGCCGACTCGAATTTGAGAGGGGGAATATCGATTCCCCTCTGTAAAAATAACATTCCCCAAACCTTAGGAATTACTGATTAATGGGCCCTTAGGCAATTTTTTCCTAAGGATTCTGCCGATATAACCGAAGAGTGGGTAGGAGCTAAATCCTTTCTGGAGGCCTTATATGACAAAGACATTGGCATTATTTTTCGTTCTTGGACTTATGGTAAGCTGTGCATCTCACCACAATGACCGAGGAATTTCTTCAATTGATCAAAAAGAGCAGGAAGCTGGCTTCAGACATAATTTCGAAAGATTCAATCGTTAAGATTTTGAGTTTTTTGACCAGTCTGGAATATTAGCTACCTCTTCCAGTATCCGTTTATACGAATCTAATCGAGAGAGGATCATTTGATCCTCTCTTTTTTTTGGGTCAAGCTTGTTATAGAAACATCCCTTACTATTTTCCTCGTGCGTGCAGTTTGAACTGAACTGACACTTCGATGACCATTCATTCACGTCACTAAACGAATAGAGAAGATCCTGCTTGGTGAGGTCGGATAAAGACATGGACCTAATTCCTGGGGAATCAATCAAGGTGAAATTTTCAGCATCGATGAGCTCTGCCCAGGTTGTTGTATGGGCCCCTTTGCCTATACTTCCAAGCTCGCCACTTAAAAGATTCACCTTGCCGTCACTTAAGACCGTGATGAGTTTGCTTTTACCAACTCCGGAGTGGCCAAGCGTGATCGCCGTCTTGCCATTGAGCTTATCTTTCAGATCCTGAAAATTATTTTTGAGATACTGAGCATCTCTTTCAGGTTTTTCCGCCGAAACTTCAAAGCATTCTACGTTGAGCCACTGCAAACGCTCTGATTCATATAAAATATCAAATTCATTTTCGTCGTAGAGATCCATTTTATTAAAGACAAGAAAGGCGGGTACATTCCAAAAATCAGAACGCACGAGGTAACGATCGATGAGTCCTCGTTTGAAGGCAGGTTTTCCCGCACTCACGACAATCAAGAGCACGTCCACGTTGGCCGCAATGAATTTCTTTTTTTGTTCGCGCGGGAGATTACGAAAGATTCCACTCTTTCTTTCTATAACTTTTTCGATGATCCACTCTTCTCCACCTTGTGGAGGCGCAGCGAGTTCGACCCAATCCCCAACAACGAGATGATCCTCTTTAAGGAGAGTAGCGAGGGCCGTGGCCGTCACAATTTCCTTAGAATCTTCACGACAACATTCAAAATGTCTTTTGGAAGAGCGAAATATACGTGCGCGAATGGTCATATCACTCAAGCTATCACAAATCCTTTGAGTCTCGCATTGACAAGAATGGCCAATTTTCATAATCTTAGGGGTCTATCACCGTCCTAACATTGCGCACCGGTAGCTCAGTTGGATAGAGCAACCGATTTCTAATCGGTAGGTCACAGGTTCGACTCCTGTCCAGTGCGCCATTTTAATCCTGCAAAATTTCAAAATTCTACAAAGTAAACTCACGATCTCTCTCTAACTTCTCATCTTGCCGTTGGCGTAATACAGTTTCAGAATGGAGAAATTTGACCATCTGTTTGATCTAGAAAAGCAGTTACATTCACCTGAGATTCGTTCTAATCCCGAAAGGATTTCACAACTTTTGGGGGAGAGTTTCTTTGAATTTGGATCATCTGGAAAAGTTTGGACAAGAGAAACAATTTTAAAACGTTTACCATCTGAAGATGGCACTACTAAGATTGAGTCTTCTCATTACAAGGCAACTCCATTAACTCCTGATATAGTGCTCATAACTTATATCTCATCAAGAATTGGACTCGATCGGAAACAGGCCAGCTTTCTAAGAAGTTCCATTTGGCGAAGGAAGGATGATTCTTGGCAAATGGAATTTCATCAAGGCACTCAAACGGATTTTAATGCGACATAAGAGTGATATAAGAACTATCCTAACTCTTTTTATTTTTGCTTGCATGCAAATATGGTTGATTTATTTTTGGTCTGAATTTCATTGGCCTATAAAGTGCTTCTTCGTCTTATGTAATTCTTGGATGATTTTAATTGTGACGATGATCAACCATAATCATCAACACCTCCCTATCTTTAAAAATGATTATCCTAATCAGATGGTTAATTTCGTCATTTCAACTTTCATTTTGGCACCATCATCTAGACTGCATGCGGTCCATCACTTCAATCATCACAAGTTTTATAAAGTTGAAGAGGATTGGACTCATTACAAATTGGTTTCTGAAAATCAAAAAGGTCTTAAGCGTTCTTTGATATACATTTTTAAAGCATCACTCAAGATGGCAAAAAACCGTAAGTACCTCGAGCTACCCATAAAACTTAAAGCGACTATGACCCGCGAGAGATTGTGGGTCTTCTTTTACTCAGTTTGTTTTGTCTATCTCTCTCCCTCAGCTTTTTTCCAATTGATGATCCCAGCAGTGATCCTTGGATTTTCAACCCTGCTATTATTTAATTTGGCCAATCATGATGGCTGCAAACTTGATTCAGAGTTTGAGCACTCACGAAACTTTTTATTCAAACCTGGGAATTGGATTTCTTTTAACAATGGGTATCATACCTCTCATCATCTTCAGCCGAGTTTACACTGGTCTTTGTATCCAAAATTTCATGAGGAACATTTAGAATCTCAATTGCCCTCGGACCTCATGGTCAAAGAATCGACTTTTTTTTATTTCCTTAAGCGTTACTTCTTCTCAACTGACATCTATCGAAAATGAGTCTGTGCCAAAAATGGCAATGCAAACCCCTTAAAACCAGGGGAATGACTGATTGATATGATTGGTTTCTGTACATCAAGATATTCTGACAATTTACGATAGGTAGTTAGGAGTTCTAATTGAGAGATTCCTTGTTCCTATTGATAGGCCTGTCGCTGCTATTTTCTGGTCAAGCCAGTGCTACCGAGAGCTGTTTTCTTCGCTCATACGTAACCTCCCTTCAAAATGCAAAAGCAATCTCTACCGTACCTCTTCGTGATGTGACTTTTGAAGTCCCGGTGATTCAACCCGGTGGTGGAACGATTGATGTTGAAGTGACGAGGATTCTTTCAGGACCGTCAGCGAGTCCAAGGTTGAAAGAATTGTTTGAGTTCATGGATAAGAATAAAATTGTTCTGACAAGAAATCCGGTCCCTGAACTTACGGGCGAAAATACGACTTACATCACAGTCAGCGGAGATGCTCTTTTAAGCGAACAAAATTTAATCGATAGAATTGATGGTCTTCTTTTACAGAGGAACATTGATTATGCGCCACTGAGAACAAACCGCTTGAATCCATCTACCGTGAGAGTTGTAGATAAAATGAAATCCAATTTTGGGACGAAATTTTTCGAAGAGCCTACTGAGCAGGGGATTTCATATCCCTTTTCAAACAAGGTCGGAATTAAATCAAGACATCCGGATAATCTGAGAGTCAATGGTGTCGCTAATCACGAGTTCACTCATAATACGACAAGCAGAAAAGTGTTAGAGGCCTTTGATCCTTCACTTGGACGACCACTTTCTCCAAGCCTTGCGGGCAGGGAGATGGCGATAGTCAGTAAAGACAGGGTTCCAATGAAGTTCTCTTCACCCTTAGAAGGATACCGCAGACGATACAGTTCTGATGAAATAGAGGCCCACATCAGGGAACTTGCGCGTGCTAAATTTGATAAGCAGGATCTTGAAAAACAGCTAATAGACTTGAATGAGTTTATAGATGTTCAGGAGACACAATTAAAGGACTTACTTAAAAATAAACCTCAGGACATGAATATTGTCACAGGCGATATTGAAGATGAATTGATGAGTGGTCGAAGACAGCGAAGAAATGTAACAGCCGCGAATGTTGATTTCAATATTCAAATTCTCGTTCCTAAGGGGCTCACGAATTCTGAGGAAGCATCATTTATTGAGTCTGCTTTAAAAAAACGGCTCGAAACTCTTGGGCATTATCGAAAGACGATTGAGGCAAAGTTTCCGAAAAGCTAGCCTTAAGACGGACAATTCTTTTCGAGCCTAAGTTGCAGATCATTGAGAACTTCTTGACGAAAAATTTCTGGATCACTTGAAAATCTACTTTTATATTCTTGAATATCAAACCACTCGAGATTCATTTTAATAGTCTGAAAGGGACGAGGAAAAATTTGTCCAGGTGCTTGAACGTGATGAAGTCCACCGCTGTAGAAAAGAACCATCGTTCCTTCAAGAGGACGATTGAGTATGTCGACGATCCCTCCCTTCACCGTCATCTTCTGGCCATGCTTATCCAGACCATTTGGTCTTTTCATTCGTCCTTCCGGAGCAATGACAATCATTGAGTCGGGAGCTATTTGTTCCATGAAACTCACCCAAGTATCATCCCGTTTCCTAGAAATCGCCGTTACTCTAGGAATCATCATTTTCCAGAAAGTTCCAACAAATGGTCGGTTTAAGGTCTTGTCTGCTGCAGGGGCTGCCATTTTTGAAATGAACTGCCACGTGAAGCCAATGGGCATCAGAGGACTAAAAAGTGGCTCATAAAGGGAGGTGTGATTCATTAAGACCATGACCTTCCCACGCTTCCAAACTTCATCAGGATTTTTTGGGGGATTGATCCATTTCCATTCCAGTTTCCAGAATATTGTAGAAATACACCGGATAGACATAACGATCAAGAATCCAATTAAGCTTCGCATGTAGCGAAGTTTACTATAAACCGTCTAATTCTTTCCACATGATTCCGTCTAGCGCTTCATTCTTGAACTAAACCTCACAAAAGATCAGTTTTGAACTGCCGATTTGAGAGCCTTTTATTAGTTTCCTGAGCAAGAGGTGCATATGAAAACAACAAATTGCTTTTTGGGTCTTGTTTTTTGTCTTTTGGTTGGGTGTGGTGGAAAGAGTGGGGGAGGGTCTGATTCTGGATCGACCACGAATCCGGTTGGTCAAAATTCATCGACACCAAATTCAGAAAATACTCCTACTCCTCGTGAGTCTAATGAGGAACAAACCTTGAGTGTTCAGGTTAAGCGGATGGTCGAATTTTCTGAAGACTTCACAAATTATGAATCTTTTATCCAAAATATAAATTCTTATATAGTCACATTTACTGCAACCAGCGGTCATTTCTATGGTTCAGAAGTTCGATGCAGTAGGTTCGACTTTGATCCAAACCAAACAAAGATTGTTCGTTCCTTTGATACCTCGGGTCTCAAGGCCGTTGTCCCTTTGTCGTTAGATGAGAATGATCTGCAAAATGTGACTTTCCGTTGTTTGATCTCAGATGGGATTCATGAAATTAAAACCAAACCCATCGACTTGAAAAAAAGTATCGTCGTGAAAGGAACTCAAAATATCGTTTCAATTGGTGTTGCAGGGATCACAAAGCTTGAAACTCTTGTGCTAGACACAGATTCTGTTCTTACGACAGACGGTAAAAACTTTAATCTAAAAGTAAAACAGATGATTTCGAGAAAAGGGAAAATTGTAACTTTCCCTGCGGATAAGAAATATATTTTTCCAGCAGATCAAAAAGGTACATCAGCTGGTTATATTAATTTAGATATCGAAAGCCTAAAGGGAGTTTTATCATTTGAACTTCGTGGATTAGAGGGAGGGACCCCATCTACAGTGCCAAACAAACAGCCCCAAAGACCTGCGGATCGAGCTCTCGATGGTGATGGAAGTTATTGTAATGGCAGAGATGGTTATACCGGATATCAAGGTCTTCAGGGTTTGCCTGGCTTTAATGGTGGAGACTCAGGCTTTCTTCGTCTCACCATCCTTGAAGAAACAAGTGCTAGCTTGAACGTCGCTTACTTCCCTGGAATAGGAGGCAAAGGAGGTAATGGAGGAGAAGGCGGTGAAGGAAGTCCAGGAGGACATGGAGTTGAACTCCGAATAGGTGGTCCTTCAATCATGGGTAGTAATGGAAGACCCGGCCATAAAGGTTCAGTTGGAAACGATGGGGCAAGAGGTCTTTCGGGAAATAATCTCGAGTCTTCAATTACAATAGGTAATCAACCAGAAATTACGATCAATAAAAGTTGGAGTAATAATGAGCAAGAATAAATCATTCATTTTTCTTTTTCTCGCTTTGGCCTATGTCGCATGCTCAAAGGAGGGAGCAAAGAATACGTCCATTTATAATCAAGCCGCTGCTGTAACTAAGACAGAAGATCTGAAGCAAGCCGATGTTGACTCTGTAAATGAACTTCTAAATTCTCCGTCTCCAAATTTAGCCTTAGTAAATCTCCTTCTAAGAACAGTATCGCCAGAGGAAAAACCAGCAATTAAAATTCTTCTAGAAAATTTGAGCAGCGAAGAAGCTCAAAAAATTATTGCAACAGTTGTTGAACAAAACAAAGGTATTCGTAACAACTATCTTTATCACGGCCAAAGATACCAAACGAATAAAGATTTCCTTGGATATATAGTTAAGCCAGAAACAGCAATCAGAGATTTTTCATTATCAACGCAGTTGAAGGTTTCCGCCTTTGCTTATGTAAAGAATAAATCATTGACTAATATTGTAAGAGCGTTTGATGAAAGGGCCTCCCTTCTTAGTAAAGATCTCGGAATTGATATAGCCGTTGATATTGCGAATTCATCCCCTCAATTAGCCAAAGAACTAGAGGCTAAGGTAAAAGTCACACCTCAAGATGAAATGATCGAACTGATACAAAAATCAAAACCATTTATAGAAAAGCTAGATTCATATTTTCGTTCTTCAAATCTTAATGAAAAAGAACAATATGTAGTTATTTTAAGTGGTGCAGTTGCAGGAGGTATTTATGAATTACTCCAGCAAAACAAAACATTCGTTGAGATTTTTAAAAAGGCAAATCAAATAGTCAGAGACGTTAAAGAGATTGAAAAGAAAGCGAAGGAAGCATTGATGCTAATTACTGCACTCAATGAGCATTTAGATAATACTGCAAAAGATGTGAGCGATTTCACTTCAGGAGTGAAAGAGAGTTACAGGGATTTAAATAGTATGCTTCAGAGAGGGAAGTATCCAACCAATCCACAGGATAAAATTGATTCGAAGAGAATTATGGATTTTCTCACCGAAAAAGTTATAAAAGGGAAAGATATTAAGGCCGACGGGAAAAACGACAGCATTCTTTCACAGCAAAATCAGATTAATACAAATATCTATAAGAGTGTAAATGCTGCTTGTAACATCGCTGATAATCTTTCAAACATTATCTCGACGACTGCAAGACTCGGTGAACTCTTAGGGGTAAAACCTTCGAAAGATGTGCAGAAGATCATCGATGGGGTCCAAAAAGTAGGGCAAGCGGCGGCTTTAGTGCGAAGTGCGATTACTGGATGGATGACTGGAGGTCCCTTGGGTGCGATGACTGCACTCTCATCTGGCCCTCTTGGTACTCTCCTCGGCGGTGCCGGCGGGGGAGACTCTGCAAAGCTGGGCGAGATATCTGGCAAACTTGACATTATTATGGAAAATCAGCGTCGAATGCTTCAGATGCAAATCGAGACTATGCGAATGATCAAAGACCTAGCACTTATGATTGATCAGTATCATCAAGAAGAAATGCTCGCATTGGCAGAACTAAGAGACATTGGGTTGACTAATCTTGAACTTGAAAAAGCAAAACTTAATGACAATATATCAATTTGTGAATCGATGATTCAGTTTCAACTTTCGTCTGTCTGGTCAAAGTTTGATATTAAAAATGAGTCCTTCACTAGCATTAATCATCTAAAGCTTTTATCTCAAGCATTCTATTCTCGCATAAAAGATAAAAAATCACTTTTGCATGTCTTCACAACAATTGAAGGAGATGGATTCGCTAAATGCCAGAATGGAATTGTTCAGGCGTTTGGAGGAAGGAATGGAGTTGAAAATCCTACCCGATCCATCTTCATGAGTGGGGAAGAAAATAATCTATCAAAGTTTGAGAGGAATCTTTACTTGCCACAGCTAAACTTTCTTAAATCAGCTTCAGGTGTAACAAATCTAAATTCAATTCCTCTTCACTTACCTGTGCAGAATATGAAAGCGCAAGAGTTTAAGGCGGCATATGTTGATCATGCGAGAGATTTAGAAAGTAGTGGTTCACAAGTTTACGAACTAGAGCATCTAATTTCAACTAAAGCCTTGGAACGCTATTTAACGAGCCTTCTCATCCTCTATCCAATATTGGAGATAGATAAGGAAGTTTGGTATCGGCCCTTAAAAGAAATTGTTGATCATTATCTAGATAATTCTACAAATGATTCAGGCCCTAATTCTAGGAGTCATTATTTTCTATCGAATGCTTTGAAGCTTACTCAATCCGCTATTGCTCAAGAATCCATTCTTGCCGGAGAACCAATGCTCCACCGCTTGTATGAAAAAAGTGGAAAAATCTTTAGTTCAGAAGATTGTGAGGACATTGTTTGCTCAGCTAGATTAAATCCATTGCTACTCAAAAATCTGGTGACTTTTACTTTGTTTTCTCAAAGAACTCTCATTAACGATATTTTTGGGAGATATGATCTAGCCTATAAAAGTGGAGATGTTCAATCGATCATCGGACTTTTAAGAGCGAATCTTTCGCCAGCTAACTTCAAGGTTAAAAAGGATGGGGACGTGCAGGAGATTTATATGTTTCTAGATGCAAAAGATTCTGATAATCACACCCTAAGAGTATCGGTTAAACTTCCTCTCCCGAGCGATCTTCAAGACGGTAAGATCGTTTATTCAGAAAATATGCCCAGACTTCTACTCATGCAGGACTTAATCCTTGAGAACCTTGAGATGGTTGTGCCGCTAGATAGGGGACGAGGACAGGATTTGCTTAAAGTTTTTCTGACGAGTTCAATGATCTAAGCCGCCTAAAAGTGGTGAAGACCGTTCTCTAGAGCATGGCCATCACCACTTTTAGACATGAAAAATATACCAAGCTTCACCCTCAAATCCTGACATCGGCTATAAGACCTCATCTTAGATTAATCACAGGAATATATGAAATCGTTTCATCTTTTAATGGCATTTACCTGCTCTATTTCAATCGCTCATGCTCAGATGGGTTACGGACCTGCATCGAGGAGTGTAGAGGAAGCAAATGCCACACGTGATGCACGAAAGTTAGAGTTCTTTAAATACCATGCAAGTCTTCCCCTCAAGAATCCACCACTTCCTCCGAAGGTAGGTATGGATGAATTCATGGAGACCATGATTTCCCGAATGGCGCTTAAGGTTGATCTCGAGAATGTGAGTCGGAACATCATGACTGAAACCTTCCACCCCTGGAATCCAGGAACTGAGATCGCACTTTTAGGATCGATTTGTAAAAGAATGGGAGACTATGATTTTGTCATGATGGGTTTGCTTACCATGGCGTACATGGACGAAGATGCAGGTCAAACTTTACTAACCCCGGAAGCAAGAAACAAACTTCGCCATGAACTCTTATCTCAGACCGGAGTTAAGCATCATACGGGTTTTAAACTCGAAAATTGTTTGCCGATTAAAATAAAAGATACTGAAAACCACATCCTCATGACAGAAACTGCCCGCTACTTAACAAACCAATTACTGCTTAAGGAATCGATAGTTTCTGGTAAGAGAGATGATTCCTATGATAATCAGAAGAACGGATTTGAAGAATGGCTTCTAAATCACCTTTCTCAATTTCTTCGGATCGATTTTGATGAGTTCAACTCCAGGCCCTATCAGGCATACACTATCATTGCTCTATCCAATCTCCACTCCCACGCGGAAGGCGAGCGAGTTAAGACAGTCACTAAAATGATCCTCGATTATATCTCTGTGAAAGTTGCTCTTCAAAGTATGGGACTTCGTCGTCACACTCCTTTCAGAAGAAGACTACAATACCGTGAAACAAAATATTTTACGGATGCCGATCATGCAATGTCCTGGTTTGCCCTCCACGCTGGTAACCATGATTTTACTGACCTGGCCCGAGCCGAGCATATTGATGATGTCACCTTAGATAACTATCCTTACCTCATGGCGGCTACCGATAAGTATGAGATTCCGGAAATGATCCATGAGATGTTTTTTCACCGCTCTGGACCCGTGTTTCAAACCTTTAATGGACGTGACCCTGAGGCCTACTTTCTTTCTGAAAATTTTGTCTTGGCCGCAGGTGGACGCCACCGCAATGTCTTTGGTTACTTCGTTTCACAGGAAAATGACGTCTGGGCAGTACCTACCAATATCATCCCTCGCTCGAGCGGCCTGGGCCTTAAAGAAGCTTTCAGTATGACCGGGGACCCGAAATGGAAAAAGAGAAACAATCTCTGTGTTGCGCCCAATTTTGCCTGCGGAAAAAATCTTGTGATTCCTGCTCTGTATGCTGACAAAGGAATTCGCTCTGGGGCGTGGACATTTTATGAAACTCCAGATTTTCAATTAGCTGTTTATAAGATAGGAGAATTTGCATTTTGGGAAGTTCAGGAATCAGGAAACTTTAATGAATTCATGACGAATGTTTTAACATTGAATCCAGATTTGTTTTCACCTAAAAATCGAAATGTTTACAAAACAACGACTGGCACAGTGATTGAATTTGATTGGGAAGTGAAGAAGTTAGAGCAGAACCCAATTGTTAGGATTAATGGGCAACCTCAGATTTCCAATACTTCACAATGGCCTCTGGCGACCGGAGCCGTGGTGAATTCAAATCGAGATGGAAAAATTACCATTCGCTCAATCGATGGGACTCGTGAAAGAATCCTTGATCAGAGTAACATCCTGGATCCAAAAATTATTGAGATATAGTCTTATTCAATAAAACTATTTAAGGCTTGAGCAGATAGATATCTTACCTGTTTGCGTTTTTTAGTGACATCACTTAATTCAATAATCGTTCGTCTTGCATATTTCTCCTCTAGGGCCAATAGGTCTCTATCAAGTTCTTCGATTGATTTGCTCGTGAGCTGAAAGAACTGTATAACTATTCTGGAGGGATCCTTTAGTATTCTTTCAGTCCATTCGCTTTTAAGTGATTTCATAAAGTTTCCCTGAAAATCCCATTGAATCGGTCGCATGTTAGGAATTTTCACTTTGTCATTTTCACCAAATTTAAGGAGGCGAACTTTATCAAGTTTAAGCAGGATATTTTTCATTTCCGTGGGGCCAATTTTTAAGTACTCATTTATTTCGGAAGGCTCTTTTCGCTCGTACACAAGGAGCCAGTAAACATCAAAGACTTTTCTGTTTGCTGAAAACAAGGTCTGTTGTTCTTTCGTGAATGTAAAGGTTTTGATGTTTTGATCTTCGATGGATTTAAGAAGAATACCCAGAGGAATACCAAGAGCCTCGCAGATCAAAGTGATGCGATTAAAAGATCCATCTTCGGTATTGAACCACTTCTTGAGTGTTGATTCCGGCACATCAAGAGTACGGGCGAGATCAGAATAGGACACCTGAAGGTATTTAAGCTGGCGTTTGAGTTCGATCATCAATGATTTATAGGTTGGTCTAGACATGCTTTATTGAACCATAAAGTGGTCCTTTTTGTAAATATTTGAACCATTATGTGGTCCTTTAGACTCCATTCTTGAGGCAGGTATCATTTTTTAGTAAACATGAATCATGACAAGTGCAAAAACATTCATCGCGATCAGGAAAAATCCCTATCAGCTCTTAAAGACCTACCTCATAGAGATGGTGATTTTGCTTGCCTTGAACTTAATCCTTTTGAAGTGGGGCACAGGCTTTGAGAGCTTCCGTCTTTCGTTTTTTTTCTTGATACCTTTGGGTGTTTGTTTCGGACTTGTAGTCGCCTCATCAATTCATAATGCATCTCACGGTAATATTCATGGAAAGATTTTTAACCGATTAGTGGGAGAATTTTGTGGGGCATGGGTTCTCTATGGATTTTCAAATTTTATCATGATTCATTTGCTCCACCATAAACATGCTGATAGTGATCTGGATCCTGTGAATCCAAAAGGGATTCCGTTTCTTATTTTTCTTTTTGCACCCATGAGATTTATGATCCGCGTAACTATCAACTGGTTAAGATCGACTCACTCTAAACAAAAGAATTTTGAGTCGATCCTTCTTGGACAAACGCTTATTTTTCATCTCAATCTGATGTTAAAACTGATATTTTGGTTCTTGCTCTTCGGTCCAGGAGTTTTCCTCTGCTTTTATCTACCATCACTCTTAACGAATTACGGTGTTCACGCCCACATTAACCACGCCTGTCATCGTGAAAGAGAGGATGGGTCCATTGAGATCTTGAATCTCAATCACAATGTCTACTATCGAATGGTCAATTTTTTTACGATGGGTGGATACTTTCACAAAAATCATCATACAAATTTGCGACTCCTCAATCCCATGCATTTAAATACCTGAGCACAGTACTTTATTCTTCGTAATCTTCCGAATGAATGGCATCCTTTTATCAGTAAATATAAAAGTGGGGCCACAATGGAAAATAATAAAAATCACAGTTTCGTACGTTCTCTTTGTATGGGTGAGATTGATGAGAGCATCATTCTTCCGTATCCAAAACTCAAAGATGAAGAAAAAGAAACTCTTCGAAGTGTATTCGATTCGATCGGCTCTTCGCTCAAAGGCCGTGATCCTGAGTTCAGAAAGTGGGACAGACAGGGCGAGTTGCCAACCGAGATGCTGGAAGAGATGAAAGCTTTGGGATTATTCAGTTTGATCGTGCCTGAAGAGTTCGGCGGAATCGGGATGAACAGCAGCTCTTACTCTAGAACACTTCAGGAACTCGCAAAATATGATGGATCTGTGGCGATCACTGCTGGGGCCCATAGTTCTATTGGAATGCGAGGACTTCTCCTCTTCGGAACGAAAGAGCAAAAAGAAAAATACATGCCGAAGCTTGCTTCGGGGGAAATGATTGCGGCATTCTGTTTGACTGAATCAGGTGCGGGATCTGATGCCTCATCTATTCGTACGAAAGCAGTGAAAGACGGTAATGACTGGGTACTGACTGGTGAGAAACTTTGGATTACGAATGGCGGTATTGCTGACTTCTTCACAGTGTTTGCAAAGACAGAAGGCACTGATGGTCAGATGACGGCCTTCATTGTGACTCGCGATATGGGTGGAGTGACAAGCGGGCCTCACGAAGACAAGATGGGACTTCGTGCGAGTTCTACGACAACAATCGGTTTAGATAAAGTTCGAGTTCCCGCGAATTGTGTTTTAGGCGAGGTTGGTAAGGGATTCAAAGTGGCGATGAAGATCCTTAACAGTGGTCGAACTGGTCTTGGTGGTGGTTGCATTGGTTCAATGAAAACCTTAATTGAGTTGTCTACAAAACAGGCCAAAGAAAGAGTGCAATTCGGAAATCCCATCGCTGACTTCGGATTAATCAAACAAAAAATTGGTCACATGGTGGTCGACTGCTACGCCACTGAGTCAGTTGTGAATATGGTCGCAGGCCTAGTGGATAAGGGCTATGAAGACTATGCCGTAGAAGCTGCTATTAGTAAGGTTTTTGCGACTGAGTGTCTCTGGAGAACCGGTGATGAGGCCTTGCAGATCGCTGGGGGTAATGGATTCATGTGCGAATTTCCTTACGAGCGCATTTTGCGAAATTCACGCGTGAACCGTATCTTTGAAGGTACTAACGATATTCTTCGTCTCTTTGTGGCCTTGACTGCGATGAATGATGTTGGTCAGAATTTAAAAGAAGTTTCAAAATCAGTGGATGGAATTTTCAATGACCCGATTAAGGGCTTTGGTGTTATTTCTGATTACGCTCTCAAGCGTCTTTCTCATGCCACGGGAGTTGGTAAGCCAGGAACAGCCTTCACAAAGTTAAATCCTGCGCTTAAAAAGCAATCAACTATTTTTGAAGAGGCGACCCGTGATCTTGCCACTGCTGCTGACAGAATTCTCCGTAAACACGGCAAAGAAATTATCTCCAAGCAGTTTGCGACTAAACGTCTTGCGGACATCATGATTGATCTTTTTGTCTTAAGCTGTGTGATCAGTCGGGTGAATTCTTCAATCGAGACTAATGGAGTTGAAAAGGCCGCTAAAGAAATTGAAATCCTCAATGTGTTTGCTGGCCAGGCGAGGCGTAGAATCAAAGGTAACATTAGTAAGATTGATGAGAACGACGATGATCTCATCAAGTCACTTGCTGATCATGCTCTTGAGGGCGAGAAATACAGTTGGGATAATCTCTAATTAATAAACCAGTTATCTCGAGGGTATTGATCCCAGTTCTTTATCCTCGAGTCGACTTTAAGTGTCTGCTGTCTCAAGGCTTCTTCTACAAAAATTCTGTGATCTAAAAAATCAGTTTTTTCAGACGAAACATCAATAGGTGAACCATAAGAAATAAGAATCTTACAAAATGGTTTTGGAATTCTGAATTTATCCCAACTGTTACATTCCCAATAAGAACTAAAGGCCAGGGTGTAAGGAACAATCATGACATCAGCTTTTTTAGCGATGTCGATAATCCCGGGCTTTACCTCCAAGGCAGGACCTTTTGGACCATCAACTGTCAGGGCCCCCGGAATTCCAGTCCGTAAAACTTCGATCATTTCATCTTTGGCAAGTTTGCCGCCCTTATCGACCATTCTTTTCTTTGAGCTTCCAAGTTTGGTGATATGGCCCAGCTTATTGCAAGTGTATGAAACAGGCTCTGCATCTTTAGATTTCGAAATGATCACGACATGGGTCTTCCCGGTCTGGGCCATGATGCCTGGGAGAAGATTTTGATGCCAAATCGCGAGGACAAAATTCTTACCCTTGAGGTCCTTAAGGTTCTCACAACCATCAAACCGATAACGATAGGTTTGATGAAGAAGTTTAACGATAAAATAAAAGACTATAGATAAGATTTTTATTAGTTAATGCCTCGTTTAGAGTAGTGTAACTTTGATTCTTTTGGAGAGAGTATAGAGCTCTTCGGGATGCTCTGTGCGTTAACTAAAAATCTGTAACTATACTCTGACCTATGTCGAACTGGTGATATGACGATTAAACCATACCTTCCATCAACAAGCACACTAAAGCATCTTCGCTTTAATTTTTCCATTTATCTGACTCCCATCTTCTTCTTTGCTTTGTGTGGCGGTGGCATCATTTCAATCGAAAAAGCGGCACTGCTTTTTTTGATTTTAACCTTGGGCATTTTTCCCGCAAGCAATGGTTACAATAGTTACTATGATAAAGATGAAGGAAGTATTGGCGGGTTAGAGAATCCGCCCATTGTTTCAAAAAATTTACTCTATTATTCTTGTGGCATTGAATTATTTGCGATCCTTTCCGCGGCTTTATTCTTTTCATGGAAAGTGGCCCTTCTTTTCTTCACTTACGGACTTTTCAGCAAACTTTATAGTCATCCATCAGTGAGATTAAAGAAAATGCCGTTCATTGGATTTTTAACGGTCAGCTTTTTTCAGGGAGCGGTGATCTATCTCATTACGAGAATGGCCTGTGCTGACGTCTTAGGAGAAAGATTTGATACCGAAAGCTATATCAGTTCGCTTTTTTTAGGAGCGAGTTACCCACTGACACAAATCTATCAGCACGAGGAAGATAAAATGCGTGGAGACCAAACTATCAGTTTGCTTCTTGGTCTTCGTGGAACTTTTATTTTTTCGGGAGTTTTCTTCTTTTTATCAGGGCTTCTTCTTTGGTCGTCTTGGGGATTAGGAAAGCCTTTATTCATTTTCTTATCTGCGGGCATACCGGGTAGTTTGTATCTTATGAACTGGGCAAGAATAACTTGGAATAATCCGGCCGAGGCCAATTTTAAAAATACCCATCGATTTATGAAAATTTCGAGTTTGAGTGCGATTGCAGGATTTTTATTAATCTTTAGTCTTGATGCCTTCTCTTATGAACAAGTTGGATATTCTACTCTTCAACTTAATGGGAAACCTTGGTTCGAGCTCCATTCGAAGGAAGAGAACGGAGTTGCCACAATTATTTTCAAGAATGACAGTGGCATACTCTCTGAGGAGAAAGTTATCTCCAAGGAAGGTAAGGTCGTGAACTATTCATGGAGTCAGCTTCAAACAGGCCAAAAAATTGAAATCGCTAGGAGTGATTCTACTCTTTTGATAACGGAAGACGGAAAAACTAAAAAAATTAAGCTCTCAAAAGAAGAAAGTGAGCTGCTTCTTTTTCCACCAATGCTTTCCCAGTTCTTATCAGAGAAGGTACGTAAGGATCCTAAAATCTCTCAAATTCCTCTTTTTATTATCGCGCCTGATAAGGCATTGGTCTTAAAATTTCAGTTTAACAAAATTAAAAACGCTGAATGGATTCTAAAAGCAGATAGCTTTTTTGTAAGGTTAGTTGTTCCAGAGATAACTTTTCTTCTCAATGATAACTATGACGTCAGCGCCATTCGACGGATTACTCCGCCGGTTAAATTTCCACTTAAAGATAGACTTGAAAATCGTGAAACAGAAATTGTAATAAAGGAAAAAAAATCATGAAGTTTTTATTTATGATGTTAGTACTCTCAACATCTTTGATGGCACAAACAGAGCTTAAGGTCTTAGATGACTCAAACCTGTTAATGAAGGTCCCGTACTCATTCGGAGAGCACGATTTAAAAGTGAAGAACTTCACTGGTTCTGTCCTTTATAATAGCTCTAAAGAAGAAATTACTTCGGGAAAGCTTTCAATCGAAATCTCCTCGATTGAGGGTGACGACAAAAAACTTGTCTGTCACATGATGGAGTCTTTGGGTCTTGATTATAAAGTTTCAGATTTTCCTGATGATCATGTTTGTGATGATAATAAGTTACCAAGCGAAGGGAAGAACTCCGTTAAGTTCTCAACGATCACTGCTGAATTGACGACACCTTCTTTAGTCTCTTCAAAAGTTCTTACGTTGAAGTGGACGATTCACGGCGTGGATAAAGTTGTTGAGGTGCCTTTCGAATCCACTTGGGATGAAAAATCTCAAAAGATGGAATTGAAAGCAAATTGGACCATGAAACGATCTGACTTTGACATCATTGTAAAAAAGTTTCTATTTATCGACGCTTCGAACGAAATCAAACTTAAACTAGACCTTAAATTAGGAGGAAAATAGTGAAAAAGATATTTGCTTTATGTATCGGAATCCTTTCTTTAAACTCGTACGCCATAGACCAATTTTCTGTGAATACAGCTGCTGGGTCTAACGAACAACAGATCTCTGCAGACGTCTCTAGACTTTGGAATATTTCAGGCACGAGACTTTATTTAGGAACCGGAATCAGGGCCACCTCTCAGTGGTCCTCTGGACAAACTTTTAAAACTGCACCAGCAAATCTGACGACGGGCCACGAAGGTCCTCAAGTCATATTTTCTCCAGATAAAAAAGACAAGATCGACGATCTAACTTTGAAGAATTCGCAAGTGACGAGCATCAATCTTGCGTTCTATATTCTCTACCAATATTCTGAGAAATGGGGATTTGGAACCAATGTTGACGTAGTCGGGGGCAGTTTTGGTAAGACAACTTATGGGAACTATAACCCACGAAGTGATGACTCTTCTTACCCAAGTACAGTGACGGCAAGACCATCAGGCTTTAACCTTCTCCTCATCAGTGATAACGATTTCGGAAGTCTTAACTCAGAATTTTTTGTTAAGAGAAGGCTTGATCAGTTCTGGTCTTTAAAGTTCGGGGCCAATTTCGCGTTTAGCGAATACAAAACTTCAAGAACGCTGAGAAATGGTAATGATCGTTTTAGACATAAATCATTGCTTCCAACCTTGGGGCTAACACGGGTTTTCTAGTGCTTTTAGTTGTTTAAATACTTTCCCCGACGATCACAGTCAGGGAAGTGGAAAAGACTGCTGTCTATAGTAGTTTACTGAATCGCCTTAATATCTAGGGATGGTTTTCTTTTTCATCATTCTATCATTAATTTCTTTTCCAGCCATGGCAGGGGATTGTCCTGCGGGACAATCCTTCGATGCCAACCTTAGTCGGTGTATTACGAGTGAACAGTCGGGCCAGATCATCAGTGCCGTTCAAAATTGTAATGGTGATAAAGAGTGTTTTAAGCGAAACGCGGAAAATGCACTGAAGGAAGGCGAGGCAGAGGGAAAAGTTAAAGCTGAGCTCGCTAATAGTTCTGGTCTCCTTAATACTTCCTTAAAAGCGGCGGCTGTTGCGGTTCCACTGGCGATGGGAATGGCGATGCTGAAGAATGTTTCAAAACATGGTGGAACGAAGTGCGCTGCTCCCTCGATTTATGCCATGATGGGTGGCGGAGTTGCTATGGTCGCAGGAGATTTAATCTCCAACATGCAACACAAGAGCCGACTCAAAAAAATTGACGAAGATTGGGCGAAGGTTAAAGGTGCCGAAACTCAAGGCGAGGCTTTTGAGTTTCTCGCTCGTCGAGAGGATTCGATGGCCAAGGCCGCTCAGATGAAAACAATGTTTTATGGAGTTGGAACTATGGCGTTCGCTGCTTCGGCCGTGATGTCTACGATCGAAGCTGTTCGTCTAGATCAACAAAATGTTGTTTGTAAGGTGCACATAAAGACAGAAGCTGAACTCGATAAAGAAGCGAGTGATTATGATGCTCTTCATGCTAACGATGCTCCCACGCCGGATGTTGATCCGAACGCAGAAATCGTTGTCACCGCTCGCCCAATTGTGAAAGGACTATCGAAACTTCTCTTGATGCCTACGAGTCGTGCTGTGATTAGTGGTATTTTTTCTGCATGGGCAGGAACCATGGCCTTGCATGCAGCAAAACAGGCCAAGGTTTCAAAAAATCGCGCGGAGTTTTTGCGAAAAATGAAAGATGAGTTCAATGTCGCGAAAGGTGCCATAGCTGAGGGATCATCCGGGTCTAGTGCGGCAGCCGCAAAGAGTAGCGCGTTCAAATTGCTAAACGGTTCAACGATCGCAACGGGACCAACTTGCATTTCTCGTTCAGGCGATCCTGATGAAAGTTGTAATTGCCGAAAGACAAATACCTGTCTGAGCTCGGGCCTTTCTGGAATAACTGGATTGAGTCCTTCGACGATATCTGTCTTGAGTTCTGGTCTGAGTCCTGTCGACCAGGCCGGTAACGGTTCTTTGGCAGAAGGTTCAGTGAGTGCTTCCGGCGCATCAGCAAAGGCCATCAGGCTTCTTCAGGCTGCAAAAAAATTGGCGGCTTCAACACCCAAGGGAGCCGATCTTTCAAAAAAGAATGATGAACTGGCCCTTCAAGTTTCTAATGATATGATCAAAGCAACAGCAGGAATTTCAACTCCGGCCTTGGCCAATTCGTCTGCACTTCCCACCTCACTTCAGGCGGCGAGTCTGTCCTTAGAGAAAGAAATTAAAAACTCACAAGCACCAACGACTACCGCTGTGAGTGTAGGAACCACATCTGCCATTTCTCCTTTACAAAACTCTCTTGAAGAAGCTCTGACTGCCGATAGTCAGGTCAACGAGGCGATGAAACAAGATCTCGACTACGGACAAAACGATGTTCACGATGACCCACAAAAGAATATCTTCGAGGTCATCACAAACCGCTACCAACAAAGTGGAAAGAGAAGGCTTCTCGAAGCTCAGTAACCTTCAACACTTATAGGTCCGTGTCATCTGCTCTATTTCTTTAATTTAGTTCTCTTCCCATTCATTGCGTACTACCATTTTCTACCAACTTTATTGAGGAAGTTTTATGTCTGTTCAAATACCTAAAGAGGTCATCTCTTGTTCCAATTTCATTAACGGTGAATGGGTTCAAGGCACAGGTGGCACCAGCGATATCATCTCTCCCTATAACGGAAAAAAAATCGGTCATGTGACGATTCCTTCATTAGATCAAATCAAAGAAGCTTTAAATGCTGCTGAGAAAGCGCAAGTCGAGTGGGGGAAGTCTCCTTTAAAAGAAAGAGCACGTGTTCTATTTAACTTTCGTGAAATACTTATTCGCGATTTAAATGATATGGCCCACCTTAAGGCGTCTGAGTCTGGAAAGACTTTTGAGGAAGGGAAAGCTGGACTAATGAAAGGGATCGAAGTTTTAGAGTACGCTCTTTCACTTCAAAATCTTGATGTCGGTGGAAAACTTGAAGTCTCTCGTGGTGTGAGCTGTGAGTATCGCCGTATTCCATTAGGAGTTGTTGCTAACATCACTCCTTTTAATTTTCCTGCGATGGTTCCTATGTGGACTATTCCTATCGCTCTTGGGCTTGGGAATGCTTATGTTTGGAAGCCTTCTGATAAAACTCCGCTGACTTCGATTCGAATTGCCAATGCTTTGAAAGAAGCTGGTCTTCCAAATGGCTTAATGACAGTTCTTCAAGGTGGAGCCGCGACAGTGGACGCGATTATCGAATCGCCAATTGTAAGAGCTGTTGGATTTGTTGGATCAACGAAAATTGCAAAACTAGTTTACACAAAAACAACTTCTCTAGGAAAGCGTGCTCTCTGTATGGGGGGAGCAAAAAATCACATAGTCCTTCTTCCTGATGCAAGTCCGGAACTCGCTGGAGTGGGTATTGCGGATTCATTCACTGGATGTGCGGGCCAGAGATGTATGGCCGCATCGGTTCTTCTGGCCGTTGGTAACGTTGATAAGCATATCGAGAAAATCGTTGAGCGTGCAAAATCCATGCAGCTCGGAGTGAACATGGGAGCGATCATCACGAAAGCTCAAAAAGATTTTTTAGTCGAGGCCATTGGCCGTGCTGAATCTCATGGAGCAAAAATTATTCTCGATGGCCGAAAGGCTAAAGCTCCAGCGGGAATGGAAGAAGGCAACTGGTTGGGCCCGACTGTCCTTGATGGAGTTAAGATTGGGACTGAGGCCCATGAGGTAGAACTTTTTGGTCCGATCATTTCCATAGTTCATTGCAAGGATTTAACGGAAGCCATTTCAATTCAGAATACTTCTGAGTATGGAAACGCTTGTTCAGTCTTTACGAACTCCGGGGCGATGGCAGACCGTGTAGCACGTGAAGCTAAGGCCGGCATGATTGGAGTGAACGTGGGAGTTCCTGTGCCGCGCGAACCATTTTCTTTCGGTGGGGTTGCTGCTTCTAAATTTGGAAGTGGTGATATCACCGGCGAACATAGTCTTGATTTCTGGAGTGATCTAAAAAAGATCACTACGAAATGGGAAAAACAAAACGACAATAATTGGATGTCATAGGAGTTTTCAATGAGTGATATTAAAGAGCGTAAGGAACACGTTGTTCTGGCAACTCACGCAAATCTAAAATACCCGGAGTCTCTGACTTTGCACTGGGGTGCTAAGACACCAATGGAGCGCGGACCCGTGGTTGCGACTCAGACAAATCCAAAAGCGAGAAACGCCATTGGCACTCACTCGGGGTCTTATACGGTGTACCGAGCACTCTCGATGGCGTCAGGAAAATATTCTCCAACTCATAAGCCTGACTTACACAACACTCACTCACCGGTAAAAATTGGGCCATATGCATCTTGGTTTGATGATACAAAAATGGTTTCTATTGATCCTTGGGGCCTTGATCCTTCTCAGAATTTTCAGGAATACTTTGAGAAAGGCTACGACATCCGACCTTCAATAGCCGTTACTCAGGCCCATTTGCAGATTCCAGAAATTCGCGATGCCATTCTTGCTGGCCGCTTAAAGCCGGATGGAAAAATCATCAAAGAAAATATGGATGTCAGAGTCACTAAGGTTGCTATCGAGCCCGTTTGGTTTTTGCCTGGAATGGCAAAACGCTTAAATGTTGAAGAAGGAATTCTTCGACGTATTCTTTTTCAGGAATCAGGCGGGATGTTCCCAGAGCTCATCACTCGTCCAGATTTGAAAGTATGGCTTCCACCTATTGGTTCGACCACCGTTTATATTTTCGGAAATCCTGCGGATCTCTCGAATCCAAAAATTGAACTCTCTTGTCGCGTGCATGATGAATGTAACGGCTCAGATGTTTTTGGTTCAGATATTTGTACATGCAGACCTTACCTCATGTACGGAATCGAGCACGCTGCTGAAACCGCACAAAGAGGGGGAGTGGGGCTCATCGCTTACTATCGTAAGGAAGGCCGAGCACTTGGTGAGGTCACAAAATTCCTCGTCTACAACGCACGTAAACGTCAGGAAGGCGGAGATTCTGCAGCTACTTACTTTAAGCGCACAGAATGTGTTGCAGGAGTTGAAGATGCGAGATTTCAAGAATTCATGCCGGATGTTTTGCATCTCTTCGGGATTACAAAAATCCATAACCTTCATTCGATGTCGAACATGAAGTACAACGCGATTGTTGAATCTGGGATCGAAGTCGTGAATCGCGTGTCGATTCCTGATGAACTCATTCCAGGGGATGCAAGTGTTGAGATGGAAGCTAAAAAAGCTGCCGGATACTTCACTGAAGGAGCGATCAAGCATGGGGATGATCTTCAGAAAGTAAAAGGAAGAGACATCACATGAGTAACTTAGATTATATCCTCTCTCCAAAATGCATCCGCGATGGAGCAGCGAAAATCTTTGAAGAGACTAAAGCGGGGAAGACTCACTTTACGTATCATCCGGAAAAGCTCGCTTCGACAGTGGACTTTGTGATGGAGACGATCAAAGAAAACTATCCAGACTATAACATTCCTTTTCATTCTCGTTGGGGTCATTTTCGTCCAGGGAAAGTGGACCGCTCAGAGTGGCTTAAAGAAAGAATCAAGACTCTTGATCCTCTAGAGCAGGCCCGGGTTAAGTGGGATCTTGTGATTCCATCTGTTCTCCTTGATGCTGGATCTGGTCCTGCCTGGAAATTTCATGAGAATGACACGAATAAAGATTACGATCGTTCTGAAGGCTTAGGTGTGGCGAGCTTTCATATGTTCATGGCCGGGTGTTTTTCTTCTGATGGAAAATCTCTGCGCTCTGACCGTAAGGGACTCTCTGAAGTAACTCCCAAACTCATTGAAGAGTATTTCCAGGTGACAGAGAAAAATCCACTCGTTGGTGTTGAAGGACGAACTCGTCTTTTGCAGAATCTTGGTAAGGCTGTCAGTGACAGAAAATATTTCAAGGATGGTCGTCCGGGTAACCTGATTGATTATCTTGTGGAGACCCACGGAAAAGTTATTCCTGCAGCGGCCCTTTTGAGAGCTGTGCTTGATGGACTTGGTCCAATCTGGCCTGGACGCGAAACAATGGACGGTGTTGTTCTTGGAGACGTGTGGAGACATTCAAAACACGGACTCATCGCCTTCCATAAACTTTCACAGTGGATGAGCTACTCACTCGTTGAACCTCTGATGGATGCTGGAATTACCGTTACGGGAGCTGAAGGTCTCACAGGTTTAGCGGAATACAGAAACGGAGGTCTATTCTTAGACTCTGGGCTTATTACTTTTAAAGACCAAGGCGATCAGGCGAAAAAATGGGGACCAGAGAGTGACCTCATCATTGAATGGCGTGCCCTCACAGTTTATTTCCTCGATATCGTAGGATCAGAAGTTCAGAAAAAACTTGGGAAAACGCCAGCAGAATTTCCATTGGCAAAAGTCCTAGAAGGCGGAACATGGTGGGCCGGTCGCAAGATCGCCAAACAGCTTCGACCACCTGTCGGAGGTCCACCGTTAAATATCATCAGTGATGGAACAGTTTTTTAGAGGAATTTATGCATAAAAATTTACAGATTTTGAGTCACCCTTTGCTTCAACATAAACTTGGTTTCTTGCGTGATAAAACGACGAACTCTGCAGAGTTTAGAAATATTACAACAGAAATCTCCAAGGTCCTTGCTTACGAGTCGATGCGTGACTGGACCCAAATCAATCAAGTTGATGTAGAAACGCCGATCGCCAAAACAAAAGTCTCTCGTATCATCAACCCACCTGTCGCAGTTGCGATTCTTCGCGCCGGAAACGGAATGCTTGATGGTGTCTTATCGATGATCCCGATTGCTTCTTCAGGCTTCATTGGTATTTACCGCGATAAATTTATTCAGAACACAGTTGAGTATTATTTCAAACTTCCAGCAGACGTGAAGGGAAGAGAAATTCTTCTGTGCGATCCACTCGTGGCCACGGCCGATACGATGATCGCGGCGATTGACCGCTTAAAGAGTTATCACGTTGGAAAAATCACCATTCTTTCACTTCTTGTGTCTGAGCATGCTCTGGCGCGAATGGAACACTTTCATCCAGACGTTAAGATTTTTTCTTTGAGTATTGAAAAAGAGATGACTGAGAACGGCTACCTCGTTCCAGGACTAGGAGATGCTGGTGACAGGCTCTACCAAACCAAATAATTCACCTAATGAATGTTTCATTCTCGGAGTGGCCGGAGGATCCGGTTCCGGTAAAACATATTTTGCCCAAGAGTTGCAGCAGGCACTAGGCAATGAATTCTCAACAATTGTTTATCAGGATAACTTTTACATCGATCAATCTCATCGCTTTGACCGCGATGGTGGCGCAGTTAATTTTGATCACCCAGATTCTCTAGATCTGAAATTACTCGCTGAATGCTTGAATGAGTTGAAGGCCGGAGGAACGACGCATATTCCGGTATATGATTTTGTCACTCACTCAAGAAAAGCTGAAAAAATTCATATCCCAAAGAAAAGGATCATTATCGTTGATGGAATTCTCATCTTCCATCCGGATTATCTTCGCTCTCAGTTTGATGAGATGATTTTTTTTGATACCCCGGAGATCTTGAGATTTGAGAGACGCCTCGAGCGCGATGTAAAAGAGCGTGGTAGAACTGTGGAAGGGGTCAAGACTCAGTTCATGGCGCAGGTTAAACCCATGCATGATCAATTTGTAGAACCGTCAAAGGCCCATGCCCATACGATCATCAAAGATCTTGGAGATTATCATGAGCATTTTGAAATTTACAAAAATAAGCTTTTGAACCGCCTGAAAGGGGCGTAAGAATTTATGGATTTTGGAAGACTCGCTGAGGGTGAAAAGCTTGAAGACCTAGAGATTCATTTTCCTCCCATCACAACACACCTCTCTTCATTTTTTGAGACTGAGCTTCATCTTGGTCTTCCTATCTGGGGGAGTGAGTTTTTTCGTGGAACCCTTTTTGAAAAAAGCACTCCACGATCTGATTTTCTTAAGGCCTATTCAAAGAATCTAGATTTCATCGAACTCAATACGACCTTTTATAACATCCATGGGCCTGAATTAATCGAGTCATGGAGAGAAGATGTTGCAGAGAATGTGCGTTTTAAATTCTTTCCTAAAATTCCCAAAGAAATAAGCCATGAAGGCAGGCTTGATTATCATTTTGAAAAAATTGCTGCTTTTGTAACTATGGCCCGTAATTTCAAGTCCAATCTCGGAACTTGCTTTCTCCAGCTCTCACCCGCGTTTACTCCATCGAGAATTCATGAACTCGTAGGATTTCTTGATCTCTGGCCGGAGGATCTCAAACTCAATCTCGAAGTGAGGCATCTGTCTTGGTTTAAAAACCTCGAAGTCAGAGACAAACTCATCGAACTTTTAAAATCGAAGCATGTTGGCTGGCTTGTGACGGATACGCCTGGCATGCAGGATGTGCTTCATCAGAACATCATCTCCGATGAGATGATGATTCGATTTGTGAGTACCGGTTTTCATGAGAAAGATAAGGAGAGGATGGCCCTTTGGTCTGAGCAGTTTAAATCCTACTCAAAGGCAGGAGTGAGTGATATTTATTTTTTTGTGCATGAAAGAGATGAGTGGCTTTGTCGAAAAATTCTAGAGCATATGGTTGAGCTGAATCTTAAAGAACTAACTTTAAGAGTTTTGCCGCTTCCAGCACTGGTGGAAGAGGCAAAACAGTTAAGTCTTTTTTGATCCTAGTCTCTTTTCGCTTTTTGCGAGTGACCCTCTAGTGGCAAACCAAAACGCACAAGCCCAACCCATTTTTTAATTCCACCGTAAAAGAGCGACTGGGTTAGTCCAGAAAACAAAGTGTATTTCGTTTTCGTATACGGATACCAATTAGCCTCAATTTTTTTAGAATCCGCATCTACCATCACAGATTTGACGTTACAGAAGTTACGAAGACCCATCACACCTTTATAGCGTCCAATTCCAGAATCCTTTACACCCCCGAATGGAAGTGCGTGATTGCCTTCAGATACCATGACGTTATTAATAGAGATATTCCCCGTCACGAGTGCGCGTGCGACTCTCTCACATCTTGCCTTATCCTTAGACCATACACTGGCCGATAGACCAAAGTCGGAATCATTGGCGAGTCGGATGGCCTCTTCTTCGTTTTTAAAACTCATCAAAGGTAACACAGGGCCAAAAATTTCTTCACGATTAATTCTCATTGCATGAGTCGTATTCTCAATAAGAATAGCTGGCACTCTTTTCGATTTGAAATCCCACTCAAGGCCAGTGAGCATCACTGCACCTTGTGCAACGGCATCTTTGACGAGTTCGGCGACGATCATGACTTGCTTCTCAGAAATCATGTATCCCATATCCGCATCACCGTCGACATCTACTCCAACTTTGATTTTTGAAGTTTCTGTTAAGAGCTTTTCACGAAATTCAGGATAAATTTTTTCATGCACGTATAAACGTTCAACTGAGGTACAGGATTGTCCTGTATTGGTCATTGATCCCCAAACCGCTCCCTTAACAGCACGCTCGATATTCGCATCTTCAAAAACGATCATTGGATCTTTACCACCGAGTTCAAGCTCGACGGGAATGAGATATTGAGAGGCCTGGGCCATGATCTTTTTTCCAGTCCCTACAGAGCCAGTAAAGAATATCTTCTGAGGACGCTCGTGAATAAGCTCGACGGCCGTCTTCCCATCACCGTAAGCAATTTGCACCCAGTCTTGTTCGAATCCTGCCGCATTTAAAACCATTTCCACTAAGCCTTTGAGTGGAGTAATTTCTGATGGCTTGTAGATGGTTGCGTTTCCTGTGATAAATGAACAAGTAATCGGAGCGATCGCCTGATAGAAAGGATAATTCCAGGGTGAGATGACAAGCACTGTCCCCATCGATTCATACCAAATTTTTGAACTTTTCCCCATCATCGCAATCGGGGTAGAGACCTTTTCTTCCTCAAGCGCGTTTCTAGCTTCACGTTCTAAGAATTCGAGGTGCTCGTAGATCGGAAAAAACTCAGAGGTCATGATATCGGTGCGTGCTTTTTGAGTTTCTTTTTGAATAATGTCAGTGATCTCTTCTTGTCGCTCTAAAATCACAAGCTTGAGTCTTGTGATAAATTTCAATCTTTCTTCGATAGATAATTTTGAAATATGTTGGTGAGACTGTCGAGAAACTCGCATCATCTCTTGCGACGTTTTCTGTTTTTGGTTCAGCAAGGGATTGGCATTAAAAATGAGAGATTCCATTTCCATGTCTGGCGTCACCTTCGTATTAATTTCTGTTTTATAACCTATATCCATAAGAATTTTCTCTCCCGTTTCACCAAGACCTGAGTAGTACATTGTGAAGATGATTCCCCTCACGCCCAAGTTGATTTGTCTTAAAGTAGAGCCCAGGGGCCCAGGGAATGCTTCGTGCTTAGTAGCAAGGATTAAAATAAGTCTAACCAAAGGCGTTGGTAAGAGGGCAAAAATAGTCATCAGAAGTTTTAGATCATCTCGGTCTTGAGAGACCATGTAGTCTGACATGCGTTGAAAATTTTTGATCAATGGAGTCTTTGAAAACTTTGGAAAATTTTCGTCTCCTGGAGCGATGATGTCTCCTGCCTTCATTATTCCTCTCAAAGGTAGACCAGTGAATCGATACACTAAATACCTTCCTTAATGAGGTTATGTGCCGCGGCCTTACTCATCGCCATGATCGTCAGAGATGGATTTATCCCCGGAGCATTTGGGAAAATTGATGAATCTGCGATGGTCATTCGTCTGTGACCATGGACGGTAAAGTCCGGGGCCGTGACAAAATTTTTCTCCTCAGAGCCGATACCACAACCGCCCATTAAGTGTAGTCCCAGACCCAGATCACCTTCAAAGACTTCTCTTGCTCCAGTTGAAGCAAAAATGGCCCGGATGGCTTCCATGCCTGCTGATTTTCTTTTTAAATCTTCTGCGTTGAGTTCTTTTTCAATGACCGTGCGGCCCAGTTTATTTATTGATATTTGACCTGGACTTGTGTCGCGAACGGCAACTTCAATGCACGCCATGTGAGGGAGTTTTTTCATCGTTTCAAGATGCTTTTTACCCAGGCTCGGAATAAGCAAACTGAGTGCAGCGGGAGGGGCAAAAACATTTTCGAGCTTAAATCCCTTCGCTCGGAAATTTCGATCGTGAGATTTGTAACTCTGAAGAGGACCTTTATGAGCATTGATCTCGTGATCATAGAGTGCCAACACCATATATTGTGGATGAGTATAAAAATTTTGCCCAAGGGCCGGAAGAGATTTTTTAAAGTCATTCTCGATGAGGAGTTTTGAATTGCCGATAGCTCCAGCGGCCATGACAATTTTTTTGGCGGTGAAGGTGTAATGAGATCCATCCTTCCATCTACCGCCAACAATCGTGCGCTCTTTATTATCTTCAATTTTGATAACTTCAAAGTCACTAATCAGAGAAGCTTGGGCCATTAAAGCTTTTCGTAATACAGTGACGGGCATACTTTGCTTAGAATCAATGGGACATCCAGCTAAACAGCTGATGCAATCATTCCCATCCTCAAAATGGCAATTCTTTTGGCCACGAATGAGGGGCGAACAGGTAAAACCATTCTTCGCAAACCCATCTGCAAAAATTTTTGCATTTCCATTCCTATATTGTTCAGGAATTTCTTGAATAACAAGCTCGCTCTCCGCCTTCTCGTACCAAGGTTTCAAACTTTCTTCAGAGAAAATATTCATCTTCGAGGTTTCACGCCAACTATCGAGAGCAATGTCATCGAAACGGTCCATAAGGGCTTGATTCATGATTGAACCGCCACCTACGACTTTGGGTCTCAATAAGGTCAGCGAGCCGCTTGTGTTGAGCTCAACTCCACCGCTCCAATACATCTGTGAGTTTGAATCGATTTCGTGTTTTGGAAAATGATTGCGGCGAAATGAATGTCCAGCTTCCAAAATAAGCGTCTTCCAGCCGGCCTCGGCAAGCTCCTTTGCCATAAAAGAACCACTCACGCCTGCGCCGATGACAATAACGTCATAGTTTGAATGTATTTGCATAAAAGAATCCTCGTTCAAAAATCATACAAGTTCCTAAGAGTGGCGACAAGCTTACTTGACCTCACATTTATTCGTGGAGATGATATTGGTGGGGGATTTATGAAGCTTAAAGGGTTTATTTTCGATATGGACGGCGTCGTGGTGGAAAACCACGCCTATCACTTTCAAGCATGGATGGAATTTGCCAAAAAGTATAAATTTGAACTTAATGATCAGATATACAAAGATAAGTTTAATGGGAAAACGAATGCTGATCTTTTTGGGATGATTTTTAAGAATATCACCCCTGAACAGATAAAAAAATTAACGCTTGAAAAAGAGAGTCTTTATCAAAAACTCTATTTTCCTCAACTTGCAG
>JBBQGK010000024.1:0-40767 GCA_038322885.1 Bacteriovoracales bacterium | reverse complement strand
ATTTCAAAATAAAAGATCACAATCTTGTGCTCTTTTCTCTCAGGAGGCTCATATGAGTCAGAAAATTTATGTCGGTAACCTCGGTTACTCTGTTAACAACGAAACACTTAAAACTAAGTTTGAACAATACGGAAATGTAAGTTCTGCCAACGTAATTATGGATCGTGACACTGGTCGTAGCAAAGGCTTCGGCTTCGTGGAAATGTCTATCAAAGAAGAAGCGATGAAAGCTATCTCTGAACTTAACGGTTCTGAGTATGAAGGCCGTAACATGAACGTTTCTGAGGCAAAACCTCAGGAGCCACGTGATTCTGGTGCTCGTCGTTCGAGATAATCCTTATTTGTCTAAGTGCCGTGTACTCTGATTGACTGTATTTTTCACGAAAGACTAAAGATATCTCAAGGTCCCGCTTCCCCTCAAAAGGAAGCGGGATTTTTTTTGCCAAATCATGCCAAATAATTTTACCATCTAGGCATGAAAACAATTTTTATCACACTCGCTCTTATGTTTACTCTATCCGCTTGGGCAGAAGGTCTGACAGCGAAGTCAGTGAAAGAACTTTTGCAAAAAATCGATGCCTCCACTTTTACTTATAAAGAAACGGGCAAGGTTTTTGGTTACGTCTCAACTCAAAGCTGCCTCTTTTCGACTGACTCCATGGTGATTTTCAGAAACTACTGCTTCCCAGTAAGAGATTATCCGGCCAAAGGCTATACTGTGATCTCTCCAGAGTATGGAATGATAAACATTTATCAGGAAGACTACGGCCAAGGTCACATCACGCATAAGATCACCATCGTGGACTTTCCCGAGATCCTAAAAGACCATCTTCCGAGGTCATTACCTCAATCAACCCTCGGTGAATTATCGGCCATGATTGAAGAGCTCTACCGTCAGTACAATCCAGGTTGTTGGTCGACAAACTACAGTCCTTATACTTTAGGGCCTGAAGCAGATTGCACGATTTCACGCTCCGACGTATCAGGTTTTGATGCTTGGGCAACTGAAACTCAAGAACTCACAATGGATGAAGCTCAGTGGCAAGGAATTCATTCTATTTTACAAAAAAAGCTCGTTCACTAAATTCACGTCATGAATAAAATATTTCTAGCACTTTTTCTCATTTCCGTAAGAGCAAATGGTGTTGAAAACCTTTGTGATAAAAGCCCCCTCTGCGAGAATCTTGATGATGAATCTTTCGCATGCTCAGAGAGTTGGGATGAGAAGTTATGTGATCAATTCATGGCGACGTTTGCAAAGCTGCTCGAACCCACTCCATGTCAAAAAGATTCAAAGGAAACAGTCTCTGGATTCCAAACTTGTCTGAACCGTAAAGGATCGGCCGCGACCTCTCTTCATTTTGACCGCGTGGCCAGGCTTCCTTTCCAGTCTGCATTAAAACTTTTTACCTCTGAGAAATTCAGAAGCATCATGGACGGTGCCGTGGCAGAGACCTACCGAAAGAAATCACTCCAAGATGAGAAGAAACTCGGCAAGTCCCTCAAGGCCTCACCGATCATTCCTGAATGCAGGATTTTTGAACCAGTGACCTTCAAGGCGGTGAAAAAAAACATCGTTGAGAAGGGAAAAATCACCGCTGCCAATTATGACTACAATGAGGCCACAATTGGCGACTATGTTGTTTGGGACGGTGATGTTCCTAAGAAAATCATCAATACGAAGACCCATAGGGAATGTGTTCTTGACCGTCATTTCATTCAGAACGTCACCAAAGTTCCTGGTCATCCTATTATCCGTGTTCAGAGTTACGTTGAGACCGGAAGGAATTGGGACTCTCTCATCGAGCTCCATCAATGCAAAAAGATTTTCGAAATGACTAGCGAGGAAGAAGTCGCACAGAAGATCGTTGTGGATAAGGTGAAGCAAAGCTCTTGGAAAATATGCGCCCCTTGCTGGAACAAAGATTACGAGGGCTGCCTCAGAAGGTTATAAGCATGAAGAGATTATTTCCTCTCCTCTTTACTCTCCTCTCAACTCTTACTCTCGCCCAGACAGAAATCAAGGTCGCGACCTTTGATTCTGGTTTTGGCGGCTACTTTACCGCCAAAGAAATTGAAAAGCAGATTGCGCTCCTTCAAGAGAATCACTCGGCAAACTTCTCCATCAATCATTATGGCGACACGCTCAATGCCCCCTACGGCGAGAAAACTCCGGAGATGATTGCGGACTATTCCGCCAGAGGAATCTCTCGAGCTTTTGACGACGGAGCTGAAGTTGTGTTTATCGCATGCAACACGGCTTCAACTCAGTACGAAGCCATTAAGAGTATTTTAGATAAAAAAAATCCCGGAAGAGGAGATCACATAGTCTCCATCATTGATAGTTCTGTCCGTGAACTTAAAAAACAAATTGATGAGCACTTGAAACGAAAAGATCTAGTGCAGGTTGTGATTCTCGCCACACCCGCCACGATACGTGCAGGAGCTTATCTCAGAGCGATCTCCTCGGCGTTTGGGCTTAATCCCCAAACGGCCGATCTCAAAGTTTTCAATCAAGAGCGCTGGTTTAAGGAAAAAGGAGAGAAGATTGATAGTGTGAGTTCTCAATCAATTCTCAAACTTCCAAAGAATCAAAGAGTCATCATTTCACAAATTGGTCCAGGCAATTGGGTTGATATGATCGAGCATGGGGCGACTCAAGCTTTAAAAGAAACAGCAGTCGGAAGAGACCTAAGACTTCTCGCACCAAAAACATCTTGGGATATTGTCGGCGAGTTTTGCACTCACTATCCCGCTGTTGATTATCTGATAAAAGCTGAGAGTCAAAAGCTTAAACTTTCTTCAGAGAAAACTTCCTACATTAAACAAGGTCCCCTGATGGCAGAGATCTTCCGCAAGATGATGCTTGCGAGATTGAAGCCTAAGAAATCGAAGGTGCCCATGAAACCGGTTCGCGCGAAGATTTTTATCTCAGGAAAAAATGCCCAAGAGACGGCGGAGCTGGCGCGGGAAATTTTCCCGAAAGATCCGGCACCGATGATAGAGCAGAAATCGTTTTAGATATTCCCTTAAATAGCTCTAAGTATCCAATTTCCTGAGAGGATTTCAGGTTAGAGCGATGACTTCATCGTCCAGCTTTTTAACACCATCTATAAATCCTCCTCACTCCACGTCGAACTCTCCGTTTTAAGGGATAATAGGAGGATGAAGTCATTGTTCTTTTTATTATTTTTCTGCATGCCCCTCTTGGCCAATGCGGCCGCATGTCTGGTTGATGTTGAGGCATCATTTCTTCGAGTCAAAGATGAAGTCGTGCCCATCTCAAGCTGGACTCATGATGTTTTTGATCATGGCAGCTACAGACAGCTTCTAAAAACGCGTCTGGGTCTGGATAACCACATTCAAGGGGTCGTGAGGATTCCTGGGACAACGAAGTTTATTCTTTCAGGTGCGGATAAATATCTAAAAGAAGCGAGTCTCTTTATTGCAGGATTTAATGCTGAAGACGTTTCGGGCCTTATCTCAAAAAATTTCTCCAACCGTAAAGCTTCAGATACGCCAGAAGAAGATGGCTATATTTCAAAGCTCGATATTGGAACAAAAGAATTTTGGCATGCGGGGGGACTAGCGATCCTTGATCATATTCTTATTGTGCCTATTGAAAACCATGAATCAAAAACAAGTAAGATCATTTTCTATGATGTAACCGATCCTTTACGGCCTCAGAAACTTGACGTCGAAATACTTCGTCCGACTTCTACGACTGGAACTGTCCTAGTTCACAGAAATTCTGAATCCAAAATAATTGTTGGTGGAAATTTTAATGGAAGAATAGAATTTTATGAGTCTAAAACCACAGACATTAAAGACGGATTTCGACCGGGGTCAAAAACTCTTCAAACAGAATCAACCGGGCAAGGTACAGACATTATACAGCAGTGTGATGGAAAAACTTTTATCATCGATTTTTATAACTCAAGCAAGTATGCTCCCATTATATGGGGAAAAAACTATATCCGCCTGTTTAGTCTCGATTCAGAATTAACAGAAACAAAACTTCTTCATACTCGCCATCTAGATTCAAAACGAAGCTGTAACTTTAATGCAGCAGGGTCTCACTACATTACGGAAGGACAAAAACTCACACTTTATGGATCAAGCTTTTATCGTCACTCTGATGGTAAAAAATTTAAAATGTGCCAGTTTTCTGAATAAAAGATTTAGTTAAAACTCGTAGGCCACACCTGCACGGGCAAAATAATAGAACTCTCCAAAACCAATTCGGCGACCTTTCACTTCAGACCCGATCGTGTCATAGGCCCCACCAGCAGCGATAAATGGACGAAACCCCGCCCGAGGTTTAAAAAGAACACCAGCACTGATGAGATAATTCATCGCTGTCACATTTGTCGTCTGGCCTTGACCAATTTTAGAAAAATTCAACCGCAGTCTCATCATTCCACCTTCAAGAGCGGTATAAAACTGAGTCCCATTTTTTTGATAAACAACTTTCTGAAGCTCGAGACCGAATTGATTTCCAGTGACGCCAATTCTTTCGACTTCTCCAGAGCAAAGATGTCCCAGAGCACTTAAGGTCCAGTTGCTCCCAAACTTTTTGCCGTAGCCTAATCCCAGGCCAGTGGTCACAGTGGATTCAGCAAAAAAAGTCAGGCGATGCTCAGGATGAAAAATAGGAGCGATATGATCGCCCACTTTGATCATTTTATCGGGGTGACGTCTGGTGATCTGAAAAGTGCATTTATCCTTCTCACAGCTTTGAACTTTGACCTCAGCGATACGATTGTTCTCCTCGTCCACGACAATATAGAGCTCGTTTTCAATCATCCCATCTTCTTTCAGAGTAGAAAGTTTCTGGCCATTTTTCGAAATGTCAGTCACTTCCGCACCAAGTGCGCAGAATGAGAGCAGCATCAGCATGGCCGCAAGATAATTAGGAAATGCTTTCATTCATAAATTATAGGCCCACTCTTTTTGAATGAATCTTTTATTTTATTCCCGACTGCTTTGGTTTAAAATAAGTCTCAATGCAAACGCTCCTGAATCGAAAAAGAAAAACCAAAGACCCCTGTCCCAAATGCTTCATGCACCGTGAGCGCTGCATATGTGAGTTCATCCCTTCGCTCCAATTAAAAACCAAAGTCTCACTTATTATTCACGCCAAAGAGCTCAAGCGGACAACCAATACCGGAAGGCTCGCCCTCCTAGCCCTCACCAATAGTGAAATGCAAGTCCGTGGTCAGGGCAAAACTCCTACGGCTTTAACTTCTCTCCTGCGGTCTGATTATCGAACTTTATTATTCTATCCTTCTAATGAGGCCATCGATCTCACACCAGAGTTTGTTTTGCAGTCCTCACTTCCGATTCAACTCATTGTCCCTGATGGAAACTGGCGGCAGGCAAGTAAAGTTCATTACCGACATCCGGAACTTTCCGAGGTTCCCCGGGTCATGATCAGCACACCGAATCTGGCCCTCGATCATCTACGTGCTGAAAATACTGAGCATGGGATGTCGACGATTCAGGCCATCGCCATGGCATTAGGAATTATAGAAGGTAAGGAAGTGGGAGACACATTGATGAACTTATATTTAAAGAAGCTTGAGCAGACACTCATTGGCCGTGGCCACAAAATTTCGACTCACTGAAGTCCTTTTTAAGTCCCGCAAAAAGTTCTAAGGACTTTTTCTTCCGCTTTCGGAGGCAAGTCAAAGGGTGAAAGATCATCTTTGCGCTCGAAGGGATTTTTAATCGCCTCGATCAGTTCAAAAAAATCAGCATCATCCCCTTTCTCACTTTTTTCAATTGCTCGCTCCACCATATGGTTGCGTGCAATCGTTAATGGATTATGAGTTTTCATGATTGTGAGATCTGGATTTTTATTTTTCCATTCCTCAAAGAAGTTTTGAAAACCGGAGCGGGTCTCAATACCAGTGAAAGATTTTTTCCCTTCAAGCAATCTCTCAAGGTCAATAAAGCTTAGCGTAAAATCAAGTTCGTTCATTTCCAATAAATTAAGCCAGTCTTTCAGAAGAGTATGATCCTTTATTCCTCCAAGTTTCATACTCATGACTTTAAAATGCTCTTCAATGAAGAGCTGATGGAGCTGCTCGAGTTCGTTTTCAAAAAGAATCTTCGCTTCATCCTGGTTATCCATCAAGGGAAGTAAGCATTCCGCCAGTCTGGTCAGATTCCAGAGAGCAATTTGCGGTTGATTCGAGTAGGCATAGCGACCATTCCGATCAATTGAACTAAAAACTTTATTGAACTTAAACTCATCCATAAAAGCACAGGGCCCATAATCAATGGTCTCACCAGAGATCGCCATATTATCTGTGTTCATCACTCCATGAATAAATCCATAAGACATCCATTTTGCCACAAGCTTGATTTGCCTTAAGGAGGTCAACTTCCAAAATTCAACATACGATTTTGTCTCAGGATAAAGACGCTTCATCGTGTAATCGGCAAGCGTTTTTAAATTTTTGAGATCACCTTTAAGAGCAAAAAATTGAAAAGTACCTACCCGGATATGGCTTTTGCCAATTCTCGTCAGTACTGCCCCTGGTTTTTCCAAATCCCTTTGAACAACTTCGTTGGTTCTCACGGCACAAAGAGTTCGCATGGTGGGAACATTGAGTGCGGCCATGCATTCACTAATTAAATACTCCCGGATCACGGGCCCAAGCGCAGATTTTCCGTCTCCACGACGAGAGTATTTTGTCTGACCTGATCCTTTGAGGTGAACATCATGGCGCTCACCATCTGGAGATAAGAACTCTCCCAAAAGCATCGCTCGCCCATCGCCCAGCTCTGGAACCCAGTGTCCAAACTGGTGAGCAGCATAGGCCATGGCAATGGGAGTAGAGCCGTTCATGAAGGCGGCCCCGGAAAAATAACGAGCGAGAGTATCTTCCGAAATATTCTCAAATTTCATTCCCAAACTGTGAGCGAGATCTTTATTGAAAGCAATCAGTGTCGGCTTAAATGAATTAGGCCCCTTCATAGGATCAAAAAATTCAGAGGGAAGATCAGCATAGGTGTTGTGGAAATTAATCATTTAGGGAGTTTAAACCTAAGTCCTAATTGAGTCACCATGGCCCTGGCCCTAATGGCCCCATTTATCGCTCTTTCACCCACTTAGGACTGGCATAAAACAAGCATACTATGGCACAGGGCCATGAAAGGCCAAATAGAGCCGGAGGTTCCATGAAAACAACACTTATCCTACTTGCCCTCACAATCTCAGTATCGAGCTTCGCTGGAACAAAGAAAGAAAAAAAAGTTGAAAAGGATTGGGCTTCACAACTTCGCTCAAAATTGGAAGAAAAAAAATATACAGGGATCGGAAGACTCTAATTATATCAAGTCGAAAAAACTTGAACGGCCTTTAAAAGTTCGAACATATCAAAAGGTTTTTTAAGATAGTGTGAGGCCCTGATCTCTTCACGCTTTTCTTCGGTATGAGAATGCGCCGTCATCACAATCATCGGAATATTTTTCAAGGCAGGGTCTTTAAGTTGGTTTCGTCTGAAATCAAATCCATCCATGATCGGCATCAAGAGATCAAGGACGATGAGGTGCGGAGTGGTCATTTGGCTTAAGAGGTCCAAGGCGAGTTTTCCATTCACACTTGTCACGACATGATAACCAAATTCCTGGAGAAATTCTGTGATCGCATTTGAAATTAACTGATCGTCTTCAATAACCAAAATCGTTTTCATTCATCAGAAGTTAGATGAAGTTAAACACTGCTGTCAAAGTAATAGGACCTCAAATGAAAATTTCAGGTAGAAACTAATTAAGAAAGCCCAAACAATATTGTTTGGGCCTTAAATAGAGAACTATTTTGTTTCGAGGCTTACTTTTAAAACTCTTACTGTTCTTGTATCAAAACCATCGTCCTGAATTTCTTTTACTATTTGAGTGTTGAACTTACAGTTTCCGGTAGGTTTTGCTACGTGATAGTGAAAAATTCCAACTGGGCGAACGTTTGCACAAACAATTTGCGCGCCATCTTGGTTCAACACAACTTGGCCACCAACAAGTGACATTCCTTCAACTTTAACTCTTGCATAATTTGTGCTCTGAGAATCATCTCCAGAGCCTCCAACGTCTACTGCAAGTTCAACCCATGCACGTCCCATTTCTTCATTGATTCCGAATGAGCCATCAACTCTGCCAGATGAATAATCTGTTGTCTCAAGCAAAGGGATTGAAGCTGAGAAAGCGTTGATTGTTGTGAGAGCTAGTACTGTTGCGATGAGTGTTTTCATTTTCTTCTCCTAGGAAGTTTTTTTGTTTTGTTATTCTCTTAGCACCCTTAAACCACCAGCGAAAAAGAAAGAAAAGAGCTGGGGTGAGTCTTCACAAACACCAAACAGTCTTAACTCCAGGCCCACAATAGTATGTAGTTTTAACCAGTTCAGATATGATCCAACCTTGAGATATCTTATTGTTGAGCGGATCTCATTAGTCTTGCAATGAACCACCACGAACCATTACAAATAAAAGAAACCAACAAGGAGTTGATAATGAAATTCTTTTTTCTCTTGATCTTTGTACTGACTATTGGATCTGCGCTCGCTGAAACAAGCACTCAAATAAGAGAAGAAGATGCCATCTCAGGTCTAGAAACAGCTTCGATGAATCTCGCCCAAGGGGACATGAGTTGCCTCTCAAGCAGACAATGTGTGACCATATCATTAGGAAGCAAGGCCTGTGGGGGACCACAAAGTTATTTCATTGCTTCTCGTAGAAATTTTAATTTTAACGAAGTTGCGTCTCTAGCGATTCGTTCTGTCTCTCGTGAGATGATGTATAACCGCAAGTATCACGTGATTTCCACCTGCACGGCCATCATGCCACCTAAAGGTGTTTGCGTGAACAGTGTATGCACGAGCACTCTATCGATTGATAATAACTAAGAGTTAGAAAATTTTGGAGATGAATGGTAGAGTAAATTTCATGACCCATATAAAAATTGAAAATCTACCATTCATGACTACTGACTGGTCTAAAATCTCAAAAACGCATCATTCTGGCATAACAGGAAGTGCAAGTTGGCAAACTATGGAAGTAGGTAACATTCGAGTTAGAATGGTAGAATATACTGCGGGCTACCTCGCCGATCACTGGTGCAGCCGAGGCCACGTCATCCTCGTTTTAGACGGAGAACTGATCACAGAACTAGAAGATGGGAGAATTTTTACTTTACTACCAGGTATGTCTTATCAAGTTGCAAGCGATGCTGAACCACACCGCTCCTCAACTTCTAAGGGTGCTAAACTCTTTATCGTCGACTAAGATTTTTGGGAAATATTTGTCCTTTGATCAGATTGGAATATGCATTTACAATTAATGCATGCGTAGCCAAATCATTTTCTTATTCATATTCCTGACTTTTTTAGTCCCGAATATTGCTCTCTCTTATCAGCCCACTATTCCTGTTCCTATGTTTAATCAAACAACTGACTACACCTGCGGCCCGGCGAGTTCTATGAGTGTTCTGAAATACTATGGGATGAGTAAAGGCAACAGCGAGTTGAAACTCGCCGAAGAAATGGGAACGATTAAAACAACAGGAACTAGATTTTGGAACCTGGCAAAAATTTTGGAACAAAAGGGTCTTAAGGCCATCGTGAAATTAGGAACATCCCTTGCTGACCTCCGTGCTGCGGCTAAACTCAAACAGCCCGTGATCATCAACATAGATGATGAGGGCGGCCATTATGTCGTTTTGGCCGGATTTGATAAGTCTCACATCTTTTTTATGGACCCATGGTTTGCTTACTCAACCTACACCAAGTGGGACATCAAAACTTTTGAGGATCACTGGTACGACACTCATGAAGGTGTGAAGTACGAGCGACTTGGAATTTTTATCTCTAAGTAATTATATGAACTAAGACAAATAAAAAGGGCAGCCTAGGCTGCCCTTTTTAATCATATTTAATTTGTCATTATTTTCTCATTCTTCCTGCTGTTTCATCGGCGACTGAACCATCTCTATTCAACGATTTAAACTTGTAATCAACACTCTCTCCCACGTACATGTCTCCACAGTTATTAGTGAATTCAAATTTTTCAAGAGCGCGAAAAGCGAGATCCTGGCAAGTCTGCATATCAATTCCGCAAACTTCAGAGTTTGATTCCACTCTTGTACGGTCCCAAGGATGAACATGATAAATAGGTGTGTAATCTTCAGGGAATTTTCCACCGGCGCGAAGAATGTGGCACTCAGAAACAGTCGTGCTCGTTACAGAGATTTCACAGCGAGTTGAATAATTTCGGTTGCCGTTCATGTCCGGAGCACATTGACGAGCGAGGGCCTGTCCTGAGACAAGTGCGAGAATGGAAAGGAGAGCAAAATTTTTCACGATATGTCCTAGGTATAGTTTTGAGCATGTTTACCATCCCTACTGCGGTTCGAAAACCCAGTTACCGAGACCCTGTTGTTTTTTCAAAAATTAATTTCGTCGAGGCGTGAATAGAGAGTTCTCACACCCTAATAAAGTTCATTCACTTCAAGATCAAACATAAATTCAAATTAAGTCAGGGATTTTCTTCTCTCTTTCCTGCTGAAATGGTTAGAGAATCATCTACTGGAGGTCCCTATGAAAACCCTACTCACCCTACTCGCTTTAAGCTTTGTTCTCTCTTGCAACAGTCATCAAAATGAACCTACAAAAAAGCAGGAGCAGCAAGAAAACCGTCGTATTCAGGAGCCTATGCCCAGGGGGAGATAAAATTCTATGTGGTAGAGCCAAATGTTGTTTATGATCAAGTTGGTACGACTCACCTTGGTCTAGATGTTTATCATTCAAGCACTTAAGCTAGACTGGAGCTATCTTAAAAGTAGTGTGAGCGAATAAACACTTTGCTTCATTCCATTTATGGCAGCAAGTCTGGTGCCTTCATCCTTTGGCCGAAGACTCTCTAAAAGATGAATTTCAAAATTTTTTCCAAAAAGTTCTCTCACTTCTTTTTCATCAACACTAAAGGGCGGGCCGCTCATCTGGGTTTGATCATACTCGTAGGTGATGAGGAGGTATTTTCCGCCAACTTTCAAAACTTGAAGAAGCTTCTTAGCATAATCAACCCTCATGGAGGCAGGCAGGGCCACGAGTGCAGCTCGGTCATAAATAAAGTCAAAGATAGGTTCATCACTGACTTTAAAAAAATCTCCACAACTAATCTGAATATTTTGAGAAGCATAAGTTTTAAAGTGAGAGTCTTCTGTAAGCTTTGGTTCTGAGAGATGATTTTCTGAAAAGAATGCCTTCACAGCATCCTCGTGCAGCTCAACTCCCCTCACATGAAGTTTTTGCTGAGCAAGCCAAATCATGTCCTGACTCTTTCCACAAAGAGGCACGAAGATCAACTGACCTTCTTTTGCTCCAAGACTTGGGAAATATTGAAGGAGCTTTTCGTGAAAGTTCTCGTGATGAAAAGCCGTGCGGCCTTCATTCCATGCGTTTATCCAAAATTTTGGTTCCATTCCAATATTCTAGAGGTTTTCTTAGGCTAAAAATATAAAATCTTTACCTAGTTTCACCCTATCAAACTCCTTTAAGGCTAAGTATCCATCTTATGAAAGCTCTTATTATTATCTTTGCCCTCGCAATGTCTTTACAGGCCTTTTCTGCTGTCTTTGGCATTGATGACCGCGTTTCCATAAAACCTGGATCTCAGGGGTATGAGCTCTCTCGATCAACGGCCATCGCAGTCCTAAGTTCAAACTTTGAACCCACCACTCCAGGGAAAATAAAGCTCTTGGTCGATAAATTCGAGCAGTGGGTTTGCCCCGAAGTCCGGTTCACCAAACAAAATTCACTTTCCTACGCTTGCACCGGATTTCTAGTGGAGCCGGATCTCATCGTGACCGCAGGCCACTGCATGGTGAACACGGGTGAGAGCCAACATGAAACAGAACTCTACTGCAAGGCCTTCTCGTGGCTGTTTGATTACAATGAAACGACTCATGCTGAAGATATCAGTGCGGATAATTTATATAAGTGCAAAGAAGTTATTTATGCCGTGAAAGATGAGCACGCTCCGTTCAGAGACTATGCATTAGTTCGGCTCAATCGTACTGTGAAGGGTAGAACTCCTTTTAAGATCAATGCAAATCCCGTGAAATCCACTGACGTTTTTGGAATGATCGGATACCCAATGGGTTTACCCGCGAAGCTTTCAAAAAATGGGCGCATCCTCACCAACAATACCAATCGTCATAGCTTCCTCACAAACTTGGATGCTTTTGAAGGCAATAGTGGAAGCGGAGTCTTTAATACAAGGAATGAGATCGTAGGAATTTTAGTCGGTGGCACACCTTCAGCGAACACTCTCACAAACGGTAAATGCGAAATCCTAAACCGATGCTCTGAAAGAGGGACTCAGTGTTTGCTTCCAGATAAAGATACATCCGTTTTCCCCGGCTATCAGGGAGTCGGATCTGAGGTTCAAAGAATCGAGCCTGTTTTAAAACTCATCGAAAAACTACGTTAAATCTTTTTAGAATTAAGCTGACCGCAGGCCGCGAGAATATCATCGCCCTTGGTAAATCTCACGAGACAAGGAACGCCGAACGTATCGAGAGTTGCCTTGAAGGCCGCCACTTCGCTGTCTGATGGCCTCTCATACTTTGCTCCCGGATAGGGATTAAAAGAAATGAGGTTCACGAACGCCTTTTTTCCTTTGAGCTTTTCTCCGAGCATCTTGGCATCATCTTCAGAAGCATTAAATCCCTTCGTCAGAAGATACTCATAGATTACAAAACGTTTTTTTGTTTTCGGGATTTTTTCCACGAGTTCAAGCACCTGATCCAGAGGAAATTTAACATTGATCGGAATGAGTTCATTGCGCTTCAAGGTATCTACCGAATGCAGAGAGAGAGCAATATTCACGTCAGGCATTTCATCTTTCCAGCGCTCAAGCCCGGGTAAAAATCCCGCCGTGGAGATCGTTATCTTTTCTGCCGCGAGCGAGATACCGTGTTGTGAGAGAAAAATCTCACAAGCATTTTTTACAGAATCAAAATTATGCAAGGGTTCGCCTTGACCCATAAAAACAATCGTCGCAATTTGCTGATCATCAGGCCTATTGATTTTCAACCATCTCTCCGCTGCGAGAAACTGACCCACAATTTCGTGAGTTCCAAGATGTCTCTCTAGGCCCTGGAGCCCGGTGTGACAGAAGCTGCACTTCATTGCACACCCAACCTGAGAAGAAAGACAAATGCTGTACCTGCGGTTTGAAGGAATGAGAACGGTCTCAACTTTTTTACCGTCAGCGAGTTTAAACAAAAACTTCACTGTTCGGTCATCTGAAGAGGTCTGGAGAATATCAATTTCAGGCAGTTCAAAACTCAGATTTTTTTGGATAAATTCAAGTGATGCTTTAGAAATATCTGTTTCACAACTTGTAGCGTTTCGCTTCTTGTAGTGCCAGTTGAAAAGTTTTGCTGGTACCGATGACGCCAGCGAGTGTGTCTTAAAAAGTTCCTGCAAGTCTGAAAGAGTATATTGATAGAATGAAGAAACCGAGGTCTGCATAAAGGGAAGTCTAAGACTTCTTCTCTTCTTTGCCAATGCATCTGACCGAAGCCCCATCCTTTAGATCACCAGTTTCTGTTTTCTCAAGAAGTCCGTCCCACAAAAAAGCCTGGGCCGGATTCGCACGACGGCGTCTTTTCATTTTAACGGGAGTTGAAGTCCAGAAGCCGTGATCCATGTGTGGTAAGGCAGTTTTCATTCCATGAGTTGAGGCCACTTCAAATTCGTGCACGTTAGGTAGTCGCCAGTGAACGGTTTTTAAGAGCTGAGCTTCGGCCAGATCCTCAGAGCATGCTTTTTGCGAACCGAAGTGATTATAATCAACAGTGATCCTGTCTCCCCAGATGAGACTTGTTTTGGTGTCTTGATAAATTTCAAGCCCCTTATCATCACGGGCCACAAGAACAAAGTCGCCCTTAGCGAAATTACAGTTCTTGATCCGGTCATCAACCGAGCCTTCCTGTCCGCAAGGAGTAGCAAAGATTTGGGAGCTAAAAAGAAAAGTGAGCATAATCAGATATTTCATAAGTATCATTTCGGGTTTTAGAGAAGAAACTCAATAGAAAAGGCCTTAAATTGTATTATTAGAGCAAAACTTGACCCGAAGCGTCTGTAAAAAGTCTCAAGCTTCGTGGAATGATCGGGAAATGAAATACATCTCAAGTACTTTACTTTTCTTCCTGATCACCTTAAACACCGTCGAGGCCCGACCTCAGGAAATCCTTTTTGAGGTGCCCACTGAGGCCCAATCACTCAGGATTATAACTTCACCTTTTTTTTCATCTCTTGATGGAAATTCAATCAAGGCCCTGGTTTGGAATATTAAAAAAGCTGAGCTTCCGAATTGGAAAAGTGAATTCAATGATTATTCCGCCGACAAAAATCTCGTTCTTGTTCAAGAGGCTTATGATAACGATCTTTTTCATAGCACTTTAAAATCCATGCCGCATTTTGCTTGGGACATGGGCATAAGCTTCATCTACAAAAAATATGACAACACGGCGACGGGAACTTTGCTGGGCTCAACGGCGAGTCCGATAGTATTGGCCGTAAAGCACTCACCAGACTCAGAACCAGGAACAGGAACACCAAAATCGACAATTTTAGGCGTTTATAAAATCCGAAATTCTTTAAAATTTATCCTCGTCGCTTCCATCCACGCCATTAACTTTAACACCAACGATGCGTTCGAGAGACATTTGGACCAGATTTTTGGGATCTTGAAAAATCATCGAGGGCCGATTTTCTTTGCAGGCGATTTCAATACCTGGAACAAAGGGCGTACGACTTATCTTCACGATAAGTTAAAGACCATTGGCCTTACTCCAGTGACCTTCATCAATGGTGACGAGAGAATTAAGTTTAGAGGTTATTTTCTTGATCATGCTTTCGGCAGAGGGATCACAGTTGCTCATGCCGAGGTCTTAGGATCATCTACGGGCAGTGATCACAGGCCCCTTGAAATTGAGTTTTCAGTTAACCCTTAAAATAATCTTAGTGCTTCTTTTTTTTCTTCTTAAACCCAGGATGCTGGGGCCTCTCGCCAATCTTTAAAATTTTTTGTCTCTTCGAGTGATCGAGATACGCCGTCTTCTCCTGGTTCTTGCCTGGAGTTGGCTTGGTGATCTTTCGAGCGACCGCCTTCGCGAGATTCAAAGGCTCATACTTACCTTCAAAGATTTCAAAAGGAATTTTTTTACCTAAGAGCTCTTCAATTCGTTTTAAGAGATCGTCTTCACTAGGATCGCAGAAACTAATCGATGCGCCCTTTTTGCCTGCGCGCCCTGTGCGCCCAATACGGTGGACGTAGCTTTCAATCTCAAGAGGTAGATCAAAGTTAATGATGTGTGAAACACCTTCAATATCAATCCCACGTGAAGCGATGTCGGTTGCGATCAAAACCTTGATGATTTTATCTTTAAAATTTTCAAGCGCGCGTTCACGCTCATCCTGATTTTTCCCACCGTGAAGAGCTCGGGATGGGATTCGATTTTGGGCAAGATACTCAACCACTTGGTCGGCGATATTTTTCGTACGCGTAAATACCAAGGCAAGTTCCATTTCATTTTCTTTAATAAACTTTTTTAAGAGCTGAAACTTATGATCCTGCTTACAATAAATAAGCTTCTGGGAGATATGATCACCTACAGAGGATTGTCTGGTGACTTCAACCCTCTGTGGATTTTTAAGGATCCGGTGAGCGAGAGTCGCAATCGATTTTGGCATGGTCGCCGAGAAAAGCATGTTCTGACGTTTAGGCTGCAAACGATGAAGGACCGCTTCCAGTTCTTCTTCAAACCCCATGTCCAGCATGCGGTCAGCTTCATCTAAGACGAGAATTTCTACTTTTGTAATCCGTAGGATCTTTTGTTCTAGGAGATCTAGTAAGCGGCCAGGAGTCGCCACCACGATATCCACTCCAGCTTTCAACGCCAGTGCCTGTTCTCTCTGCCCGACTCCACCGTAAATAGCACAGGCCTTAATATCTAAATCCCGAGCATAGGTTTCAATGCTCTCTAAAATTTGCGAAGCAAGTTCGCGGGTCGGAGACAGGATTAAAACGAGGGGCTCACCAATTCTTCGAGATTCAGTTCTTTTTAAAAGATGCTCAATAATGGGTAAGGCAAAGGCCGCAGTTTTTCCCGTGCCGGTCTGAGCAATCCCCAGGAGATCGTGTCCCTCAAGGAGGAGCGGAATGGCGCGCGCTTGAATCTCGGTTGGTGCCTTGTAACCCTCGCGAGTAAGGTTTGAAATCACGGATTCATTTAGGGGTAACTCTTTGAAACTTTGCATGAGGGGAACCTACCACTACTCAAGTATTCCTGCCAGTCTTCCGATGGGTTTAGTCATGATTACTCAATTCATTGGTCTCATGGCCTTTGCTATGATCTTTGCCGCCCATGCCGAAACTCTAGACGCTCGTCTTGTGAGTGATAAGTCGCATTGTTCTGAGGCGGCCTCCAAGAAATATACCTGGATTCTCAACATGTCTCAGTGGCGTGAAACCTACAATGAATGTCTTCGCCAGAGACTCAAAGGTCTCTCTCCTCTGTATGTCAATTCGACACTTGAGGCCTTGAAACTGGAAAGTGAATGTCCGCCGGAGCAGTCGAAGGGTCCTATCATCGAATTTTCAATGACGGGTTTTGAAATCGCGAAACACCTTACTCCGCGAGATCTCCAAAAAGATATGACGAGTATCAACCTGGAAGAAACGCTGGAACTTTATTATCAGCGAATCGACCAGAGTAAAAAAAGAATTAAAGAGCTCAAGCACTAAAGGATGATCATGAAAACGTCTCTCTTGATAATGATGAGTTTTTTTTCTCTCCTCTCATTTGCGAGTGACCACATTGATGGACCTGTGACGACTAAACACGCGGCTTCGGATATCACCGACCTCTTTGCCTATCCATCGCCGGATCAGCCGGGCTCACTCACGGTTATCCTAAACACATATCCTCTTGTTCCAAGTAATGGCCACTTCGCAGATAAGATCGACTATCAAATTCTGATTCGATCTGCTTCCATCGGAAGTTCTATCTCGACCAAAAACGAAGTCGTGATCAGTTGTAAATTTTTTACCCCGTATGACCACGATCTTCATTCTGTCGAATGCAAGAGCAGTGGAAAAGTTTTGAGCGGAAAAGCCAAGGTCAATGCCCTCGCACCCTTTAAGGCCGGACAGCCAATTCGCGTTTACGCAGGTAATCGATCTGATCCATTTTTCTTCAATGCTGATTGGGCAAAATCTATCAGTGATAAAGGAATCCTTCCTCCCGCTCCAAATTCGAACACGATGGATATGATTAATGTTCTGAGTATTGTCATCAACCTAGATGTTCAGGCGATGTTTGGAAACGACAGAATTTTTGCCGTCGCAGCTCAAACCCTGACGGACAGTGGTCGCTTGGACCGGGTAGGAAGACCCGAGATCACAAACGTGAGCCTCAATGCCCGTGATAAGTCCGATCTTAGGGATTCATTTAACCAGGAAACTCCCTTTCAAAACTCCACAACTTTTTCAAACAATTATAAAGTGAGACTTTTAAACAACATTTCTTTTTACGATAAAATTGATGGAAAAGTTGACTGGAATCAAGCCCAGAAAGAGCTTCTGGCGAATATTCTTGTCGATGATTTTCTGGTCGTGGATATGAGTAAGCCATGTAGCAAAAATAGTTTCCTTGAAATCGAACGCTCTCTCGTTGAAGGTGGTAGCCATCAGACGTGTGGCGGGAGACGTCCTCAGGATGACATCATGGATGTCCTCTACCGGCTTTATTTTAACGCCGGTAAAGGTGCTCTTATTTCAGACGGAGTCAATGCGCCTTATCGTCCTGCCACAAATAAATTCCCCTACCTCTCGGAGCCAGATTTAAGTTTCAAGGCCAAGCTAAAGGCTGCGGCAGGTAGAATTTTGCTGATGGATTAAACGATTCATATTGAATCTTCGACAAAATTCTGACGATGTTAGAAATTTACAAAATTTAGCTCTGACAACCACTTAATCACTGAAGCAGGATGATCTCTCACAACAGAGAGGTTCACTTGGAAATTAGAAGACTATCAGACCTTAAGGCCACTAACTCATACCTGCGTTTTGGAACAGACGTCACAGATCTTGAAAAATCCATTCAGACCCTGGGACTCATCGCTCCTCTAGTCATCTCTGCCGATAATGTTCTCCTGGCCGGAGCTCGCCGCTATCAAGCTTTAAGAAACCTTGGTATCACCGAGGCCATGGTGACAGTCGTGGATCGTGGTCCTTTAGAGACGGAACTGGTTTCCATTGATGAAAATCTTGTTCGTAAAGATCTCTCGAAGATGGAGATCGAGTCTCACCTTCGACGTGCTAAAGAAATTTATCAGGAACTCAACCCCGGTGAAGAAACTGAAACCATCACCATCGAGGCCACAGCAGATGCCCCCAAAAAAGTGATTCTTCCAGCTGAAAAATTTCTGAACATGGTGGCGGAGAAAACAGGTCTCTCTCCAAAGCAGATTCACGAGGCCGTGAACCGTGATGAGATGGCTTCCCCTGTTGTCAAAGAGGCGCGAAAGAATGGAAAACTTTCTTTGAGCCAAACCAATGAGATCGTCAAACTCAGTAAAGATGAGCAGTTTGAGGCGCTCGAGCACCTTAAAGAGCTCCCCGTTCGTGAGATCAAGAAATTTGTAAAAATCGCGAAGGTCCAGGGTGTCGATAAGGCGATCCAAGCAACTCCAAACGATCCGACGACTCGTGAGTTTGAGGAAATCAATTCAGGTATTAAGAAACTTCTTAAAAAGTTTAAGCAGCTTGAGATCGAAGGGATCGAGCCATCGGATTTCCCAGAAGAGACGCAAAAACTTCTGGCCGAGATTTACAGCTATACCGATGCCCTTTATCTTTCTTCAAAGAGTGATCGCTCTGAACATGAGTCGATAAATTGATGGTATTGGTAACCAGGCCCAAACTGACACCGCTTGGGTGATAGAAACCAAAATAGAATTACATTTACTCTTTAACGACATTCTTCAACTATTCTTCTCGTTGAAGTTGTTCTATGTTGCAAAGGTTGGCGCAATTTTCAAAGAAAAAGGTAATTCATGTTAAGCTTAAAAGTTTTAATTGTTGTAGGGACTGTGGTCGCTTCTTCCTCATTACTTGCTCAAACTGAAACCAAGAAAGAGAGCTCGGGAAAAGGCAAAGTCGAAAAACCGGTCGACATTTCTGAGGTCGTTGAGATTCAAGCACCTTCGACAGCTGCGACAAAATCTGTCGATGAAGCTGATGAGGCCATCACCAACCGTCTCCTCCGTGCCTCTTCTGGCTCGCTATCTCGCTGGAGCGGGAACTTCAACATTAACTACAATGGTGGCTCAGTTGGAAAACCCCTCGCGGCCCAACGTCCAAACATCAATGAAGGTGCAGATTCCCTGACTCTCCAATACATGAATGCCAACGTTGGTTTTAGGTACCGCTTAAATGCTCTCAACAGTTTGACAGTTGCTACCGGTGTCTTCATGACAACTCCCTTTAACACCACCATCAAAACAAATGATCCGGACCTCAAGGACGAATTTAAAAAGACCAGAGGTGTGCTCACGGCCAACGATCCGAATTTGATCTATACCAATCTCATGAACTTTAACGGCTACCAGTTTGTGAATACAATCACTCCGACTCTCATCACAAACTCTCAGCAGAGGCACCAGGGATACCGCGCCAGCGGAGACGTCTCAGTGACCATGATGAAAGTCGTGAATAAATCAAATCTTTCTCTGGGACTTGCTCTTGAATGGACCGGATACGCTTTTGATAAGACCATTGGAAACAGTCAGAAACTTGCGACAAACGTGTGGCAATCTTACCCAATCGCTGAATACATCATTAATGATTGGCTTAACTTGAGAACACTCGTGGGCTGGCCTGTGTATCAGCAAACAAGAGAGATGAAACCTAATAACTACACTCAGCGTATCATGTACCAATCATTCGGCACCGGGATCTCTGTGACTCGTGATATTTTCTTATACCCGAATATCCAGTTCATTCCAGCGGATATCCGTGCTGACAGAACTAACATTGGGCTCTCGGCCTACATCAACACGTTTTAATTATTTTTTGGTTTTTGATCGGTGAGCTTAACTTATTTCCCGCGAATGACTGAGCTCACCTCTAGCTTTGCACCGGCCGTACTCATGATGAGCACTTTACCCGTTGATAATTCTGTTTTAAAAATTCTACTCACCCCTGGAAGGTCACGACTCACGTAAATCTTGATGTCCATTTTCTTAAACATCGCTGGCCCTTCGACTTCTTCCATTTGTACTTCGACCTGAACGATCATCGCATTGATCTTCTCGTCCCCCGGACCTTTCACTTTATCAAACTTCACTGATTTAATGAGAATAGAGTCACTCTCGCCAAGATTACCGATGAGTTCAAAAAGATAATCCTTAGGATCAGCTTCATAGGCATTGCGATCTAAAACCAGATCGGCAGTCTGCATGTTCTCAAAGAAACTTCCCAAAGATTGTCCGTTGATCTCAATATTGTTCACGGCCCCTTGGCTCGAAAGAACTTTCGTGCGCAGAATCTTTTCGGAACCCTCGCATATAATTTCTTCAGAGAGTTCAACTGACTCAACTTTTACTTTGGCAACTTTCGCTGAACCACTGATGCTACTCTTATCTCCACATTTAAAATCTGAATTAAAGTTTGGGCGACCAAGGTATGAGGTGATCTCGTTCAAGTGTCCTTCTGGGTCTCTCAATTCTCCGGCAAAAGAGAGGCCTGAGATCAAAGAAAGGGTGAGGACGGCTAGAAGTGTTTTCATTTTATAAGCTCCGGTTTAAATCAATATATCAGGTTTAAAGTTGAGGAAATCGGGATGGATCAGAAAATACAGGCTGCGTTTAAAAATTAGGCACCTCCGCTGGCTTGACAAAAAAGGATTCCCAGTCCATAATTGACAAATATGTGGATTCAAAGAGATATTTCCCGTTCTATTCAGCAAAATACTGACACAATACAGATCATTAGGGGCCCTCGTCAGTGTGGTAAATCTAGCCTGATTTTACATCTCGATCCAGAATTTAAAGAGCTTTCATTAGATGATCCCTCGCTAAGAGAGCTTGCTCAAACTGATCCCGAGTTATTCTTACGTCAATTTAAAGATCAGAAACTTTTTATCGATGAAGCTCAGTATGCCCCTGCTCTTTTTCCCTCTCTTAAGAGAAAAGCAGATCTTTTTAAGAGAGACTCCAGAAATATGCCGCAAACAATCTTAAGGCTTACTGGTTCCAATCAAATTTTAATGGATCGAAATATCAAAGAAAGTTTGGCGGGAAGAGCTAGCTTTTTTGACTTGAACACTTTGAGCGTTGCTGAAATTCTCGCTGCTGGACCGTCTTCAATTCAAGATATTCTCTATAAAGGTGGATGGCCTGAACTGCACTCAAACAACAAACGAGATACTAAGAAATTCCTTGATGACTACATTAATAGTTACGTCGAGAAGGATATTGTTCTCGCTGCCGGAATTCAAAAAAGTTATGAGTTTTTAAAATTTATCCGATTACTTGCTGGCCGGGTTGGAGGACTTTTAGACTTATCTAGCCTCGGAAGAGACGTCGGAGTTGATTCGAAAACCATTAAAGATTGGGTTTCAATTTTAGAGAAAATGCATATCATTGCACTTGTGATGCCCTTCTCATCAAATTTATCTTCTCGACTTGTGAAGACACCTAAAGTCTTTTTTTTAGATACGGGACTGGCCTGTCGCCTTCAAGGCTGGACCTCAGCGGAGCCAATTCTCACTTCACCACAGCAAGGGAATTTATTCGAAAATCTCGTTTTTTCAGAAATCTTTAAATTGAATATCAATTTCCAACTAGGTCTCCAGATTTACCATTGGCGGTCTAGAGAAGGTGAAGAAATTGATTTTCTTATTCAAAAAGATCCTAACCATTTTCTTTTTATTGAAGCAAAGGTTAGTCCTGTCAGGAATATAATCGTAGCAGATTTTCCGGAGGTCAAAAAAGTTTTTAAAAATAAATTACCAAAAGTTATTATATGTCATCAGGAAGGAGAGCACATTCTTGATCAGCATGTTCCTTTGGCGTATTTAAAAGAGTTCTTGCTCAAATAAATGTCCGTTTCATGAGTCAATAATTAACCGACTGAGGCGCTTAGGAAAAGACGATGAATATTTTCAGTGATTTTTTTTCGATTTGATTCCAGAAGAAATGGGAAGTGTCCAGCACCCAATATTTCTAAGTCTATAACACGGCTATTGTTCTTAGAGAAAGATTTGGTCACTCTCTTTGGGAATCGAACGTCGTTTTGTCCGAAGATATTTAAAATGGGAATAGTGAGATTTGAAAGTGTACCAGTGAGATCGTAGTCTTGTAGATACGTCGAATTCAGACTATCGAATGTCTCGACCGAAAACTCAATCCACGCAGAATCGAGAAGTGCTCTTCCAGTCTCTAGCTCTTCAGATGTCAAAAATATTTGCTCGGGAGTAGCATCTTCCAAATTTAAATTCTTAAGCTCATTTCTAAACTCATCTTTCCAATGCGAAGCCTTAAGCCCTGTACTTATTAAGACAAGCCCCGCCAACTTCTCTGGACAATGAGAGGCGAAAGCGGTTGCTAGAACCCCGCCCCAAGAGTGTCCTATGAGTACGACTTGGTTATTTTCGCTCTTTATTATTTGGTCAAGTTGGGTCAGCTGATCTTCTATCTTAATTGAGTCACCGCGAACTTGATCAAAGAACACACATCGAAAGTATTCATCAAGAGAGGAGAAATAAGGTTTAAGGTAATCTCGGAACCCAGGTCCACCATGTAGAAAAATAAGAGTGGGTGACATTGGTCAAGTTTAACCGCCTAATCTAGGTTTGTGCAAAGTATTGATCTCGTGGCCAGCTACTCCCTAACCTGTGAATTTCTGGGATCAGGATAGGGATTTTTTTCCCTCCTATTGCAATTACGGAAAATATACGGATAATCCAAAGAAGTGCTAGGAGGGTTTTCCAATGGCCATAATTCAACAAATGACAGGGTTCCAGAGTCCATGTAGCGAGTACGCTGAAGACGAGCTATCCCTTGATCAAAAATTTATCACCGATAAACCAGCGATGTTTTTTGTGAGAGCAGGAAATAATTATGATCATTTTAAAATCTTAAAAAATGATCTCCTCGTCATTCATCGTGGAAAACAGCCCGCTGTGAATCAGGTGGTGGTGGCCGTGATCGGCAACAATTTTGTTCTCGCCAAGTACCAAAAGATCAATGGTTTTCCGGTTCTCATGCCGTTTAATAAAAGCCTTGGTGACGTTGAAGAGGGTGAGGATTTTATCTGGGGGGTGGTCTCATCCATCCACCGGAGCATGATCGTATGACGATAGGACTTGTGGATTGTAATTCTTTTTATTGCTCGTGTGAGAGGGTCTTTAGACCCGATACGCGCGGCAAACCCGTGATTGTCCTCTCGAACAATGATGGCTGTGCGATCGCTTTCTCGAAAGAGGCGAAGGCGATTGGCTTTGGCGAAATGTGCGAACCATTTTTTGAAACCAAGGATCGGATTGAAAAGCACAAGGTTTTTGTCTTTTCCTCAAACTACACGCTCTACGATGATCTCTCTAAACGCGTGATGGACGTCATCCGCAGTTTCTCAGATAAGACCGAAGTCTACTCCGTGGATGAGGCGTTCATCAATCTTGATGGCTTTGATCACTATGACCTTCAAGAGTACGGAAAAAGAATTCGACAAACCATCCTGGAAAAAACCGGTATTCCGGTGGGCGTGGGGATTTCAAAAACCAAAGTCTTGTCCAAGGCCGCTAATAAATTATCAAAGCTAAGTAAGGGTGTCTGGGTCATGAATACAGATCAAGAGATTGATCGTTCTCTGAAAGACTTTCCCGTAGGCAAACTTTGGGGAATTGGATCAGCTTCTGCTCAAAAATTAAAACTTCTGGGGATCAACACGGCCTATGAGCTCAAGATGTACCGAAATGATAATCTCATTCAAAAGCTTCTTACAAAAACTGGGCGGCAGGTACAAGAAGAGCTCCGCGGAGTGAGATGCCTAGAGATGGAAGAAGTCGAAGATAAAAAAATTATCGCCAATACCAGAAGCTTTGGCAAAGACACCTATGATCGAAGCGAACTAAAAGAAGCGATCGCCACCTTCACGACGAAAGTGGCGGAGAAATTGCGAGAGCAACAATGTGTCGCCTACAGTCTCACGGTTTTCATTCACACCAATGCGTTTAAAGACCTGCCTCAGTACTACGGAAGTGAGAGCTACACTTTCCAGGGAGGAACTTCGGATACGATTCGGATGATCAAGGCCGCTCACGAAGTCCTAGCGCGGATTTATCGGCCCGGGTACGGTTATAAAAAAGGTGGAGTCATTTTAAACCACATTGTTCCCAAAAGTGAGAAGCAAATGGATTTCTTTAATCCCCATCAAGATGATAACGAGAAATTAAGTTCGGTCCTTGATGCGATCAATTTGCGCTTTGGACCGAAGACCATCAAGAGTCTTGCCTGTGGTGTGAACCATGAGTGGAAGCTCAGGACAGATTATATTTCTAAAAAATTTACGACAAGTTGGAATGATATTTTAACTGTATGAACGAAGATTAAATAGACTATAATGACTTATGCCTAGGCCCATCACCTCCATTAAGCGCTACCCGGTTGTCGCTAACGATCCATTGCAGGGTTGGGATAGCGCTGATGAAATACTTCTGGAATATATCCAAGGCGAGGATCTAAAAGATAAGAAAATTCTCATCATGAATGATCGTTTCGGGGCACTGAGTGTCGGGATGGAGAATTTTGATTGCGTCACTTACACAGATTCTTTCGTGGGTGCCAAGGCGATTGAGCTCAATAGTAACAAGAAAATGAAACCTGTCTTTGACCTTGATAAGATCGAGGGCGTTTTTGACTACGTTTTGATTCAGATCCCAAAGAACATGTCCTTTTTTGAAGACGAACTCTGCTGCCTGACTCAGCACCTGCATCTCGGCTCAAAAATAATTTGTACTTCAATGGTTAAGCACCTCGCTCCCACAAGCTTCGATCTTTTAAATAAATACATCGGTAAAACGACAACAAGCCTTGCACAAAAAAAAGCGCGACTTATTTTCGCTGACTTCCAGAAAGAGAAAGTCTCATCTCCCTATCCGCAAACGGTAAAGATGGATGGCATTGAGAAATCTTTCATAAATCACTCAAATCTTTTTAGCAGGGAAAAGCTCGATATCGGCTCGCGTTTTTTTCTAGAGAATCTTCCAATGGGCCAATACTCCAAGATCCTTGACCTGGGCTGTGCGAACGGGATCATCGGGATTAAAGCCAAAATGCTCAACCCCGGGGCAAAAATAATTTTCAGTGATGAGTCCTGGATGGCGATTAAAAGTGCGGAAACCAATTACGAGAACCACTTCCAAGACGAGGCGCAGTTTTTCTGGACCAACTGCTTTGAAGATCGATCGGAAAAAGATATTGATCTCGTTTTGTGTAATCCCCCCTTCCATCAGCAAAATACCATTGGTGATTTCATCGCCTGGCAGATGTTCAAGGATTCCTCCGAGGTCCTGCGGCATGGTGGAAGTCTTATTGTGATTGGGAATAGTCACCTAGGGTACCAGGTCAAACTTAAAAAGATTTTCGGCAACAGCCGGATTCTTTCTACGAACCAAAAATTTATTATTTGCGAAGCCAGGAAGTCATCATGATGAGATGGTTTTCCCTTTTCCTTTTAATGACTTCTTATGCTCTTTACGCTGAGGAATGCAAAGTTGATTCTGATTGCATCAAACAAGGTGAGTCCTTCATATGCGTGACTCGAACTTGCCAGCAAGACGTGAGAAAAATATGTAAGACTTTCGAGGAATGTACCATCGTCACTTTATCGTGCAACTGTATGTACTGCGCTCGTGCTACGGATCTTGAGAACAAGCTCATTGATTCAGTGAACATCAATCATGCAAAATCTTATGAGCATTTCTCAACATGTTCTTCGGCACAGATCAAAAGTTGCTCGATGGCAGGTGCCTGTGCCCAAGCGGGAGTGTTTATTCCTGAATGCGTAAAAGGTATTTGCGGAGCGACTTTTAAGCTGCGGTAATCACAGCTGCAAACCATAGCCTAAGACCTATTAAAACTATATCCCAACACCCTATTCTTCAATGGATCTCTTTCTCTATACTCTGACGTAACCAAGGGGCATCTATGAAACAACTAACGATCGCATTTTTAATTCTTCTCTCCTTCCAATCAATGGCAAGTGCTGACGGAATCAGCTGTACAAATGACCACGGGGCCATTGTCGATCTCGCAAGCGACGAAGGTAGTAACATTGTCGGTCGCCTCTTTTTTAACTACAATAGAGCAAGTATCGTGTGCGATGGCGAGGCCCTAAATCGCATCAAGGAAACGGGTGCTACAAAATGCGTCGGGATGTGGAATCAAGGAATCAGCAGAACTAATGAATCGAAAGAAATTTCTTTTGAGGTGAAGTTCGCCACGACTGCCAAGAAAATTCTAACCGTCTCTTTTCCTGTTAACTGGGATCAACGGGATGAAAAGAAAGTTAAAATCGTGACGGTGAATTGTAACTGATAGTGAAGAACCCGCATTCCAAAGCTTAAGAGAGTATCAAAAGCTTCGGCTCTCAAAAAAAAGAATTGAAAGATTAGTGAACTCCTCCGATGATGAGGCTATGAAAAAAACAAGCATCACTAATCTACGTCCGACTCAATTTGCTTTGGGAATGAACGAAGTTCACTTTAAAACTCAGAACATGCAGAAATTCAGCAAGAGTGAGTTGATTGACTATTGTAAAAATCATGCTATCCCGGTTGTGATCGGGCCTCAAAAAGAAATGTATCTCATCGATCATCACCACTTTGCTCGCGCCTGCTGGGAGCTTGATGTAAATGATTATGAAATTGAAATCCTCGAAGACAAAAGTGATCTCAATGAAAAGGAATTTTGGAGCTTCTTAAAGAGTAAGAATTGGATGTATCTTTTTGATCAATTTGGTCATGGGCCTCACTCTCCAGAATTGTTACCTTCAGATGTACGCTGTATGGCCGATGATCCTTACCGAAGCCTAGTGTGGGAGTTGATTGAAAATAAGGTCATTGAAAAAAGTAAGGTTCCCTTCTTTGAATTCCAATGGGCGACATTTCTGAGAAAAAATCTTGATCTACCGCTCACAAGCAAATCCAACTTTAAAGATGCCGTTGAAAAAGCAAAAAAAATAGCTCTTGCGCCTGGGGCGTCTCACTTACCTGGATTCAAGAAAGGCTGATTTCAATTCAGGGAGTGTACGACCCCGAAGGGGGCGCACACTCGTAAACCATTACTCCTGAACTTCTTGCGCCTGCTTCTGAAACGCATTTCTTAAATTCGTTGATGCAAACGCCTGTGCATCCTTTGCTTCACTTACAACAGGTGCCATCCCGAAGAATTCATGAGTCACACCATCGTAGTTCCTATAATCAACTGAAACTGCTTGTTCTTTCATTTTATCCGCAAGATCCTTCCCTTCAGTCATGAGCGGATCAATCTGAGCAGTGATAATAGTCGCTGGATTCAAACCTTTAAAGTCGGCGGAGACCAGATTTATTCGTTTATCATTCGCATCCGCTGGCGTGCGAGTATAATTTTGAACAAACCATTTCATCATCGCCTTGTTCAATGGTTTCGCATCTGCATTTGCTTTGTAAGAAGCCGTGTTCATATCATTGCCAGCGACTGGATAGATAAGAAGCTCGTGAATGGGAAGCTGAGTTTGCTCATCACGTGCGCGAAGAGCAACGTTTAGAGCAAGATTTCCCCCTGCGCTCTCACCAGCAACTGCAACACGCTTAGGATCTCCACCAAACATTGCAGCATTTTTTAAAACCCATTTGTAAGCTGCCCAGGCATCTTCATGGGCAGCAGGAAATTTATTTTCAGGAGCTTTCCGATACTCTACGGCAACCACTATCGCCTTCGCTCCGTTCGCAAGTGCGCGAGGTGAAGCATCATAAGTATCATTGGTAGCGATCACAAAGCCGCCACCGTGATAATACACAATCACTGGCATTGGAGCATTTCCTTCAGGAGTATAAAAGCGGGCCATGATTTTTCCAGCGGCACCGTCAATCTCCATATCTTTTACATTTTTTACCGCCATGGGCTCAAATTTCCCGTCCATCTTAGTAATCACTTCTCGAGTAGCATCGGCCGGGGAGGGTTGTTTCCTTGCCTCCACGGCAGAAAGGTTTTCAATGGGCGTTCCATTATCTGACTTCAAGGTATCGAGTACCTTGGCCATATCTTTATTTGGAGTAGGCACAGCTGCTATTGAAATCACCGGCAAGGCAAGTGTGGCAAGAAGACAGGCATTTAAAAACTTCATTGTTCTATCCTTTTGAAAATTGAACTTGATGGATGATGACTGGTTTCTTTGACTGAGGTCAAACCTGAGAGCACTATTTTCTGCGAATCTGATGGATAAATTAAGGACAATACCGGAATGACACGAACATATTCAATCGGGATACAAATATTATGATCGATCTGGTAGATAAAAAAAGATAAGCTTAAAAGAAAAGGATTTTCATGAAACTCATCATCATTCTTTTTCTGGGTTTAGGCATTGGCTTCACTTTAGGAAAGCTCAGCTCAACCAATTCGACATTGGCCCCTGCAGTTCCTTTTGAGACTTGGTCACAAGACGGAGTTAAGAAGGTAGAAGCTCTTTCGAATGCAGATGAACAGCTCGCTGAAGCCGAGAGATATTACGGCAAAGCCGTTGTGCTTTTTCTTGCGACTCTTTATAACAAAACCCAAAATCATGCCGCTGCTCAAACTATAAGTAAGACGGTCGAAAATAAAGTTGACCAGACAATGGTTGCTGAGTCTCCAACGACATCAGAAATAAAAGACTCAACTCCCCCTCCTTCTATGAATTTGAAAAAAACTCTTAAAGAAGAAAAATCCAAAAAAATTGTCAGCACGAAGGAAGAAGACCTCAAACGCCTCATCGCTTATAGAAGCTCGCAGGCAGCAACGAAGATGACACCCGAAGTTCGAAAAATGATAGGGAGTTTCGAGGGAGTTTTTGTTCAGGAGTTTGGAGTCAACAAAGGGCGCGTCGATAGAGTCGAAATGGATCTGATGTTCGATGTGACTGATGGAAAGCTTCAAGGTCAGACTCGCATTGTTCTGATTAATCCAAAAGGCGACATTTATTCCAATTCCTCAGGCGACGGAAATAATCAAACTTTAAAACTGGTTGAGGGAACGAAGGATCAGATTTATATCGAAACTGCTCCAGGTGAATTTATTATCATGGATGTTAGTCGTCCGAATCAATTGACTGGTAAGTACTATGATCCGGGTGGCTCTTACCGTGGCTCAATTCAAATTTCGCGTAAATAGCGCTGTCTAGGATTTCTACATCCCCTGTATTGTTTCCAAAATCATTTAAAATAGTGAGGGTTAGATTTCTTTAAAGATATCTTATCCCCATGAATAAATTATTTTTGTTAATACTTTTTTTTTCAACAATTGCTCAGGCCTCGGATCTGGAAAAAGTATCCGAAGGTTACAGCTCAAATGTCTCTTCAGCCTTAATCAAGAAGACGAGTAGTTTTGCATTCTGCAAGCTCGAGCTACGTCATATCTTAGGTCAGGACCCATTACTCAAAAATCAGCGAAAAATTGAAGTCAAAGACTATCGTCCCCGTTTTAAATCAGGAGAGCTAAAAACAGTTCTTCTCATGCCACCAACGGGTGGAGAAAATATTATTGATCATGCTTATGCCAATGAGCTTTGTACTCATGGTATACGAGTCGTTTTGGTTTCACACTGGGATTATGATGACGAGGCAAGCCTGGACCCTATCATGCACGACCGGGGGGCCCTGAGAGCTCTCGCGGCCATGAGAAACGTGATAGATGACATCAATCCAAAGAAGGGCCAGCTCGGAATCATGGGAACAAGTGTTGGTGGTATCTCTGCCGCTCTCGCCATGGGGGTCGATGAGAGAATCAGCGCAGGGTTTTTCATCGTTACGGGTGGAGGAATGGCAGACATCATCGCTCGCAGTACAGAGAAACATTTAGCTCAACTTCGCGATCAGAGAATTGAAAAATATCATCTCAAGGATGTCCAAGACTATCGCGATTTCCTGGCCCCGTCTGTGGTGGTCGATCCTCTGGATTTTGCTTCAAGAATTGGAAACAGACCAACGTCCTTTATCGTTGCCAAAGATGATGTGACAGTGCCCACGGTTCAACAGGAGTTACTCATCAAAGAATTCAGATCTCAGAACGTGGAGAGAATCAGTGGGGATCACTTTCACGTGATTTTGAAGACAGGGCTGACTCATAAGAAGAAGATAAGAGAGTTTTTTAAAAAGTATCTTCTCCAGGACAAAAGAATCTAAGACAGCAAGATGGTTGTGTTGCTAAGGTAGGTCTTATACTTATACCTCAAGGCACCTCGTGAAATTTTTTGAATTCATCTCTAATTTCCTTTCTCAGTGTCTATCATTCTTAAGTCCTACGACGATTATTGATCAATTGATGGAACGACTGAAGAAAATTTTAAAAACTCTCATCGTCCTTTTTATCTGCACAATCATGAGCTGCATTACCCTGGCTTATCTCATCGATCGATTCTTAACTCAGCTAGATGCTGGTGAATTTGCCCTAACCCGATCAATGGTTGTCCTTTTTATTATGTTTTTCGGACTCATCGCTACTCTTATCCTGACTCTCAAGAATCTCACTTCAAAAGATAACGAGGCAAAGAAAATTCAAGAATTTAAAAGAACTGAGACAGCTCTAGAAGCGGCCCTTGCGGCCTTGGTAATGAGTTATGTAAGTGAGAGAGAAGAAAAGAGAAAACCAACTTCAGAAAATCAGGCCCCTTCAACAATCCAACTTTAGTACGATCAGTATGAAAACACCTGTGAAATGAATCGCTTATCACTTAGAGGGGTGCTGAGGCGGCTTGAAGTGACAAAAAATTCTACACAGCAAGTAATTAATTCTGAAAGTCCCATGTATTTACGGGCAGGCCTCTATAATCAAGACTGATGAAACCTCTACTCTTTTTATTTTTATTACTCTCTAACCTAAGTGCTTTCGCCTACAGCCCTGGTGGAGTCATGGTTTGCGGAAAGAGGCCCATACTTTACTCTTTTTATGAAGGGGGGAACCCTCACCTTCACAATATCAAACTATGGAAAGATGACAGGAGTATCACCCGAGAGCAATACATCGTTCGCGCCATGCTGAGGATGAAGGAACAATCGAGAGTTATCTATGATTCTATCTTACCAGTCCTTCAGCACATACAAATCATAGAAGCAGGATTTGTGACTCATGAGGGACTTCCTGAAATTCCTTTTGTTGATCAAGGTTGCAGCTATCAAGAGATCGCAGATAAGCAATACGACAGCAAATTTCTCTTCGTGGATATGTATCTATACCCCCGTTTATCGCCTATGGGACAGGCAGGGGTGATCATTCAGGAGCTCTTTTTTGGTTTTATGAATGACGTTGAAGAATATAAGTCTGATCCCGATTTTGCCCGCAAATTCATCGCGAATTTGTTCTCTGATGAACCTCTGGGAAAGAAAATAGATACGACTAACATGACAGCAGATCAAAAAAGAATCGCGACGAGCGGATTTTGTACAAGCTCCCTCAATATGCTCGCTAAGGAGTTAAAAGTATTTGTCGAGACCGTTGAGCAGTGTCGCAAGCAAGAAGACAAGTCTGGCATCACGAGCACTTTTGATAAGATCAAAAACCTTATCCACGAGACGGTGGATGGGTGTCAAAAAAATTGCCTTTGGGATGAAGGTCAAAAGACCTGTGAAGATATGCAAAAGACCGTCGATAGTGTCAAAGGATGCTAGGCAAAGTCCCCTCAACATAGTTTCACCCATCAAACGCTGTCAAAAAAATCTACAGTCCAGGTAATCTCTGCACTTTCACCCCGAGCTCCTCCTTCCTTAGATAGAATTTAACCATGAGCTATCAGGACTATCACGAAATTCTCAACACCGAGTTTGAACGCAGAAAATTAGCGAATTCATCTTATTCACTGCGGGCGTTTGCTCGTGATCTTGATATCTCTGCCCCAAGACTGAGTCAGGTTCTCTCTAAAAAATCGGGACTATCGGTTGATCACGCCTCAGATATCGCCATTAAACTAAAACTCGCTGAAGATAAAACAAAATGGTTCTGTGATTCTGCAGGAGCGGCCTCTGCTCGAAGTGCAAAAGATAAAGCTGAATTCACTAAACGCATCACTCTTTATAAGCGCGAGGCCAAGTCTTTTAGTGAGATTCATCTTGAGTACTTCAAGGTCATCGCAGATTGGTACCACTTCGCTATTTTAGAACTTACCTACATGAGTGACTTTGAAAACTCAGAATCATGGATGGCAAAAAAGCTCGGCATCACAGCAGTGGAAGTCACAACAGCTGTTGAGCGTATGAAGAAACTGAATCTTCTTGTTGAAAAAGATGGCAAACTCATCGATACCTTTAAGTTCCTCGCTACCCCATCTGACGTGCCTTCAACGGCCCTCAAAAAGTTTCACGCACAACTTATGAAGAAGGCCACAGAAGCGCTCCACGAGCAGGATGTTGCGGTCAGAGAGATCTCCTCGAATATTTTCTCAATTGATAAAGATAAAATCCCAGAGTTCAAAGACCGGATCCGCGATTTTCGCCGCGATGTAGAACGCTTTGCCTCTGAGGCCAATCAAAAAAATGCCGTTTATTGCTTAGGGATTCAGTTCCATGAGCTTACTAAGGATCTTCCATGAAATCAGCATTCATCCTCCTGGCCCTGACACTTTCATTCTCTAGCTTTGCTAAAGAAGGTGGTAATGGTGGTGGTGTCCATGTGTGTGGCAACAAAGTTGAACTATATGATTTTTACGAGGGCAGAAGCCAGGAAGGTCATAACATCGAAGTTTGGAAAGCAGATAAAAAATTGACGATGGATCAATACATTCAAAAGGCCATCGCACACCTCCAGCAAGACCTCCCTGCGGTATCTTGGAAAGTCTCTGACATGGTTAAGAAAATTCTCTCGACCAAACCAGAGGATCTTTTTATCGACATCACAATTCCAGTGATTCGGGACGCGAATATCACTGTCATAGGCGAAGGCTGTCATTACGAGCAGGCCGCAAACTGGGACGAAAAGTTCGGAAGACTCTTCATCAGCAAAACGATTTTCAAGAAACTTAATAGCATGAATCAGGCAGGACTCATTTTTCACGAAGCAATCTACAAGCTCTCTCGTGATACGAAGGTCTCTACTGAGACCTCGGATCTAGTGAGAGAAGTTGTTGCAAAAATCTTCTCCGATATGAAACTCTCTGATAAAGACTCAGAAGTTATCTCTTCGCAAGACGCTGTGATTAAGGCAACTGGGCCGTCGTGCGAGGTTGCTAGAAAGAATATTTATGAGATTGAAGACAAACTCATGAATCAGGACGGCAAAAAGCTCATTGCTCAGGCCGCTAACTTTTGCCTGAAGTACTGCCTCATCCCAGTAGAGCGAGCGTTTTGCCAGGAAAAACTCGATAAAAACAAATAATTCTAGTCTCAAAAGCCCCTCTTCGGAGGGGCTTTTTTTTTGCCCATAAAGTAACTTTCTACCTGTTTCGTCACTCATTTAACACTATAAGCTCCTGCCGGTTGAGGTGGGTTTGGATTGCTTTAGGATTGAGTTAACTCAAACGACTCACATACGGAGCTCTTATGAAATTTTTTACTCTCATGATGATCTTGTCCCTTGGAATAGCTTCTGCTTTTGCCCAAGAGGTTGAACCAAAGGTTATCGCCCTAGATGATAAAGTCACAGGCTATCTCCATCGTGTTTGGGGAATTTCGAGCAGCGGTAATCTAACAGTTAAGGCCAGAGATTATGAGCCTATGAGAGCGACCGCCATCACTCTTAGTTCTTCTAAACAGATTGATGGATTGAATAGAGAAGTCATTCTCATGGTTGAACTTGCGAATCACTATGCCGCAGTTTCGCTCGGGGAATTTAGAAATGCTACTTGGGGAGGCCATTCGAGCTACACGACAGGAAAGTGCATGTATCTCAGATATCAGCGAGAAGATTCTTCTACGAATGTAGACTCTCAAGATAAGATCCGCGCTGTTTATTTCGATCTCACAGTGGTTGACGGTCACTACCAACTTGAAAGTTATCTTATTACGCCAAAAATTAAATATGGTTTTAGAAACGAAGATGAAATGGTCGACATCTGCAAGGGGACGAAGAGTTTGAGTGAGTTGACTGACTCGTATACGGCCGAAGCTTTTGATCTGAAATTTTTGAAGTAGACCCCGAAACTTAAAAAAGGAGATCCCAAATGAGAGCTTTTCTTCTACTAAGCCTTCTAGTGACTTTTTCGGTACAGGCACAAAGGCACCCTCATAGACCGGCCCCTTCGAAGCCTTCTTATTGTGAAGAATGGATCAATAAAGACGAGGCCCGCTGCCAACCGTCGGGGCATTCATCCCAGAAGCCGCCTAAATACTGCGAGGATTGGATTAATGCTGATGAACCAATCTGCCAAACGGGAACTAGACCAAATAGCTGGCATCCCGCTTATTGCGAAGAATGGATTCACAAAGATGATGAAATTTGTCAGCCGGCTCAAAGTCGGACTTCAAGACCAGCTCCTGAATCTCCTACTGCAACTCCGACTCCTGCCACTCATCACACGCAGGTTCACTCAACAGGAGATCCAGCCTCTGACGATGCAATGTGCAGCGCTGGTTATACGGATTGGTGTCGCTAAATTTTAGATTTATTCCTAAGAGTTCTGACTGCCGCTGGGGTTTGAACTCTTAGATCTGATTCCCACAGAATTGATTCCCGAATTCACTACCCTCTCTATAGCGATTCGTATCAGTCTCAAAGTTTCGAACACTCTTTTGAAAACCTATTTTTTCACGCATATGAGACACAAAATCAAGAGATTCATAACCTGTACCCAGAAGGTTTGGAAGAATTTTTGAAACAAGATTTCCATAGGTACGAAAGTGACAGGCAAGAAACATTGCCATGAAGTTGTGATGATTCATGCCACTCAGTGGAAGATGTTTGATCATAAGAGTGATCTTCTTTTTAGCGACACCTTTTTTGATGAAGCCAAACCAATCGACCTTATTTCTCACCGAATAGAATTCATTAAAAATTTCCTCACCGGATTTTCCTTCTGAGTAAGCAGACTGCCAGTATTGATCACCTAATCCATCAACATAACCACCTGCAGTGCCTAAATAATTGGCGAGAACAAGCATGCCTAAAAATTTCTTTCGATTAGCAGATGTATCTTTGTTCGTTTGAGAATAAATCGACCATAGATCAATCTCACTCCCAGGTTTCGCGGCTCTCACCTGAGTTTCAAGAGTTCCTAGGAAGAGGGCCATTTCACTCTGGGTCGGGTCATTTTTCTTACGTAAAATGCGGCCTAGGAGCCTGTCACCGGCCATGCATGGATTATGATCTTTAACCCCATGAAGATCCTGGTTTTTCTGAGTGATACAAAAGGGATCAAGATCACTTATGATAGAAATTGAATTTTTAAGACATTGATAGTTTGTCCCTGGAAGAGAGAGTGCACAGAGCGAACTTGCCACGGCTTCGGGTAAAAGGAATTTTTTACGTTGAAGCTTATTTAAAGCAGAATCAGCAGATTTAATATATTCCACACATTCTGGATGAGAATTCGTCAAACGCAAGACTTCCACGATTGAGTCCATCTTTTCTTTCTCAGGTCTGAAGCTATCTGTGCCGAGGCCCAAATACTTCGAAGAAAAATGATCAATCTGACGCTTATCCGTGCCTTTATTACCAAAACATTTATACAAGGCCACAGCTCTCACATCGATGATCTCTTTCATGCGGGAGAAAAGAACATTTGTCTGAAAGATCCTCCCTTCAGGAGAAGCAAACGAGCTCAAGGACAGCATAAATGTAGAGATGAGGAGGACCTTTTTCATGGGCAAATTATATCGTCGTTTTGAAGTTCTAAGGGGGACGGGATTTTTTTTATAGGTGGTGTTCGAATTTTAGACAAAAAAAAGCCCCTCTTTCCGAGGGGCTTTGTAAAATTATAAGGAATCAGGTCTTACCAACCCTGTGAACCGTAATCTTGCTCAGGAGCTGGAGCTGATCTAGGGATTGATGCTGGTGCAGAAGTTGGAGCTGAACGGCTTACGCGAACAACAAAGGCCTCAGAGTGAGAACCTGTGTTTGAAGAAAGAGTCAAGCCAAGACCAGCGTAGCTTTTTGCAGCAGCTACGGCGTCTTGAGAAAGCGTGATATTTTTATTGAGGTAACGTCCACTCTTATCAGTAAGCTTATAGCTCTTACCATTTGAGAGGATAACGTTTGAACAAGCACTTACTGATTCAAATTGAAGGGCGAACTTTTCCTGACCATCATTTTCGATATAGCTCTTAAGTTCTACCACTCCACCGCAGCTACGAAGGTCTTGTGAATCTTCGAGTAGGCTTGAGGCAAATGATGAGAATGAGAGGGCAAGTAGGGCAAGGGCAATGAACTTTTTCATGGATGACTCCTGAGAGGTTATTAAAGGACGTTATGACTAATGAACGAATATTAAACGAGGTTAAGGCAGAGACATCCTGAGTTTCCAGAAATTACAGGGGTGTTATTTTTTAGACACTCTAAATGCGCAAAAATTCATAGCTCGTGACATAAATTTCAAATGAAGATAAAATCCGCCCATGAAAGTCCTGCTTGTTCTTCCTCCACTAACCCAGTTCAATACGCCGTACCCGTCAACGGCGTACCTAACCTCGTATCTAGGGAAGCTTGGGTATGAGGTAGAGCAAATTGATCTGGGCCTTGAGCTTATCTTGAAGATCTTCTCCAAAGAGGGCCTCCAAGAAATCACGGGCCTCATCAAAAAATCCAAAGTTAAAAATGAGCTTCTTGATTTCTATTTGGATGCCGCCTTTGAGTACCAAAACAATATTGATGATGTAATCACTTTCCTACAAACTCACGAGTCTCCCCATATCGAGAAGTTCATCGAGCGACAGACCTTACCTGAAGGACCGCGCTTTGTTCCTTTGGATGATAACCAAGGCGGAGTAGAAGATCTTTATTTCGGGCTCTCTGATGTGGATAAGGCAAAACACATCTGCTCGCTTTTTTTGGATGATCTTGCCGATGTTATTAAGATCGGAGTTGATGAGGATTTCGGATTTTCACGTTATGCTGAGAAAATTGCGATGTCTCTTACCTCTTACACTCCAATCTACAATCGGCTAAAAAAGAAAACGATCCTCGATACATGGATAGGAGAATTGACAAAAGCGGCCCTCACCAAATTTAAACCAGACGTCATCGGAATCTCAATTCCCTTCCCTGGTAATCTTCTAGGCGCCCTTCGAATTGCTGAGACTACAAAAGCAAAATTCCCTGAAGTCAAAGTCGTGATCGGCGGCGGTTATGTGAATACTGAACTGCGCTCCCTAGAAGATCCACGCATCTTTGAGGTTGTTGACTTCATCACCTTTGATGACGGCGAAAAACCACTTGAGCACCTTTTAAACTTTATTAAGAACGGCGAGGGACCTCTCCTTCGCACTAAGTACCGTGAAAATGAAAAAGTGATTCATGTTTCTAACCGAGAGATCTTCGATGTGAAGTTCAAAAATCTTGATGCTCCTACTTTTCATGGCCTCAAGATGAACCGCTATATTTCGATGATGGAAACAATCAATCCGATGCAAAGACTCTGGACCGATGGACGCTGGAACAAGATGGTTCTTGCCCACGGCTGCTACTGGAAAAAATGCACCTTCTGTGATGTGAGTCTCGATTACATCGGCCGCTATGAACCTGATAGTGCCTTAAGTGTTGTTGATAAAATGGAGAGCATCATGAAAGAGACTGGAGTCTCTGGCTTCCATTTTGTTGATGAGGCGGCCCCGCCCACACTTCTCAAGGCCATGAGTGAAGAAATCCTCAAAAGAAATCTCAAGGTAACTTGGTGGGGAAATATTCGTTTTGATCCCTACTTCACTGCTGAGATCACTCAGCTGATGAAAAAGGCCGGATGTATTGCTGTGACTGGTGGGATCGAGGTCGCTAGTGAGCGCGTTTTAAAGCTCATCGACAAAGGGATCTCGATTGAGAAGGTCGCTGTTGTGACTAAGAACTTTAAAGAAGCTGGTGTCTTTGTTCACGCGTACCTCATGTACGGCTTCCCTACAGAGACCATTCAGGAAACCATCGATAGCCTTGAAGTCGTTCGTCAGCTTTTCAAAAAGAATTACCTAAGCTCCGCCTACTGGCACCGCTTCGCACTCACAGCTCACTCTCCTGTGGGACTGAACCCAGAAAAATTCAAGGTGAAGATTCTACCCCAAGAAGAATCTGAATTTGGTCTCTTTGCAAGAAACGAGCTCCCTTTTACTGAAGAGAAGTTTGTAGATCACGATGTCTTGGGTATTGGGCTTCGTCGTGCCCTCTTTAATTACATGCTAGGCCAGGGTCTCGATATGGATCTTCGAGACTGGTTTGATATCAAGGTTCCGAAAGCAAAGGCCGAGATCCGTTTTTAAAGACGAACTCGTGTTGCTAAAATCCGCTACCCAGTCGTCAGCATCCCCGACGCAATCCCCGTCACCGTCTCACGAAGAAGCACGTGATCTTTTCTTTCAAGTGCAATCTTTTGAATCACATTGAGTGGATGAATCATGCTCGACCTAAAAAAAATGCTCTCGGCAAGCCAAGGTCTGAACCAAGTAAAATCTACTTCACCACTGATCTCTTTAAAAAAATCAATCGAGAGCTTAAGTTCTTTCGTAATCCTTTGCTCCCATTTCTTTTTATCACCTGCGTCCAAATGGGAAACGTGCAGGTGGAAATTCCAAACTCCAAGCTCTACTCTTGCGAAAGTAAATCCAAGATTTTTAACATATGATTGCATTAAGGGGCTAGTCTGATAATAGTCCTTGATTTTCTTTCTCTGCTCAACACTTAAGGCCTTCCATCCCGCCCCCGTTCCCCACCAGACCGGAAGTACAAGTCTCGTCTGCGTCCAGCACAGAATCCATGGAATCGCACGCAGACTAAATTTTCCGGGGGCCGCGCGCTTACTCGGCCTCGAACCTATCCGAAGTAGATCAAGATATTGGTACGGAGTAGCGGCACTGGTTAGATCCTGAAAAGAAGAATCATTTACGAGTTCTCGATATCCAGATTGGATCCCATCCACAAATGCAACGAGCTCTTTAGGTATTTGCGGATGCTTAGGCACAACTCGCGCGTAAGACTCCAGAACTTTTCCAACTTGAGAGCGCATAATATAGTGGTTATTAAAATTCCTCTGAACCATCTCACCCTGGATAGTAACTTTAAAAATATTGAGTGCACTTTGAGGCCACCATGATATCTGTTCCTGCACAGTCCCACCTCCACGACTCGTACTTCCTCCGGATCCATGAAAAAAAACCGGAGTCAGCTTCTTACTTTCAAGAAAGGACTCTAAGTCAAAGAGTGCCGCTTCCACCATTAAGCGCGATGGCAGAACTCCATTTTCCTTACTCGAGTCTGAATACCCAACCATGATTTCGAAACGTCGGCCCCATTTCTCGCGATGAGTGTTCACAATCGGATGCTTCTTCATCGCCCCTTCAAGAATATCTTTTCCGTTTTTTAGTCCCTTCTCATTTTCAAATAAAGGAACGATCGGAATATCCAAAGCTCCAAGCTCGCGGATAGTGATCGTGACCGCGGCTAGATAGTCTTCGCTTGTAATGCACATACTGATGATGAATCCACGGACGTACCACTTTGGATCGTAGCCTTTTGAGATTGCCTTCAAAGTTTTAAGCATGACGGAGATGGGTTCTTTCTTATCAGTCACGGCATTTCGAATGAGAGAGCTATCCTCCCTGATCTCAAGCGGGAGAACGAGTGCGGGATAAAGCCAAAGAAGATTTTTTATTTCAATCAGAAGCGGCGAGAGAAATTGATTCTTATCTGCGGCACCTAAGAGTTTCTCAAAACTCATCCGAAGAACTTTTACTTTCCTCCCGTCTCCGTTCACCACTTTTTTCATGCTTTGAAGACTCGCCTTAACCTTCGCAATTTCTGGCTTAAGTAGCTTTCCTTCATCAATCCATTTCAACTCATCTTCAAAGCTCTTCATTTTCGACGCAACAAATGACAAGATCATGGTCCTCGAAAGCTGAAAACTCTGACTCATCGTCAGGGCACCCACTAAGGGATGCCCATCTTTATCTCCACCTACCCATGTACGAAAACTAATGGGTACTCCTTTTGTAGATAAGGCAATTTGTTCAGACAAAATCTCTGGACTCAGGACCGTTTGGAAAATTTCTTCCATCTCATCTTTCACCTGAGGCCGTTTGTTATTGGCAAGATGAAGCCTCACCGCAATCTTCATTAAATGCAAAAGCCTATCTTGCACACACTCAAAATTTGTCCTCAAGGCCTCGATCAAAAGATCCTCAGCTTGGTTCATGAGTTTTAGAAAGGGTGCACTTCTTGATTCCGTCGGATGAGAGGTGAAAACATAAATGATCGCTTCTGGCTTCTTCGCCTCATTCGGAATCTGATAGGCAAAAATTCGATGAGACCGGAAGGCGGCCTCACAAACATTGAT
>JBBQGK010000023.1:0-41243 GCA_038322885.1 Bacteriovoracales bacterium | reverse complement strand
GCGGCGATCATTCAGGGTCTAACGGTCTCGGCTCCGGGATCATTAAAACAGGTTTCTTCACTTGCCTCAGAAAAATCTCTACCTACTACAGCTCTCGCGAAATCTGTTGCTGCAGTACCTAGTACAGCAAGCAGTGCCTTTAATCTGATGATCAGAAGCAAACTCCTTGGTGCCGATATTTCCAGGGAAATCCCGTCGAGTCTAGGCATTCCAGTCGACGGGGAAACATCCCCCTTGATGGATGAAATTCGCGCCCAGCTTCTAGCTTCACACCAAGGTATTGGAGCAGCCCAGGTTGCGAACATCAATAGCTTGAATCAACAGTTTAATCTTGGCTCACAGAATTTTTCTGGGTTCACATGGCAGAAGCCGATGGGATCAGTAAATATCCACGTTGACCGTCAGGTGACTCCTCCCGCATTAGTTGATCAATGGATGGTTCACGACACTTTCACTATCGATATTCAGGCCACAACATTTTTAGAAACATTAAAAGATGCTGGTGCGACGACCATGACTGATCTTGAAATCGGTGCGTTTGCGGGAATTACTTTTCACCGTGTTTATACTTACGATCACTTTGCTCCTTCCTATATGGAAGGTCTTGGCTCAGACTTCTCCAAACTTTTCCTCCCTTTTCTGAAGTTCAATCAGGCCGGGATGTCGGCCATGAAAAATAATGAAGTGATGAAAAAAGAAGATCTCTGGACGGCAAAAGCTGGAGCGATAATTACCTCACCACCCTTTTACGGTTTTTCGGCCTCAGGTGGAATTCTTGCCCAGGCAGATCTTGCTCAAGCAGTTTCGATTGAAAATACACTATCAAGTGATGCCTCAGCGAAACGTTTTGGAATATCAGTTCTAAGCAAAAAATCCGTTACCGCTGGAGCAACGACGAGCTTACAGCTCGACTTCTTTAAGATCATTCAATTCACACTTCTTCGTTTTGATCTCAATTATACTTATGCATCTGGAAAAGAATATTTTCTTGGATTAAACTCTAACCAGTATAACAAAATCACTTCGAATGCTGACGAGAATACTGAATTCAAAAAAATTCTTACTGGTTTTGGATCAGTTAAACTCCTTGAACCATACATCACTCTTCTCGAAGACAGGACTTCCGAAAATCTTGAGACTTACGGTAGTGTTCTCCTTTGGGGTAAAACCAGAAAAACAGGTTCTGAAGTTGTTTCGACCATCAAAGATGGGAAAGTTCAGCTCTTTCATCGCAACTATTCGCAGTCGGTTAGATACGTTCAGAATCTACTAAGCCGAATCTTTTCTGCACTTTTCTACAAGCTCTTAAAGATGCCGGTCGGTGTTCAAAATGTAGCGATCTATTCAAAAGAAGTTCAGCTTGAATATAAAGTCACTCATCCACAGGCCACAGACCCGAGTATCATACGTCTTAACTCTTCAGAAGAATTCTCGTTCAGTCTCAATCAGAGTTATGAAGCTCACGGAACCATGAAGAAATCTCAAAAGACTTACAAGGCCGATATTCAATGGTTCATCGATGACTTCACAACGCTCCCAAAAAGCTTCATTAAAGATTTTGAAACTGATGCTCTTCGTGGACCAGTCCTCGTAAGCTCATCCCTCAAAGTCGATAAAGCGGGATTCGATTATTTCATCAAACGTCCAGTCTCTGACCTCTTTACCCAGCTAGCGAAAGTTTGCGGCTCCAAAAATGGTGCGGACTGGTCTAATGATCAGAAAAGACCAGCAATGCTTAAGGCCAGTCAGTCAGGGAGTGATAAATGCGTCCAAGGTATGGGTGTTGATGCGGTGGATTTCTTGACAGACTATCAAGCGAACTATTCAAAACCCGCAATTGCAAAATTTGCGAAATTTCTTAAGACCTACTATAAACTCACAGATAATGTGACAGACCTCATCAATCTTTTTGGTGTAGAAAACACATTTCTAAATGGTTCAATCCAGGCCACCAGTTCAATTGGCTCGACCTTCGTTCAGAATTTTTCCAATGGACAATACAGAGGCCTTGGAGTTATTGATAATTTCGTTAAGGACGCCACGAGGGCACCAGCGAGCATAAGTGAGTAGATTTGAAATCAGTCAATGTTCAAAAAGCAATTGAGATACTGAGGAAGGGCGACGTTGTCGCCCTTCCGACTGAAACTGTCTACGGTCTCGGCGGGTGGATCCACTCTGAAGAGGGACTCAAAAAGATTTTCTCAACTAAAGAGCGTCCCTTCTTTGATCCCCTCATTGTTCACATCGATATAATAGATAAGGCCCGTGCACTTTCATCAGAGTGGACTGATGTGCATGAACTTTTCGCAAAGAACTTTTGGCCGGGTCCCCTAACCATAATCGCAAAAAAAAATGATCGCGTTCACTCTTTGATAACCTCGGGCCTTGATTCCGTCGGTCTTCGCTGTCCTCGTCATCCAATCGCCTTAGAACTCCTTTCTCTCATTGAAGGTGGGGTTGCCGCACCAAGTGCAAATAAGTTTGGTAAGACCTCGCCTACGACCGCCCAGCATGTCTTTGAAGAGTTCGGAAATACAGTCTCAATCTTAGACGGCGGAGCAAGCGAAGTTGGGATTGAATCTACCGTCGTTGGGATTCTTGAGGGTGGAAAAAAAATTGAAATTTATCGACCGGGATTCTATACCGCTTCAATGCTTGAAGATGTTTTAAAGAAAAATGGATTTCAGCAAAAAGTAACTTACGCTGAAAGTCCCGTGGCCCCAGGCCAACTCAAGCATCACTACATGCCAAAAATCCCACTTGTGATTGTTCCACCCTCTTTTCTTTGGGAGCGTGACTCCTCTTTAATTGAAAGTAAACTCAATCAAAAATTGTCCCATCCTCAAATCTGGACGCAAAATCCTGATCCCATTCTCGCTAGTCGCGAACTCTATGAATCACTTCGAAAGTTTGATTTGGAAGGTTATGATGTGATTGTGACGAGTAAATTGCCAAGGCATGAGTCTGAAGACTGGCTGGGAATCTGGAATCGTTTAATGAAGGCAAAGACTCTTTCGATTTAAAATAGGGCGGCGAAAACATTTGCCGCCCTATGAAGATAACTTAGATGGCTTTTGGCTTAGGAAGAATGCAACCTGACTTTTTAAGATCAAGTTCAAAATTCGCGTTCAAGCACGAGTAGATCTGGTAAGTTTCCTGACCGTATGAGATCCCCTGACGAACAGTGATTGTTCCATCACGAGAGATTTCACATGGATTATCCAAGGTACATTTTTCTCCAGAATCATTTCCAGTATTGTTGATCCCGATAACTTCGCGCGTGTTACGCTCGATGATCGGAGAACCTGAAGTTCCGTGAGTTGTATTACATTTAGGATCGTAGCGGAGAGAATCGACCCATACATAAACATCTTCTTTAAGAGTTGGGATAAAATCTTCAATTGAGCAGTCCCATCCTTTTTCCCAGTAACCAGAAACAATCATCATCTCTGTATTAATGGCCGGGTGCTTTGGAGAAAGAAGGAATGGATTTACGCCAAACTTGTCTTTAATTTCGCGGTAAGAAAGCTCAAGCTCATACAAGCTGATATCAGTATCAGTCATCGTAGCGAAAATGAATTTTGTCGCGTTCACACGGTGAAGGCCTTTCTTCGCATCAAAAATACCAACAGTTCTTTTCACCGGCTTGTTCACAAGAACTTCACCAGCTTTTAGAAATCCGCCACCTGGTAAATCAGCGCAGTGACCATTGGTCATCACAACTGCTTTCTTCGTGTCGGGCATGCCTTCAAAAGTAATGAGGGCCGCAGAACAGTTAGAGAGCTTTACGATCCCTTCAAAGTCGTATGAAGCGTTGTCCATAGATTTGAGGTTCAATTTTTCAATTGGGCGAGAGATGCCTAATGGAAGTGCAAAAGCAGTCGTAGTGGTGAAGGCCAAAGCGACGAAAAGTAGTTTAAACACAGAAACCTCCTTAAGTGGTTGCTGTCTTCGTACCAATTTTTGCTCCAGCCGTGAAATCAAAAAATATTACATCTGAGAGGGTTTTAGGAATAAAAGAAGTAAATCCCAAGCTTCCTGACAACATAGAGCACAATCACGATAGCAGCAAAGAGGACCACAAACTTCTTATAGTTAGTGAGGATCTTCACAAACTCATCCTGGTTGAGGTCCCCTTGGATGTTATGCTGGTCTAGGATCGCGATGGCGCGCTCAATGTTCTCGTCGGCAACGACGAACGCGTCACCATTTTTTGTTTGGATGGAGATCGCGAGTTTGGGGTGGAGTAAACGGTAGGTCTTCACATCGCTATAGCTCAAAGTTTGATTTAAAAATGGTATTCCGCGATTAACAACAATGCCCTTCTCAAAAAATCCCACGCCTCGGATAAAGGCAAAGTAAACACCTGGTACAAAGTACAAAACAACAAAAGAAATCATATCTCCTGGGTACTTGATGATGAATTCAACGAAATCCAAAATCCGACGACCGCGGCTGCCACCTTGAGTGACTAAGCTCGTGAAACGATCATCCGTGATGCTATCAAGATAGAAATCGTTGAAAAAGAAAACGATCAAGGCGAGTACGATAAATTTAAAAACCCAGAGCATGGAGGTTTTATAGAGTCTTTTCCCTAACACTAGAAACTCTCCTGAGAGGGAATAATTCCTTGGGCATATCTCACGAGATCAATAACCTCGCGAGCACAACCTCTGCCACTTTCGCGAGTCGTGACGTAATCCACGATCTCGATCACTTCTTCGCAAGTATTAGGCACGGTGGCAGAAAATCCAGCTTTCTTTAAGAGTGGAATGTCGAATATCTCATCCCCCATGTAGAGAACTTCGGAAGCATCAACATTATATTTTGTAAGAAGATCGGTGAAGGCCGCGCGCTTATCTTCATTGCCTGCGTAACAAAAATCGAGGCCCAGCTGGTCTATGCGTTTTGTAACTGAAACACTATTTCCACCCGTGATCACACCGACCTTAAGTCCAGCCTTCATGAGAAGCTTCATGCCGTATCCGTCATAAATACAAAAAGTACGGTTGAACCCCACTTCTTCACTCGCCCACCATACATGAGCATCAGTTAAAATTCCGTCTAGATCAAATGCGACAACTTTTATCTTTTTTAGTTTTTGCTCAAAGACTTTAGCAGTTTCTTTTAGGCTCATTCTTCCACCGCTCTTCTGATTTTGAGGAGCTTCTCAACGATCCCTTTAACGGAATCAAGCGGAAGTGCAGTTGCTGCATCCGAGAGAGCTTTCTCTGGATTTGGATGACACTCCATAAAAATTCCATCTGCACCAGCTGCCACTGCGGCCTTCGCCAGAACAAGAATCTGCTCCCGCTTTCCGCCAGTCGCCGTTCCGAGTCCACCAGGTCTTTGCACACAGTGAGTGGCGTCGTGAATAGCACGTACGCCGAATGATTTCATGATTTGAAAAGAGGCCATATCAACGACCAAATTGTTATATCCAAAAGAAGATCCGCGCTCTGTGAGGAGGATTTTATCTTTCGGCAAAAAGTGAGAAGCCTTATCCACGATATTTTTAGTTTCTTCCGGTGAAAGGAACTGGCCCTTTTTCACTTTGAGCTCGCGATTATATTTCTTGCACGCCTCGGCCCCGGCAAAAATCATATCTGTCTGGCGACAAAGAAACGCCGGCACTTGAAGTACACTCACGTACTTTGCCACAGGCTCTGCTTGATCAGGCGTATGAAAATCAGTCAACGTCGGAAGACCGTACGTCTTGTTAATCATCTCGAGAATCTTGAGACCTTCATCAATTCCCGGACCACGGTAACTTGTGAACGAGGAGCGGTTCGCTTTATCGTAGCTTCCTTTAAAATGGAGATTAATTTCATTCTTGTATGGTTCAAGATCTTTCAGCAGTCTCTCAGCAATTTGTATCGCGAGATCAGAACTCTCGATCACGCAGGGGCCGATATAAAAATCCATTTTTTTCATTTTTAACTCCTTAAAGTTTTCCACTCGCCTTCACAAATGAGGCGAAGAGTGGATGAGGCTTAAACGGCTTGGACTTAAACTCCGGGTGGTACTGACATGCAATGAAGTAAGGATGATCCTTGAGCTCAATCACTTCCACTAAGTTCAAATCTGGATTTGTTCCCGAGACAACAAGGCCCTTATCCGTTAAGCGTTTTACATATTCATTATTCACTTCGAGACGATGGCGATGTCTCTCTGAGATTTTTCCTGATCCATAAACTTGAGCAGCAAGACTGCCGGCTTTTAAGTCAGCACTGTAGGCCCCGAGGCGCATACTTCCGCCTTTAGCTCCGTCCTTACTTTGCCCATGCATGTAATGAACAACAAAGTCACCCTTATCGGTAAATTCCATACTCGTTGCATCTTTAATGCCCACCATATTTCGAGCGTACTCAATGATGGCGAGCTGAAGACCGAGACAAATTCCAAAGAATGGTTTTTTCTTCTCGCGAGCGTATTGAATGGCCTTGATCTTTCCTTCAGTCCCTCGTGAACCGAATCCACCAGGAACTAAAATTCCCTCAACGCTATCCAGGAGATCAGTTTTAATTCCTTTCTCTAAATCTTCGGCATCAATATAGATGAGATTGAGTTTCACTTGGTTGGCGATCGCCGCGTGCTTCAAGGCCTCATCAAGGGATTTATAAGACTCGATCAAGTCGGTGTATTTTCCTACGACCCCGATGTTCACTACTTTTAAAGGGTTCTCGATGTTGTAGATCACTTTATTGATCTCATCCATCTTGGGCTCTGTTGCCCAGATCCCAAGAAGTTCAGTCACTCGTCGGTCAAGACCTTGCTGGTGAAAGGCGAGTGGAACTTTATAAATTGAATCCATATCAATAGATTGAAAAACGTTTTGTTTAGAAACGTTACAGAAAAGTGAAATTTTCTCGAGGATTGAAGTATCGATATCCCGGTCAGCTCGGCAGATAATCATTTGCGGAAAGAGTCCAATTGAGCGCAACTCTTTGACTGAGTGTTGGGCCGGTTTAGATTTAAGCTCTCCGGCCGCCCCTAAGTATGGGACGAGGACCAAGTGGATAAAGAGAACGTTTTCGGTTCCCACATCTAAAGCAAACTGCCGAATCGCCTCCATGAAAGGAAGTGACTCAATATCCCCCACTGTTCCACCGATCTCCCCTAATAAGAGATCACAGTTCTCTGAAGCGAGATGAATCCGTCTTTTGATCTCGTCAGTGATATGCGGGACAACTTGAACCGTTTTTCCCAAGTATTTTCCTTCCCGTTCATTCTCAATAACCTTGAGATAAACTTTTCCCGTCGTGAAATTATTTTCTTTGGAAAGATTGAGCGAGGTAAAGCGCTCATAGTGTCCAAGATCGAGATCTGTTTCCGCCCCATCATCGGTTACGAAAACTTCACCATGCTGAATCGGACTCATGGTTCCTGGATCCACGTTGATGTAAGGATCCATCTTGAGCATGTTGATTTTAATTCCCCGGCGCTCAAGCAAACAACCGATACTCGCAGAGGCAAGTCCCTTGCCGAGTGAGCTCGTCACTCCTCCGGTAATGAAGATGTATTTTTTCTTCTGCTGACTCATAAAACACCTTCTACTTTTTTTATATCTTCAGGAACATCGACACCGATCAATTTCTGGTTTGTTTTAACCGCACCAATTCGCATCTTGTTTTCTAGTGCACGCAACTGTTCAAGTTTCTCAAGATCTTCCAGTTTTCCCAGAGGAAGCTTCACAAAACTCAAGAGAGCATCTGGAGTGTAGCTATAAACTCCAATGTGCTGATACCAGGAATAATCTTTCCCCCCATCCCGATCAAACGGAATACTCTGCCGAGAAAAATATAAACATTCTCCACTGGCCGGAACAAATAAGGCCTTCACGACGTTTGGATTTTTAAAGTCCTCATCTTTTGAAGATCGCTCTCTCACAAGAGTCGTAAGCTCATACTGGGAACTCAGGTGAAACTCTGCCAGCTTTTTTAAAACATCGCCTTTCAAAAGAGGCTCGTCTCCCTGAACATTGATCACAAGTTTTGGATTCTTATTTTTATAAAAACGATCATAGGCCAGAGCAATTCTTTCAGATCCGCTAGGCACATCATCATCTACCCTTACAACTTTTCCACCAAAGCCAAGTACGTGCGCCTCAATCTCATTATTATCCGTCACCACCGCCGTTTCATATCCAGAGAGCTCACAATTTTTAAAGACTCTTTCGATCATCGAAATATTTTTTATTTTAGCGAGAGGTTTACCTGGAAATCTGGAAGATCCATAGCGGGCCGGAATGAGGATAATCACCGACATATTGAGTTTATTTCCTAATTTGATTTGACCCCTCATCCTACTTCAAGGGGCATCCTTCCGACAAGAATTTGAGAGGAGGATTCATGATTGCGTTAACTCCTGAGCGTGCTAAAATAGTTTTATGAAATACTTTATTGCTGTCATTGTTTTGGCGCTAAGTTCTCTAGTGAGTGCTCAAGATGAAGCTTTAATGCAAGATGCTATTACAAAACCTGCCCTCAGCTTGCGCTGTAAAGACTTGTATAAAGAGAGGGCCGATAAAGTTCAAATTCAGCAGCGCCTGAATGCGCTTCTTAGTCGCAATCAAACTCTTATTAAAAAGACCCCTGAAACTCGCAACACTCTCCAGGCCCGTTTAAAATCTAACCAGCTACGGGTTAAAAATGAACTCTATTTGGCCAATTTGCAAATTGAAACGATGGAAGAAAATATTATTCGCTCAGGCTGCCCAGGCCTTTCCCTACAATAACTGATTTTACTTATCGGGTTAATTCAGGCACACTTTTTTAGCACATATAATCAGGTTTTTTTGGGAGACGAGTTTGTTCTGGTCACATCTCTTTCTATCGCTCTTAATTTCATGCTCAGCCTTTGCTCAGGATGAAGATCTGACGGAACTCGAGCAGGCAATTAATACTGATCCTGTTCCAAATGAAGATCCTTCGCCACGCATGCGCTGGAATGCCAATCGAGAAACGAAGGCAGATTTGACGGCAAGAAATATCGAGCTTCGCTCTTTGCTCGAAGAAGGTCTTCGTCGAAATGCCCTTCAACAAGTTCGTAACCAACAAAAAGATCAAATCGAACTTCAGAAAACAGATTTGTACCAACGCTTTTGGCTTCCCACGATTGCTCTCGACCTCAATACTTCAAATCATCGTATCGATCGCTTTAGAAATTCACCTCAAAGTAATCCTGGCACCGGAGCACAGGCCGCGCCTGACGGAAGCTTAGGAATAGTCATTGAGGATTACACCATCTTTAACTGGGGCCGTGATTATCTTCTCTATCTTAACCAAAAAAATATTCTTAACCGAGGCAACCAACAACTTCTTGAAGGTCGCCGTCGTCTCAAATTTTCACTCATCGGTCAGTATTTTAATCTGATCCGGGTCAAAGAAATCTTGAAGATCCGTCAGGAACAGCTTAGACAAACCTCATTTATTCATCGCCTCGCTCGCGAAAAACTTCAGCTTCGTAAGGTGAAGGCTCAAGAATACTATCAGACGCGCTCTGACTATCTTCGCTCACAAACTGAGTACCAGCAGGCAGGCTTTGACGTTGGACTTGAAGAAGAATCAATGTCCAATCTTCTTGCTGACGAGTACCGAGGAGCATACCGCTCAAACGAACAGCTCCGCTACATTCCAGTCAACACAACGGTGGAAGAATCTCTAAAGCTTGCCCAAGAACAAAGTGTTGATTATCGTAATGCCAAGCTTGCCTATGATAATGCCAGTCGTACTTATGAGAAGACATTGAAAGATAACTTACCTCTTCCAAAATTTTCTTTTAACCTCGGATCTTATCGTCAGAATTGGGGAGGAGATAGCCGAACGTGGAACTATCAAACTCAACCAGGCAATAAGAACGTCGAAGTCGTAGCTGCCATCGACATGCGCTGGACACTCCTCGGTGAGGGTGGATTTTTTAACAGTCGCCAAAACCAACAATCTTTCCTCGCCAAACGAATTACGGAAATCAATTTTTTCAATACCCGCCGAGCCCTTGAAGTAAAAGTTAAAACGATTTTCAAAACCTTGCGCTTTCTCGAGCAAAAAGTAGACATCGCTGTCTTTCAGTACAAGAACGCTCAAAGTAACTATGATTCCGTTCTAGATAACTATATCGCCGGGCGCGCGGTCTACTCTGATATCAAGTTTGCGGTTGATAATCTTGTGATCTCTCACATCAATTCAGAAAATGTGAAATACGATCACCTCCTAAAAAAACTCGAGCTCTCCGATTATATGGGTCTGGAAGATTTTCCGGGCGAAAACTTTGAACTCTTGGCGGGGAGATAGTCATGAAATTACTTTTAGCACTTCTTCTTCTTCCAACTCTCGTCTTCGCAAGCAACTTTGATCTCACTGAAGATGATCTCAATCCTTCATCTCAGGATGTTCTGATCAAGAAACCAGAAAAATATCTTCGCGATGAAAGCATGATCTACGATCTCAATACAGATCTTGGGATCAAGGACCAAAGAACTTACACCGGTGCGGATAGAAATAGATTTTCTGTCGCGGGCCACGTGAACAGCGGGTATGAGCACCCAGCTAGTATTCTAGGTTTCGATGCCAGCATTATGCACAGGTCAACTCGCTATAACCAAGTATGGTACGGAGCTCAGATTTTTAATCACTCCGCAGAATTTGGAACGATCACAAGAAACTCTCGAGGGAGTTCATCCAATTCGGGAGCTGAATCTAATTTTGATCGCCCTAGTTCTCAAAAAGAAAATATCCTGGCAGGTGGTCTCGGTGCTGGTTACCGCTTCAAACTTCTTCTCGATTTTTTCGAGACAGAAGATTGGTTCGAAACGGTTGATGTTTATGTGAATTACCTTCGTTTGAATGAAAATTTTATCAAGCGCGAATATCGTGGTTATGGTCTCACGGCAAATTACGGTCTCCATAAACGTGTTGGTTCCATGTATTTCTACGGCTTCAAACTTTCTTATAACGTCGCTTCTGTCACAAGAACGGCCATCAATCAAGAAAATGAATCAGACCGCTCGCTTTCTCTAGGCTGGATGACCGCAGCGCTCGAACTTGGATTTTTCTTTTGAACTGGCAAAAACTACCCAAAGTTGAACTTCATCGCCACCTTGACGGGAGTCTTCGCTTCGATACGATTATTGATCTTGCTCAAAAAAATAAAATCTCCCTTGGAGATACAAAGAATCTCGTTATCAAAGAACCGATGACTTCCCTTGAGACCGTGCTCAACTGTTTTTGGACGACTCAAAAAGTGCTCGCCAACTATGAGGCCATCAAGCGCGTGGCCTTCGAGAATGTCGAAGATGCCCATCGTGAAGGCATTCCCCTTATCGAGCTTCGCTTCGCTCCTCTTTTTATCCAAAAAAATAAGACGCTGGGGTTTGATGAAATTATAGAGGGAGTGATCGACGGGATCACCCAAGGTATGGAGAAATATCCCGTGCAGGTTGCCTTGATTCACATTATGCCTCGCTCTTTGGATCTTCAAAAAAATCTACAGGCGACTGAGGACATCCTTCGGTATCGAAAAAGTATTCACAAAAATGCAGACCGCTTACTCGGAATAGATTTGGCAGATTTAGAAACTGAAGAATCTTTCACTGACTATTCTGAATCGATCGCGAAGGCAAAATCCCATGGAATGGGAGTCACGATTCACTCTGGAGAAGACTCCAGTGCTCTTCATGTGAAACGAACACTCGAGACCTTCAAGGCGTCGAGGATTGGGCACGGAGTACAGATCATCAAAGACCCCGAAGTGATGAAGCTTGTAAGGGATCAAGATATCGTTCTTGAAGTTTGCCCAACTTCCAACTGGCTCACCAACATCGTAAAAAAGATTGAAGATCATCCGCTGCGTGCTTTGTATGATCAAGGTGTGAAAGTAACTCTCAATTCAGATGATCCTCACATTATGAATATAAATCTTGTTCACGAATACGAAGTTGCAGCGACAAAGCTCGGTTTCCATTCCCATGAATTTGTACAAATGAATAAATGGGCACTGGAGAAGAGCTTTCTACCGCAAGAAATCAAAAATGATTTGAAGAAAAAAATCAGCGAATTTCGGTGATGATGTGGTCTTGACCTGAGAACAGGCTTTGCTCATTTTTGATATAAGTTTTTGCCTCGTCTACTGTGTTGAATAAACCAAGACTCACCCGGTACCAATTCCCTTTCCCTTCGATTTTTACCTCATTGATGATGGGGTTATAGCCCCTGACAGTGAAACCTTCAGCAAACTGTTTCGCCTCATCCACCGTATTATATGATCCAAGTTGAATCGTAAATTTTCCATTCGATGGGGTCGCAGGTATTGCTCCGGTGGCTTCCGAACTCATGGCCTTGTCTGCGGGCTTCTCATCTTTCGAAAATTTTTCAAGCTCATCGTTCAAACGACCTTTAGATTCATCCATCAGTTTTTTGAGCTTATCTTCGTCAGTCAGTTTTGCGTCTTCAGAAACCGTGCGATCAGCATCTTCTTCAACCGAAGACTTGAGCTCGACAGCTTTTACATCTTGAGGAGTGACTCCTGCTTCGTGAAACGAAATTTTCTTTCCGAGACGAATCCCTAAGGTAAAACTTGTAACGAGCAAAACCATCACCAAAATCAAAATGAGGATAATTTCTTTTTTTTCAAAAATGATGACTTTATTGTTTTCGTCCATATCAATATTTTAGGGGCTTAACCCCTTTAACGCCAAGCTTTTTCAATCCTGAACATTTTAATCAAGATTTTCTCCAACACCTCCTCAACCCTGTCCTCTTGAGTTAGTTCTTGTTCTACCAAAGGGGATCACATGAAAAAGTTTCTTAAAAATCAAAAAGGCCAAGGGATTATGGAGTACGTCATTATCTCAAGTCTCATCGGAATTTGCTGTCTCGTTGCCGTTAAAGAGTTTGGAGGAGTTATCCAGAAAAGAATTGATAACATGAAGACTCAGGTCGTGAGTGGAATCGAAATGAAATCTCAGTCGAGATGAAACTTCTAAACATCTTGATTTGCCTCTCCGTCATGGTCTTGCTCTTGAGTGAGGCCGTGACGTTTCATAGGGCAACAATCTGCCGCCAAAAGGCGTGGCAAAAATCCTTCGAATTAAAAACTCGAACATTACTGAGCTCTCCAATGTCCCAAGAAATCTCATTCATCAAAGATTGTCGTATCTACATCCGAAGAAACCAGGACAAGGTCTCATGGCAAACCTATCGCAACTTAAGATCAAATCCATTTTCCCTCCCACTCACAGGAAAACTCTAGGTCAACGAGGTGAGGCCATTCTGTTTTGTAGCTTAAGCCTGGTGGCATTAACTGGGCTCATGCTCCTTCTTGTCTTAGAGCTCAGGATGTCGTTTCGCTCCCTACAGAGAAGATCGGAGCTTTTCCTTTGTACCAAAGAGGCCAAGGGCGAAGTCCATGAGTACCTCAAATTCATGGGTAGAACGAACTGGGGCATACGAAATATTCAGAGGGCATCTCTGATCATGGTCTTTATTCCAGGTCTCCAAGGAGTAGCTGGTGACGCCCAGAAAGTGAAAAAAGCGATCCAGCTCTATCAAAATTTCAGACTCGCTTCATATTTGAAAACCTTGGCCTCCCTTAGGCAAAAGAGGTGCTCCCTTGATCCAAGAATGTTTATAACACCATTCAAGTTAGGCGGTTTTGGATACCAGAGAGATTCGAGTGGGGCAGCTGAATTAAGGAATGAAAAATGGGATTACGTCTTTGTTTCTTTGCCTTATACGCTGAAAGTTTCAATCGACGCAGGAGGCGTGGAGAGCATAAAACCACGAGTTCGGTACATCTCCTCGGAGAACGGGGTGATGCTGTCCTCCCTCTTGTCCTCACGCTGACCCTGGCGAGTTCGCTTTTTGCGGCCTTGTTTTGGTTGAATAAAACATACGAACAAAAAACGAAGGAACAATTACATGATTTCCAAACTCGCTGGAGCGCTCTTGAAAAAAAATACCAAGACTAAAGTCTGGTGGGTGAAGCTTGGGCTTTGTCTTGTACTATCGAACCTTTTTTTCTTCATCCTTTTTGGAGGCGAAGAAATAAAGTCACCGGTTCTGACTTCAGCCATAAAAGGATCAGTGGACGTTCAACTTGCAGCAACTCACTTGACTCCTTTTGAGGAAGGAAAAAGAGTTTTGCTTGTCCACCGCAGATCCCGAAAAAGAGTCGAAGGACAGTTTAAAGCTCTGAATGAAACTCATACGACACTGACTGTTTCAGAGGAAAATGCCGTGATCCTACTCTCGCATGAGAATTGGGAAATCCTGCCTTATTTAAAAGATTTTCGTTTCCACGAAATTGCCCGAGGAGAAAGTTATGAAATACATTATTAGTTTTTTTATCACCATCAATGCATACGCATTTCCTCTCAGGATCTTTCATGAGAACGGATCAGAGAGAGCAGAAATTGTGAGAAATATTCTAATTAAGGGCTACGGAGTTCCGGGTGATTTAATTGTGACAAAAAACATTCAGAGCTGTGATGAGGTTGTGAAGAAAGGAAAGTTTGATCTGTGCTTAAAAAACAACGGAGACCTTTTAGTGGTCTCCGTTGATCGTGAATTCGTAAATGATTCGCTAAAAATCTTTCAGGCCCCGTGAGGAGACTTATGAATTACTTAGCTTTTGCTGCTGTTGTTTTCTTAGCTGGAGCTGCTTTAGCAGCTGGAGCTTTCTTAGCTTTAGGAGCGGCCTTTGGTGCTGCTTCTTTCTTAGCTTTTGGTGCTCCACCTTCATGGATAGCAAACTTAGGTGTAGTCCCTTTGTTTCTATCAGCAGCTTTTCTCTTCGCTCCCATAGCTCTGTGTTTTGCTTTACGACGATTTTCTGTAACTGCGGTTCTAGAAGCCATAGGTATCTCCCGATTAAAAGCTTATGATTTAACTATTTTAAAGATTCTCAATCTAACGACCCCCCTCTTATTTGTCAAAGTTTTCCTGTTTTGCCCTTCCGCAGCAATGGCGCAAATGTCACCCTCAGACTTGGTTCTCGCTAAGGGAGAGCAAAAAGAACTCAGCTTTCCGGGTTTAAAAAACTTCTCGGTAGGTAACCAAAGCATCATCTCTTACAAGTTTCTCTCAAAGTCGGGAAAGCTCCTGATCAAAGGTAAAAGTGTTGGCTTCACTGATCTCATAGTCTGGACCCCCCAGGGGAAGCAAACCTTAAGTATTTACGTACTTTCTAAGCAGAAATTTCTTAAAACTTTCCAACTCGCCGAGGCCCTTAAAAACCTCAATCTTACGATCGATATCAAAGGTCCTGTGATGACGGCGACAGGGATTCTAAGCGATTTTTCTGACTATCTTTATCTTCAAAAAATCAAAGGGCAATTTCAGGAACAAGTCTTTTTTAAGATCACCATCGAAAAGGAACTTCGAAATCACATCATTGGGCAAATTTATAAAAAACTCTATGCCAACGGTTTTTCTTCAGTCAGCTGTCAGGCAGATTTTCTAGATATTCTATGTTTTTACGAAGGAACTCAAAATCCAGAGCTATTAAAACAGATAGCCAACTACTATCGAGTTTCATTCATTCAGCAAGATTCGCGGATGAAGCATAAAAACTATGCTCTTAAATTAAAGCTCGTCCAGCTTGAGCGAATGGATGGTATGGAAATTCATCTTGGTTTAGATAAGCTACAAGCATCAGTTAAAGACATTTTCATGGAAGGAATCAGAAAGTTGATCGATGACAACACTGTCTTTTTGAGTAAATCGCACATGGAACTATCATCTCTCGCTGAACCAGAGATTGTGGTCAATATGAATACACCTCAATCCATCGAAATAGGATCACAGATTCCGTATCAAAACATTGCTCAGCGAGGGGCAAATATCATTGCACCTATATCGTGGCGCTTTGCCGGATTAAAAATCAAAACTAAAATCACAGAGTCTTATGGCAAGCTGTTGTTAGAGTATGAAAGCGAATTCTCAAGACCTGTAGATCAGGCGATTACAGGGAGCAAGGAAACGTCTTCAGTTCTGCTCGATCTGGGTACGCCAATAAAAATATTTCAAATTGGTTTTCAAACGACTGAAAAAAATCGCCAAGGGATTCCTCTACTATCTGATATTCCTATCCTAAAACATCTTTTTGAATCTAAGACGGATCAAAAAACTTATAAGCAAATCTATGGGTACGTTGTGCTTGAAGAGGTTAAATAATGCTAAGTCTATTTAAAGAAACTGAAGTAAACCTTACTAAGTTTAGTGCCATGGAGTGTTTCCGACGTCTCTTTATTGGTTCACTCAACAAGGGAATCATTCCTGGCTGGGAAGATTTATTCCAAGAACTTCCCACTCTCGAATCCGCCGAGGCCCTGCAGGAAATAAAAGATGCTTTCTGTGCTCTCACAGACTGGCCTTTCTTAAGAGATGTTTTAGAACTCGAGGGAACAGAATTTTATTTCCATTCTCCTGATAAATGCCAAAGGCAGGATCTTGCCGGCGATAAATCGGGCTTTCAAATCGAACTCTCGGACGAAGACTGGCAGCTCTGGCTTGAAATTCTTTCAATTAAATTTAAGCAGAACTGGAACGTGCAAACTCCCTTTGCAAGTTTTTATGGAGAGTTCTTCGGAAAAAGATATCGATTGAGTCTCATACATGGCTCAACATCACCTTTAGGAAAATCGAAGCTCGTCGTCAGAAGCCTGGCAGTGAGAGCATTTGATCTTTCAGCATTCGGAAAAACTGAAAAGCTTCATGAATTAATTCTGTCTAAGAAGAATATCCTGATCGCCGGATCTACAGGCTCGGGAAAAACATCTCTTCTCACAAGCCTTCTAAATAAAGTCGATCCCAACGAACATCTTGTGATTTTAGAAGATACCTACGAGATTTTCTCAGGACATGAGCATGAGACAAGATTTTTGGCCGGAGATACAGAATCAACATCGCTGAAGGCTTATCTGTCCTACTCATTGAGACTAAGTCCTGACAGGATCATCCTGGGCGAAATGCGCTCCCATGAAGTCGTTCCCTTTGTCATGGCCATGAACACTGGTCACAAAGGGCTGATGGGGACTCTTCATGCCTCGAGTGCTCACGATGCCTTGAACCGAGTTGCCTTACTTTTTTCGCTTTATGGAAGCGAAGCAAATCTTGATTACAATAAAGTGATGGAACTCATTTGTAGAAATCTTGAATACGTCGTTTTTATGGAGAAAAAAGAAGTTAAAGAAGTGATTAAAATTCTCGGTTCGGAAAAAGGAGTCCCTTTTTATGAGAACTTTCTCGACGGAGAAAAGCCGCTCTTTTAAATGGTCGGGATTAGGAAAACTAATCCCGACCGAATGATAACGTTAAGCTCTAGTGAGTTTTTTATACGTAAGTCGCTGAGGAACATCGGCCTTATCACCCAAGCGGCGTCGAAGATCTTCGTGATAGTCCTGGAAGTTTCCTTCGAACCAGACAACTTTTGACTCCCCTTCAAACGCGAGCATATGAGTGCAAATTCTATCTAAAAAGTAACGATCGTGGGAAATGACCACGGCACATCCAGCGAAGTCTAAAAGCGCACGCTCCAAGGCCTGAAGGGTATTCACGTCAAGATCATTGGTAGGCTCATCGAGGAGAAGAACGTTTCCTTCTTCTTTAAGCATTTTGGCCAAGTGAACTCGGTTTTTTTCACCACCAGAAAGTTCTTTGATTCGTTTACTCTGATCTTCACCCGAGAAGTTGAATTTAGAAATATACGCGCGAGAGTTTAGATCTTTGTTACCGATCCTCATCAAATCAAGACCGCCAGCAATTTCTTGCATGATTGTTGATTCGCCGTCCATCTCACGAGATTGATCAATGTAAGCAAGCTTAACAGTCTCTCCCACTTTGAAGGTACCAGCATCAGGCTTAAATTTATCCGTAATCAAATTGAAGAGAGTTGTTTTACCAGCTCCGTTAGGACCAATGATCCCAACAATTCCTCCTGGTGGAAGTTTGAAAGTGAGGTTTTCATAGAGGAGCTTATCACCGAAAGCTTTCGCGATCTCATTGGCCTCAATGACAACGTTACCAAGACGAGGCCCCGCTGGAATAAAGAGTTCGTTAGTTTCATTACGAGCTTCAGTGGTTGATTCAGTCTGCATCTGTTCGTAATTTGCGATACGAGCTTTAGATTTTGCCTGACGAGCTTTGGGTGACATGCGAATCCATTCAAGCTCTTCGCGCATTTTCTTCTGGCGCTTGGATTCAGATTTTTCTTCCTGGGCTAGACGGTTTGATTTCTGCTCAAGCCACGAAGAGTAGTTCCCTTCCCATGGAATTCCAGAACCACGGTCAAGTTCAAGAATCCAGCCAGCCACGTTATCAAGAAAATATCTATCGTGGGTAATAGCAATGACTGTTCCTTTGTAAGCGTGCAAGTGACGCTCAAGCCAGAAAACAGTTTCTGCATCAAGATGGTTGGTTGGCTCATCTAAAAGCAATACATCTGGTTCAGAAAGAAGAAGTCGACAAAGAGCTACACGGCGTTTTTCACCACCAGAGAGAACTCCGCATAACTGGTCAGATGGTGGGCAACGAAGTGCTTCCATAGCAAGCTCCAAACGAGAATCAAGATCCCAAAGGTTTTGGTGATCCATCATGTCCTGAAGCTCGGCCTGTCTTGCGACGAGTTTATCCATTTCAGCATCGGAGAGAGACTCGCCGAATTTGTTATTCACTTCTTCGTATTCTTTAACCACGTTCACTTGAGATTGAAGACCCTCTTCAACGACCTGACGAACTGTGCGAGCTGGATCAAGTTTTGGATCTTGCTCAAGGTAACCAAACGTTATTCCCTTATTTGAATTCACAGTACCTAAGAAATCTTTATCAACTCCTGCGATGATTCTCAAGAGTGATGATTTACCTGAACCGTTGAGTCCTAGAACTCCGATCTTCGCTCCGAGATAGAATGAGAGGGAAATATCTTTGAGAACTTGTCTCTTGGGTGGATAGATTTTTCCAACTTTATGCATCCCAAAAATAACTTTTTTGTCATCAACGACGGCCATGGAACTTCCTTTGAATTTGAAGAGGCCCCATTAAAGCAGAGAAGTGTGTGTCTGTAAAAGATTGTTGCTCTACATTAGAGTCATTAAGTCGCCTAAAAGGAGAAAAATAAAGGCGAGATATGAAGGAAGGAAGAAAATAGCGAGTAAACCCAGCTTCACGACGACCAGACGCTTTTCAAAAAGTTCAAAATGCCATTTTTCTTGGAATCGGAGTTCCTCCATCAGAGATTTCACATCCTCTTCGTAACTCTGACCTAATTTTAGAGAACGCTGACAGGATTCTTTAAGCTTCTCGATAAGAGGCAAAAGACTCTTTTGAGTCATATTTTTAAGCTCTGTGACTTGTGCAAGGGCCAAGACTTCAGAGCGGGATAAAGGCACGCGCACAAGGCTATTAAGAACATAAAGGATCTTCCAGAATTTACCAATGTCGCCAAAGAACTTCTGACGGTAGTGTTTTAAAACTACGGGTAAAATTAAAAGACCGATGGATTGCCAGATTAAGATCAAAATGAGTTTACCCAGACTAACTTTTACGTTCACTATGATAAGTGAAACAGTGATAAATCCCCAGGTGAGAACCATCATCATTCCCATTTGAAGCCAAATACCCTGAACAATTTCTTTGAATTTTTTTTCAAACTGCCGATCCCCTAAAAGACCCTGCCTTAAGTACAATATTGATTCCTGATAGCTGCCTCCCATCTTGCGGGCCAGGGAGAGAAGAAGTTCCACGACCTCAGAGTAGAACTTGTACTGAGGAAGTTTTATCTCGGGAGTAAGCTGGGAGCGTTGACCCCAATTAAAGCTCTTTAGCCATTCCTCTAAATCAGCGGCCGGATCTTTTCGAACAATCAACAAGTTAATTGGAAGAAACTGGGGCATTTCAAGCCAGAAAACGAGAAGGAGAATGAGAAGAATATAAAATAGTGTCGACATCAAAAGAATCTGCCCGTTTGGTTGACGACTCGCAACTCAATGTCATAATTTCAGGGATATGAATTCATTTCTGAAACAGATTATTGACTCTCAAGGCGAAGCCGGGCACGAGGACTACATTCTTGCGTTTGAAAAACATATGAGAGAAGCAACGGATCTTTCGGCGATCGAACTTTTAATGAAAAAGCTTCAGTACCTGGGTCTCAACTTCGACCCTTTTGATTCTGAAGTCTCAGCAGAATGTCAGGACATCATGACAAGCATCGGGATCGCTGAACACCTTCGTAACCCGTATCTTGCAACTAACATCCTTTTGCGCCTCCTGGACAAGACTGAAGAAAGAACTAACCAACTAAAGCAATAGAATGAACAAAATTCCAGAATGCCTGATCCATCCGGTATCACTCAAACTGATCCGGAATGGGCACCCGTGGGTGACTGCGGATAATTTCTCAAATAAGTTTCCGAAGAGTTCGGAGTTCATTATCGCAACTGATGACAGACGACGTGGAGTCGCACTTCTATTGCATGATCCGTATCACAAAAACATTAAGGCCCGGCTCTGGAGTACGAAGGCCCCGTTTGAGCGGGAAGCTCAGCATTTTACTGCAAGTATCCAGGCTCGTTTGGATCAGGCCATTGAGAAAAGAATTCTACAAAAAGAACTTAAAGAAAGAGAAAATTATTATCTCTGTTTTGGTGAAGCCGATCACTTGCCGGGATTGTTTATCATTCGTTTAGGCGATCGTGTGCTGATTCAGTTCTATACCGGTTTCTGGAATCGTTATAGGTCCATCATCCAGACCACTCTTCAGGAAGTTTTTCCTGAGATCAAAGATGAGAATTGCTGGTTCCAGCTTCGGGGTGAGACAAGGGAGCTTCAGAAGCTTCCTCAAAATGCCATCGATCCTGAGAGAAAAGATGAATTTCATCTCCAGGAATTTGGTCTGCAGTACCTGATTCGTCTGGGGAGTTCTTACGATCATGGGCTCTATACAGATATGAGTTCAGTTCGCTACTCGCTCTTGAAATTTATGAAACCAGAGATGAAAGTATTGAATCTTTTCAGTTACACTGGGGCCTTTTCGTTGTGGGCGATGAAACAAGGGGCATTGAATGTTGTGTCTGTTGATCTTTCTCCGAAATATATAGAATGGCTTCAACAGAACTTAGCTTTGAATCCGGAGCTCGATGGTCAAAAGCATGAAGCTATGACGATGAGTACGGATGAAGCTCTCTCAAGACTTAGAGGGGAGGAGAGAACTTTTGATATGATTATCTGTGATCCACCTTCTTCTTCATCAGATGGGGACAAGAGAACTTCAGCGCTCAAAAGTTATAAAGATCTCTTGCAGAAAATGAATATGGTTCTTGCTCCGAGTGGAAAGCTCGTGCTCTTTTTAAATACTCATCAGGTGAGCTCGCAGAAATTTGATAAGTCGATTCAGGATTCGTTGCTTGAGCTGAAACTGAATTTTAAGTTTTGTACTCGCCTGAGTCTTGGGCAGGACTGCCCGACCTTGAAAGGATTTCCAGAAGGAAGTTATCTCAAGGGAATCGTTCTGGAGAAACAGTGATCATTGTCAAAGACCTCAAAAAAGAATTTTACTCTCATGTAAAGGAGCCAGGACTTAAAGGTTCTTTGAAGGCCCTGGTGAAGCGAGAGAAGAAAATCAAAACAGCATTAAAATCCGTCAGCCTTGAAATCAAGCAAGGTGAAATCGTAGGACTCATCGGTGCCAACGGTGCCGGCAAAACCACCCTGGTTAAAATTCTGGCCGGAATTGTTCATCCCTCCTCTGGTGAGGCCACAGTACTCGGCTTTAAGCCCTGGGAGAGAGACAATGAATACCGCCGTCAGATGGCGCTCATTATGGGGCAGAAAAATCAAGTATGGTGGGATCTCCCTGCTCTCGATAGTTTTCTTCTCTTGAAAGAAATTTATCAGATCGAGGATTCTCTCTATAAAAAGAACATTGAGTTTTTGGCGGATACTCTGATGGTCAAAGATCAGCTCAAAACGCAGGTGAGAAAACTCTCCCTCGGGGAGCGTATGAAAGTTGAGCTGATGGCGGCCCTCCTTCATAATCCAAAAGTTATTTTTCTTGATGAGCCCACCATCGGGCTCGATATTTCTGCGCAAAAAGCCGTTCGCGCTTTCATGAAAAATTATCAACGTGAATTTAAGCCCATGACTATTCTCACTTCGCACTACATGGAAGACATCAAAGAATTGTGTCCTCGCATTGTGATCATTAAAGAGGGTGAGTTCGTTTATGATGGTGCCCTGAGTGCAGTCCAAAGACTTCTGGGAGACGAGAAAGTCGTGACGGTGACGACTCCTGAGAAAACTTTTAAGGTGAGTGTTCCAAGGCTTGAGCTTGCGCAAAAGACTCACGATATTTTTGCAGCCGATGATGTTCAGGATTTAAATATTCAAGATCCCTCGATTGAAGACATCATTGAAAACATCATGAGACATGGAATGAAACACTCATGAAATGGTGGCGCTCGGTTGTCTCGCAAGAGATTCGAAAAATTCTCGCCTACCGCTCCGATTTCTGGGTGACCTTCCTTGGACAAACTCTCATTCAACTCGTGGTTGCACGGGCCTTATGGCAGAGCGTATTTGAGTCTCAAAACGTAACCACAATGCAAGGATTCACTCTCGAGCGCTTAACTCTCTACTACATTCTTGCTCCCATCGGAACCAGGATGCTGCTCGGAGAGAGCTTTGGTTATATTTCGAGAGAAATTTATGACGGAACCTTCACCAAATATCTCCTCTACCCACTGTCCTTCATTCAATACAAGAGTCTCACCTACCTCACCAATAGTTTATTCTTTGGGCTTCAATTATTCATCGCCTTTATTTTATTTCAAGTCTTATATGCTCAGACTCCCGTCTCGCTTGAGATGGTGATCAATCTTCTCGCTGGCATTGGACTCTTTTTTCTTGGAGCAACCGTTTATTTAAACCTAGGGATGTGTCTTGAACTATGTTCCTTGTGGGTTGATAACGTCTGGTCCTTGATGGTGGTTCTTCGATTTCTAACGGCCTGCCTTGGAGGCGGCTATATCCCACTCTCTTTCTATCCCGGGTGGGCAGTGAGACTTATGAACATGACACCTTTTCCCTATGTCGTGAGCCTTCCGATCCGTACGATCATGGGCCAATCCACTACGAGTGAAATTCTTGTTGGTATGATGATGTTGATGTTCTGGTGGCTTGTGTTTCGAGTGGCCGTGCACGTGATCTGGAAATTTGGACAAAAATCTTATACAGGAGTAGGTCAGTGAGTCGCTACACCCGTCTTTATCTTTATTTCCTGCGCTTCTCGTTCTCAAAATCTCTAGAATTTAGATTCGACTTCACGTTCAGAATCTTCATGGACACAATTTACTACTTGATCAACATAGCTTTTTTCAAAGTGATCTTTTTGCACACCAATCTTCTTGGAGGTTGGACAGAGAAACAAATGATGGTTTTTGTCGCGGGCTATTTGTTAGTTGATGCCATCAACATGACAATTTTCTCAACGAACATGTGGTGGCTTCCCTATTTCATTAACCGTGGTGAACTTGATTATTATTTGATCCGTCCAGTGTCTCCCCTTTTCTTCCTTGGTCTTCGTGAGTTTTCAGTGAACTCATTTGTGAATTTTTTAATGGCACTTACTTTTTGTGGTTACGCTATCTGGGATCTGGGTGAGGGCCTGAGCTTTTTGAATATTTTCTTTTTTGGACTACTTCTCTTGAACGGATCTCTCATTTATTTTTGCATTCAGATGCTCATGATTATTCCTGTTTTCTGGACTCACAGTGCGAGGGGTTTTGTAGATCTTTTCTATGCCATGGGCCAGGCGATGGAGCGACCTGATCGTGTTTATCGTGGATGGATGAAAATTGTTTTCACGACTATTCTTCCATTTGCCTTGATCGCTTCTTTTCCTGCAAAGATCTTCCTTGATCCCTTTGATGCAAAAACGATGGCCCATCTTTTTATTATGACGGTGATCTTGTGGTCGACAATGTTGTTTTTTTGGAGAAAAGGTCTTGCGAATTATTCTAGTGCAAGCAGTTAGAAAGCTTTTATTTTGCCCGTGAGAATATCCCAAAACATTCTAAAATCTCCCATCAAACTGTAGAAAGGATGCTTAAAAGTTGCAGGACGGTTTTTCTCAAAAATAAAATGTCCTGCCCAAGCGAAGCCGTAGCCGACGATGGGGAGGGCAATAAGGACTTGTAGATTACCCGTAAAAAAGAAAAGGATGAGGATGGATAGAACACCACAAGTTCCAATGAAATGGAGCCTGCGAGAAGTCATATTATTGTGCTCATTCAAATAAAAAGGATAAAAGTCTTTAAAGCTATTAAATTCCATTGAATGCTCCGTTTCCAACATCATATAACTTAACCTCAGGATATCTCAACAAATTTCGACTCTTTAAAGTCTATCAAAAGGCTCAAGTTTTTACCTAAATCCTCCGATTCGTATCCGAGGGACTAGCATGCTGATTCACATTCTACTCATGACTTTATTCATCTCTTTGAGCTTTGCTCAGAGTGAATACCCTGTCGACGATCCAAATCCCGAATGGCCCGTTGAACTCATTCCCGTTGTGAAAGTCGATTATCCCAAAAATCACAAAGCGAAGTTTTGCAAGAGACCACCTGAGATTGTGGATACGATTGTTCTTCATCACACAGAGACTCCGGCCACGTCCACGGCCCTGGACATAAATCAACTTCATCTTGAGCGAGGAACAGCTTCTGATCCGTGGTACATGATCGCTTATTCTTACGTTCTCAATTCACCCTACGAGGGTAAGACGAAGCCTACTGCTCTGATCAGCGAAGGGAGACCCTTAGATCTCGTCGGCGCTCACGCCGGTACAGATATTTTTGTCCCCATGGATGCTGTTCAGAGAAAAGCCTTTGAGGATGGAAAAATTATTTGTGGAAAAGAGAACGGAGAATTTACAGTTGATCCCGATCAAGTAAGAGGAAATACCATCAAGGCAAATGTCGCGACGATAGGTCTGGTCGTCGTAGGAAATTATTCACCGTATGCTCACGATAATCCAGGCGGATACTCTCCACGCAGTCCAAGAAATCCATCGGCCGAAACTCAGGACAAGATTGCACGCCTCTCCTGCCAACTCCAAAAAAAATATCCGCGTATGAAAAACATCCGATGGCATAATTATTATCATTCCACGAGTTGTCCCGGAACGATCCGAAAATATATTGGGCAGATCCGAGAGATCGCAAAGGGGTACGGATGCGAGTTCAATTAATCCTGCTCTTGATCTTAAGTTCGTTTGCTTATGCTGGTGATGATCAGGAAATTCAGCATCTGATGGAAAATTACGACAGAGTCACCAAGGCCCACGAAGTGGAACTCATTGATGATGTTTTTTCCGAAAAGTTTTTGAAAGACAACGACGGCAAGCAGGAATTCATAGAAAAAATTCGATCACTTCCTAAAGAAGAAGTGAAATTCAGTCCAGAACCAAAGCACGACTGGAAGAGCGGACTTAAGAACAGATTTATTTTCGTAAAACTAAAAATAAAACACTTATTTAATCATAAAAAACAAGAACCGGTCCGCGAAGCAGAATTCATCATCGTTCGCAAAAACGGAAAACTTAAAATAGATGGGACACTCAGCGATGGTTAATAAATCAAGCCTCATCCTTTTTGTTCTCCTGGTTGGTTGTGGAACCGATGTGAAGATTGACAACTCAAAGCTTGAGAGCTTTTCGAATGTGACGAGTACGACTTCGACTTCTCTTGTTGCAAAAGCGGGCTCTCTCAAACGAGGCAACGGAACGACAAAAGATGTGATTATTTATTCAGGCGTGAGCTACACAGTGAGTATCTATAGCTCATATTCCTCTCTTGAATACATCGCGGCCAAATCTCTCAATTACCAAGGGAGTGTGACATTTAAAGGCACAATTACCGGGAGTGAAATTCTTCTAGAGAATCTTACCAATTAAAAAAAAATACTGATTGATTAACGACCGGATGCTTTTGAAGAATGATGCTTGTGATGGATGACTTGGTCTGGCCTTTTTCCACTCTCTCTTGAATCGTTATTTTCACCGGGCCCTCGGGCGACTCTCTCAAGATAATGATCCTTAAACTCTTTCAACGTTCTTAAGTTCGAGAAAGCAGTCTGACATTCAGAACTTGGGGAAGTTAGTCTATCTTCGATGTTCTCTCTTGTTCTTCGGTAAGCACGTTGAACAAAAGTAAAATGTGTGATGCCACTGTACAAAATATCATCCATTAGACTTATTAATCCACCTGCATATTCAAGTTTATCTATGTCACTTCGTTGAAAAACAACATCATCATATACCGCAGGAATGACGGGTAGAGTTCTCCAGACGGCAGAGGCGGCAGTTGTTCCGGCCCCGAAAGAACAAGAAGCTACGAGAAATGTTACTTGCTTCAGAACTTCAGCCGTTCTTTCAGCGTTCGACATCGGAGCAATATGAAAATAATAGTCGTAGGTTCCTGCACGTAGTGGAAGAGAACCTAAAAAGAAGACAACAAACAGTAGTGAGGTTAATTTTTTTATGATCTGCCCTTTGGATTTAGAACCAACTGATAAAATCATAGCATTTACTTAAGAAAATAAAAATTGATCGAATGTTGCCCAATAAACACAATACCCGACCAGGACGGTAACCTAGGCTTTTACGATTCTGTCTCTCCAGGCAATGACGTCTGGTGCGAGATAATCATATTTCATGGTATCGATAGTATATTGAGAGAACTCGTAGTCGTGGGAATGGGTAAGGCACTCGGTTGGACATACAGTCGTACAAAGACCGCAGTAACAGCACAGTGCTGTGTCGATCACAAACTGAGTAAGAGTTAAGCGGATCGGCTGACCATTCGATGTCTTCTTGATCTCGGCTCCTTCAGGCTTTTTCTCTGAAGCAATATAGATACAATCAACCGGACATGCCATGGCACATTGAGTACAGCTGATGCAGTTTTGAGCATCGTTGAAGAGACGCATACGTGCTCTCTCTGGAAGAACTTCTCGAACTTCAGGGTATTCAATTGAGACAGACTTCACACCCCAAACGTAACGGAAAGTAATCCACATACCTTTGACGGTTGTAGTAATTCCGTTAAATAGAGAAGAGAAATATTCTTTTACTGATGATGTTTCATGAGTGGATGTATTCATCGGTCTACCTCTCCAAGTACGATATCAATTGAACCAACAGTCGCCACGAAGTCTGCAATCATTTGCCCAGGTGCCACATGTGGAAGCATCGATGTGTGGGTGAAACATGGGGATTTCACTTTCAAACGATAAGGAGTTTTGGCATCTGCCTTTGAAACAAGATGAAAACCTAATTCTCCACGAGGACATTCCGAACGGGCATAGATTTCTCCCTCAGGAAGTTTGATGATTTTGGGAACTTTGCCCATGATCGGTCCTGGCTCAAGTTTGGTTAAAACCTGACGGATGATTTTGATGGATTCAACAACTTCTTTCATACGAACGATATAACGGTTCCAGCAATCTCCTGGAACTCCAACTTCACCAGTTCCAACCGGAACATCAAATTCAAATTCATTATAAAGAGAGTAAGGCATATTCTTTCTAAGATCCCACTTGTAACCAGCTCCCCGAAGGATCGGCCCAGTAGCTCCGTAGTCAAAACAATCTTGAACACTCATGATCCCAACGTTGGCCGTCCGCTGAACAAAGATTCTGTTCATGGAAACTAGGTCATGATATTTCTTCGCTTCTTCTTCCATGGTGTCGCAGAAATTAGAAACGCGAGCGAGCTGCTCATCGGTCCAGTCATTCCATAGTCCACCGATCCAAATGTAGTTATAAAGAAGTCGAGCACCAGAGACTTCTTCGAATAAACGAAGAATTTTTTCACGCTCTTCGAAAGCATAAAGAAACGGAGTGAATGCACCCAAATCAAGAGCGTAAGTTCCGAAGGCCATCAAGTGTGAGCCGATTCGCTGGAGCTCACCAGTCAAAATGCGAAGAAGTTCAGCCCGACGAGGAACTTCTGTTCCAAGCATCTTCTCAATCGCCATCGCATATCCCCACTCCATATTCATGGAAGCGAGGTAGTCGAGACGATCAACAAAAGGAATGACTCCACGGTAATCTAGATTTTCCGCGTGCTTTTCCATACATCGGTGAAGGTATCCGAGGTGAGGAATCGCATGTGCCACGATCTCTGAGTCGGTCCAGATTTCAATACGAAGTACTCCGTGAGTGGCCGGGTGCTGTGGACCCATGTTCAATCGGAGAAGTTCTGATTTTAACTGTTCAGTTTCTTTATTGACGGTGGCTTTTTCTGGCTCACCAACATCCCAACGTGATTGCATAATTCATCAGTCCTGTTTATTGCTTGGTAGAAGAAGCTTCTTGCGCTTTCTTGATCATGTCCTGACGAACAATGAACTCACGGTCTTCGAAGTTCATCTTATTATCAGGGAACACTTCCATTCCATTATAATTTTTTGGATAAACATAATCTTTGCGAAGTGGGAAACCTTCCCAGTCATCTGGGCAAAGAATACGACGGTGATCTGGGTGATTCTTAAAAGTGATTCCGAACATGTCGTAAACTTCGCGCTCTTGGAAGTTTGCAGCAGCATAGATATCAACAACTGAATCAACTACTGGGGCCACTCGGTCTGTAAGAGTCACTTTCAAAATAACTTGGCGAGGAGCATTTGGATCAAAATTGGCGAGCATGTAACAAACTTCCATTCGGTCCATGTAATCCACGCCAGACACGCACTGAAGTACATTGAAGGGCATTTCAGCATTTGTTCGTAAAAATTTTGCCACGGCATGAATCGATCCTGTGTCAACAGTGATACTCGAATCAGTTTTTGCATCGGCCGCTATATTCACTTTGGCATTTGCGCTTGAAATATTTTTATTGATGAGTGCAGCTAATTCATTATGCATGTTTCACCCACTTGTTACGAAGAAGACGCTCGTTGGCGATTTTCTTTTGAAGAGTCATCACTCCTTCAATCAAAGCTTCAGGTCTTGGAGGGCATCCTGGAACATACACATCAACAGGGATGACTTCATCTACACCTTTAAGAACATGGTAACCATACTGCCAATAGGGTCCACCCTTGTTGGCACAAGAGCCCATCGAGATGACGTATTTTGGTTCTGCCATTTGTTCATAAAGAAGCTGAACTCGAGTCGCCATTTTAAGGGTTACAGTTCCAGCAACGATCATAAGATCTGAGCGACGTGGAGTGGCCATAAAAGCACCACAACCAAAACGTTCGAGATCATATTTCGAAGCACCAGTGGCCATCATTTCGATCGCGCAACAAGCGAGACCAAAGGTCATAGGCCACAAAGAATTTTTTCTACCCCAGTTAAGAAAATCATCTAGGGTCGTAAGTACAACTCCGTCTTGCATGGAAGAACTCCCGAAACTCAAAAAATTAAAAATGACTCCCCTAAGTTTTACCTTGAGGGCCCATTCTCGTCAATGAAAGTGCCTGATTTGTCTAAGAAATATACGGGGGAGTTTTAATTCGGAAAAGATTATTTTTGAGAACAACGAGCAGAATAACTTGCGGCGAATTTATCTTTTCCGCTGGAACCAGAGGCAGGACTACGATCTGGACCTTGCTGCATGTAGGCCAGACGCTTCTTATCGTTTTCACACACCTTGTTAACAACCAAATCGTACTCCATAAGAGCTGCAACGGGATAAGGAACGCCGTAAGCAGAGGAAATAAAATTTATTTTAGAGGGTTTTAGCTCACTAAAAGCACTAGCGAGATCACGGCCTTCAAGTTGCTTGTTGAATGAAGCGTAATAGTCACCTACATGATAAAAAAGTTGAACTGCTTTCAAGTAAGATACCTGACCGCTCTCGTCTTTTATGTCCATACAATGCGAACGTGATTGGACTCTTCTGGAAAAAAGCTCTTCTAAAACGCGACACTCGGTCATGAAAGCTTGAACTTCTCCCCCCTGACCCTCGATGGTTCCTTTTACAAAATCTCGAGCGTTGAAACCTTCTGAATAGGGATTAAAACTCTCTCGGTAAATATAATGAGTGAGTTCATGGGAGAGGTCCAAAAGGGCATCTTCCCAACCAAGGGACCGATTTAAATACACTATGGATTTTGATTCGAAGATTACATGCTCAGGTGAATTCGGGTTAAACTTCCTAACCAGAGTTGTATCCGTGAGTGAGCCATCCCCTACTTTAATGACATCATTTAGAGTGAGGCCTGATTGGGCGGCCTTGTAGGCCGCTTCTTTAAGGAGCTTATCTCCAGTCGAAGAGCGAGAAAGAAGATCAGTAAGTTTTTTTAAATTCATCTCTTCAGAGGATGAGAATTTAGTCCATGCACCATGGTTTAAACGACGGGTATCCCCTTCGATCGCTTTCTCGACCATAGCGAATAGCGGGTATGAAATCACGAGACCTATAAAGAGGGATATTTTCTTCATCTCTCAGCGTTTCGGCGCTGAAAATGAAACTTTGAGGAGATTTTCTAGAGGGAATTAAAATGAATTGTGTGGAGCGATTTAGCTCCCTTTTCGATGACAATATCTCCAATCATTTTGCTCGGAGATGCAGGAATCACGTTACCAGCGTATTTGCCGATGCCAATTTGGTATTTACCCGGAGCTAATTTGAGTTCGATCATTCTCAAGGCCTGAGGAAGAGTCGTCCAATGCCTGGTATCAGCTTTCTCTAAAGCGGCAATACCCTTCGTTGCCCCGATATAGGTGCCTATGGCCGCGGCCTTAGCGAGAAAGTCTCCATTTGAACCAGTCTTGGCCCTGACTCCTTGATAAACTCCGATCGCAGCTGCAATCGCTACTAGATGCTTAATCGCTACTCTCGTACCGGTTTTCACGTACCGGGCCACAACATCCTCTTCCAAAACAACACGGGCAATATCACCATTCTCAGATATGACAGGAATATTTTTATGTGTGACTAAAACGCCTTTTTCATCCATCACGAAGAGCTCCATTCGTTGAACGAGAGGAACAGCATCAATCATCGGGAGCTCAAATTGAACGGCCGCTTCTTGAACTGCAAGTCTCGTCACATCGTGAGCAAAAATAAAACTCCCAGCTCCTGCCGTGTTTGTGGGTGCTAAACCAAGTTGGTTCATAGCAAAGACGGTGACAAACTCAACTCCTACGGTCGCGATCATCGCTTTTGCTGATTTGTTATCAACACTGTCCATCGCCCCGCGGATTCCGAAGTTAAAGGGCTTTCCAACTTTCGGAGGTATGAGCCCCTCTTCCAAGATGAGAACAACGTTTCCATTTCCCTCATTTGCCTTCTTTATAATCTCAGGAGTCGCTTTTAGATCCTTCACTTGGTTAGCAAAATCAAATCCTCGCACGTCTTTAGTTAAGAGGAGAATTTTGTATTGAAGAAACTCGCGCAAATCAGAATAGGCTTCCGTCTTGTCATAAGACTTCGTAGGTGGACCTTTCTCCGATTTTAGATTTGTTTCATAGAGTTTTATATAGTCGGTGCTTGTCGTATTGAAGAGAGAAAAAATTCCTCCCTCAAGATCAAGAATTTTAAGTGCATCTTTATAAAGCTGAAGAGCTATCTGTTTATCATTTTTAATTTCACTCACCTCATGAACTTCGCCGCCGAAGATTTTGAGCATGAGGTCTGTGTGATAAAGAGTTTTATAGGAAGCCGATCGTTGAAGCTCCGTGAAGTATGTATCCCATCCAAGAATCGCAGCACGTGCACCTTGCAGGTCGAGCTTGCTTCCCGATTTTAAATAACGGCCGTAGTAACTTTTAGCGAGATAGTAGTAGGCGTAAGAGCGCTCATAACTTGCGCCATAGAAAACATCTGAGGCATCGTTGATCAAAAAACTCGCAGCTTTTGCAGAAAGTTTTTTTGTGTAAAGAGTATCGATAAGATCAATCGCTGCCTGAAAATGAGGAATAGCACCGTCGTAGTTTTCATTGGCCGCATCGACAGATCCCTTCTCTAACTGCCAGAGAAGTTCACTTTTTTTGTCGTGTCTAAGAGGGCTATCATTGAGAAGGGTATCGGCCGCTTTGAAATCATTTCTCTCGAAAGCTTCGCGGTAAGCTTTCATCTTATCGCCTCTCATAGAGGAACATGCCCCTATGAGAAGCAAGAAGACTAAATTAAAAAAAAGACTAAGAGATCTTACCATCCAACTGATGACTTCTCAGAATACTTAAACACCTTCGTACGAGTACGAAGAAGTTCCGTTGCTGTCTCGATATTCGTCATACGAATATTGACTGAGTATTCTTTAATAGTTTTACCGTCGCGCTTTTCTGGTTTCATATAAACGTTACCAAAAATCATCACATCAGCTCCAGTCTGCTTACCAATTTTTTTCACAGACGCTGGATCAACCATACCGTCGTTCTGATAAGTGATCTCTTTTAAGAGAGCTTCACGGGCCTGGTTATCGACGAGTTCGAAATCTCCTGAAAGAGAAAGCTCATTTAAGAGTTCATCGTTCAGGTCTCCTATCGGGAAATAGGCTTCGGAAGATTGATTTTGCACTTCAGCGATAAACACTTTTGGAGTTCCAAATTTTGCTTTCATTTTACTGTAACCAGGATGAGCTTTCATTTGCTTTAAGACATCCGTTACGGCCTGAGTCGTGTCGGCACTCATCCAATTATCAGTAATGTTCAAACCTTTCTCATCAGACTCATTTGCATCCACACGCTTGGCCTTAAAGCCGCCGCATGAAGAAGCCAGTAAAGAGAGAGTGAGGGCAATCGTTAAAAATTTCATTCATGGCTCCTTAAATCTGGCCTTGACGAGCTTTCACAAAGTCTTCATCAATTTTATCAAGAGCTTTTTTTACGTTCTCTTTTGTTTCAGGATCATCAACCTTCGCAACGATGTCTTCAGATGCTTTATCAATCGCGGCTTGAAGGCGAGATGCTTCCATGCGGATCAACGAAGCACATGTGAATCCGATGTAATCTTTCTTTGCACCGAGAGTTTGCATATACTGACGTTTTTCCCAGTAAGTCTTGATCACAGCAGCACCGTTGATCAACGACTGAACCTTCTCTGCCATCGTATTAGAAACGAATTCTCTCATTGCTTGAGTTTTAGGATTGTTGGCATCAATCGCTGCCGCACCTTCGGTTGAAGAAGCGAGAGATTTCTGAATGAACGTTGTGATCTCAGAAGCGATGTCTACACGAACGTTGGCCTTAGCAAGGTTACAAGCGATTTCGCGGTTAACTTTCGGCTCTGTCTCATAAGCAAAGTAGCGGTACTTTTTAGTATCCATTCCCTCTTGTTCAGTCCAGATTTCTGCATCTTCTACCCATCCAGGACGAGTTGTTGATGAAGCATCACGAACTTCAAAATCACGAGAAATTGTTTTTGAGTTGTCGACATCCTGTACTTCTTTCTTCGGTTTTTTCGAAGAACAAGAAGCGGCAACTGTGAGAATCAAAACCGCTGACAAAAGCTTTTTCATAGAGCTCCCTTTTTTAGTCTAAATCTAGATCAGATAAGTGTTGTTCAATATAGGCAACGAAAAAATGTTTCACTTTCAAGAGGGCGTCGGCCTGGGTTCTTCCCGTTACAGTCTCAGAGGTAGAAATAACTTTCTTCTTCTCTCCATCTTCGGTTGAAGTCATATTCAGAGTGAAGGTGTACTTCTCAAAACCTTCTACATTTAAGAATTCTTTGATCGAATCGACATTCATGGCGAGAACCTTATTCGCCTCACCTTTGACTAACCGGAACCCCGACTCAGTCAAAATCTCTTTGATCTTTTCCTGCATCCAATCGGGTGCCTGGCCAATTTTAAGAGCAAGAGGTTCCGCTTTTGGGCGAGTCTCTCTCCACTTTACAATTTCATCAAAGCCAACTTTATCAGGCCGTTTTCCATTCGCTACAATTGAATAGCGCTCGTTGAGCTTCTCTCTTTCGAGAGAAAGCTTTACGACTTTACGAAGATTTGTTCTTTGTTTTTTTGCCCAGAGTGCTTCGAGCTCAGAATCAATTTTATTCATACGTCCACCGATCAAGTCAGCAGCCTGACTGCGATCAAGGGAAGCCAGCGAATAGGTAAGGCCAGCCTTTTTGAAATGCTTTTTAACTTGAACACCTTCAAGGATTTGATTAACAGATTCCTGAATGGATTGCTGAACTTCTTCTCTAACTTGAGATTGCCAAGGAAAACTCTGACCAGATGATGACTGAACACTAAGATCCGACTTCACCTGAATTTCAAAAATACTTGCGAGGTTAACTTTTGCCTGAGCATCCGCTTCGGAGAGGGTTTTTGCCTCACCAGTAGCACATAAACTCGCCTGCTCATCACATTCTTCATAAGGAGCGTAAAGCCACGCTGGAGATTCTTTGGAAGTTTCAGACAATGTGGGCTTTTTATTTAAGCTTCCGCATGCGCAAACCAGCAACAATAAAAGGAGATTTTTCATTTTGAAAAATTTTGAACCCGTTAAGGATAGAAGTCAATTGGGGATTACTGGCCCGTATGACACATAGCCATGTTCTTCAAACTGTTAATTCTACAAACTAACTAATGGCATCTGGTATGCATTACTTCTTATACACGGAACTTATTCCGATTAAATGTGGAGGAAATTAATGGAACATAAACTACCCGCTTTACCATATTCTGAGAGCGCACTTGAACCGCATATGTCGACAGAGACTTTGCAATATCACCATGGCAAACACCATAAGGCGTATGTTGAGAAACTGAATAAACTCATTAAAGGGACAAAATACGAATATATGAGTCTAGAAGAGATTATCCTCAGTGCTGAAGGACCTTTATTTAATAATGCTGCTCAACACTGGAACCATACATTTTTTTGGCAATGCCTAACTCCCGACGCGGGCCAGCCAAGTGCCAAGTTCAAGGCCATGATTGAAAAAAGATGGAAAACCATAGATGAATTTAAAGAAGCCTTTGCAAAATCTGCGGGTGAAAACTTTGGTTCTGGTTGGACCTGGCTCGTGGAAGACAAACCCGGCCACCTTGATATCATCAACACCCAAAACGCCGACACTCCTAAGACAAAGGGCCTCAAAGCAATTCTTGCAGTGGATGTTTGGGAGCACGCCTACTACATCGACTATAGAAATGCGCGCCCCAACTATCTGAATGCTTTTTGGAGTCTAGTCAATTGGGATTTCGTTGAGAAAAATTTACAATAATCTCCAAGAGAGGGATCTCTTCCCCCTCTTAACCAAAACTTAACGTTTCGATTGTGGGCCGGTTTTGATATAACGAAGTTATGAAACCAGCTAAAATACTCCTAATCGAAGACGAACTAGACATCCGCGACCTCATTAGCTTTCAGCTAAAATCAGAAGGGCATACCGTCTTTGCTGTCGAGAGTGCAGACAAGGCCATCTCTATTGTCGAGCGCGGAGAAAAGATTGATCTTTTTATCATCGATTGGATGCTTCCTGGATCAATGAGTGGACTTGATTTTACCAAGAAACTTCGTGCCCAAAAATCATATTTAAATGTTCCTGTGATGATGATCACTGCGATGACTCAGCCGGAGAATATCGTTGCTGGCCTAGATGCGGGAGCAGATGATTACATGACCAAGCCTTTTGACATCAATGTCCTCCAGGCGCGAGTTCGAGTACAGCTTCGCGAAGTTTCCAAAGGTAAAGATGACGATCAGGATCTTTTAACTTTTGGCGGCCTCTCCATTCAAACCGCGAAATGCAAGGTAGCGATCAATGGCGAAGAAGTGGGCCTCACTTCAACAGAGTTCAAGATTCTGCTCCTCTTGGCACAGAAACCAGGTCACGTTTTTACTCGTGAGCAATTCATCAACAGCATTCAAGGCGAAAATATCTTTGTCACCGGCAGAACAATTGATACCCACATCGCAGGACTTCGAAAGAAATTGGGCGAAACAGCAAACGTGATTGAAACTATACGCGGCATCGGGTATAGGTTCAAAGATGTCGACTAAGAGCACATATCCCTGGTTTTATTTTTTCCGTATTGCCCGGATCTCTCTTCTCGTTTTCCTTCCTACTCTTTTCCTTGTCTTGATTCTGTATCGTACGACCCACAAAGAGGGTCTCGTCTCGCAGATGAATTTTCAAATAGAAGAAAATCTTTATATCCTCAAAAATACTTTTGAAAAAAGTAACTTGAGTCCAAAAGATTGGTGCCAACAGCTCCCCGTTCTGGAAAATGCGCGATATTCTTTGGTTCGCCGAGACGGAACGATTCTGTGCGATTCGGAAAAAGAAAAAATCGGAAAGAAAATTAGCGATATTTCTGAGATCACGGAAAGTTTTCTCTCAGAGAAATATGTCACCACAGTTAGGGCGAGTGATCTCTTCGGAACTGAAGCCGTCTTTGGAAGCCTTAAGATCAATGATGAAATCAGCTTAAGAAAAGTCGTCCCTCTCACAACCTTGAAAGATGGGATGAAGAGAATTGATAAAATTCTTTTTTTCAAAATCCTTCCATTTGCCTTCCTAAGTTACCTGGTTTTTCTTTTCATTTTTTATCGCGCGACTGCTCCTCTGGGAGTTATTCTCTCGAAGGTTGAAAAGTTTAAGGTCGATATTCCTTTTAACAAAACCCTGAACCTACTCTACCAAAAAGATAAGTGGGGCGAAATTGAAGAGGCCTTGAATGAGGCCGACAATCAACTCAGCGTGCAGATGATTCAGACCAAGACCGAGAACGAAAAGATCAAGGCGATTCTGGAATCCATTTACGATAACATCATCGCCATTGATCATTTTGAAAGCATTCTTTTTTACAACTCAAATTTTGAAAGAAATTTTCAGCGACCGCGTCCTAATCAAGAAATCATTCCCAAAATTTGGCACCGGTTTTCTGATGAAAAGGTATTAGCGGCCTTTAGAAGTGTTTTGAAAACCGGTGAAACAATTTCGTTGAAAGGTATGAACTCACTCTCCACGACTCATCCTGATCGTTTTTATGACTTGAACATCACTCCATTGCGAGACCTTGAAGGCAAAATCTCGGGTGCACTGGGTGTCTTCTATGACATGACCGAAATTAAACTGACTGAACAAATGAGAGTCGACTTTGTCGCCAACGTCTCTCATGAGATCCGCACACCACTGACGTCTATTAAAGGATATTCACAGATGCTGATTGCCCGGAGAGATAAAATGGATCCGGAGCTGGTGATGTTCCTGGATAAGATCTTAAATAATTCCGAACGTATGATTTCACTTTTTAATGATCTTTTAAATCTCTCCGTTATCGAATCCAAGAACCTCATAAAGATGGAGGAACTCGATCTCCAGGAGTTCATGGATTCCATCACTGATAACATCGTTACAAATTATGCTCAAAAGAAAGTCGACTTGCAGATGGATCTGAAAGTTCAGAGCATTCACGGTGACAGACGCCTTATGGAGCAGGTTTTTTCGAACCTCATAGATAACTCATTTAAATACTCCGGGGATTCACTAAGCCTTTCGATCTCTGCCGAGGGGATTGGTGATAAAGTACAAATCAGGATTTCTGATAATGGCCCGGGGATTTCTAAAGATCACATTCAGCGCATCTTTGAGCGCTTCTACCGAGTCGACTCCTCAAGAGAAACTTCTCGCGGAACCGGTCTCGGACTTTCGATTGTTAAACACATCATTGGTAAGCATAAGGGAAGAATCTGGGCAGAAAGTAGTGATGGCAACGGCACTACATTCTTTGTTGAATTGCCTAAGATTTAAAAAAGATATTCCAACTCAAAAGCATAGGTTTGTTTCTTGTAAGCAAACGAGGCCGCATCATGAGAGTAGTTTCTCATGTAATCGTACTTGAGGGCCCCGCGAAAGCTTCCAAAGGTTTTATAAAGACGACCGTTGGGGTTGATCTGAGTCTCAATTCCACGGGCACTGTGGTTATTGATGGGATCAGTTCTAGTCGTAGAGAACCCAAAACTGGGAGAGGCAAAATTCCAAATTTTTGCCATGATAAAATCAGTTCTAAAGGTTGCTGCATTCGTGTTGAAGATTTCATCGGCCACGCGCGCGCGATCCAAACTCAAATAAAACAAAAGAGTATTCGCCCCTAATGGTTTAATTTGTTCGGCCACAAAGCTCCAGGTTTGAGAATTCTGCGATGGAAGGTAACTATTAAAAGTTCGATGGCGAAGTCTTAGAGTCGTATCTCCAAATCCGAATTGATTGAACCGCTCCCCGATCATAAATGTATGTGAGCGCGAGCTGAAATCTAACTTTTGTTTTGAATTCACATCACGTAAAGCTTCATTGAAATCGTAATCGAAGAGAATGGAAGCAGGTTTATTATTGTATGTGTGCTCATAGGTAGTCCGAACAGCAGGTGCATAGAGTTGGTTATCATTTCGATAAATTTCTTTCACACGATGGAAATAGTAAGCGTTGTTAAAACGAAATTCCGGCGCAATGGTTAGATAGTTTGTTGGATAGTACGTATAGCGGCCAATGACATCGGTCTTCGAGTACGCTGAAGACTGTTTTGATTTACTCACGGTCGTTTCGTTCGGCGAAAAAGTGACATTGGTGTCTACTCCAATTTCCTGAGCAAGTCTGAGGAAATATGGGGGTATGACAGTCGGTCTTCCATTTCGCAAATTAAATAATACGAGGTCATACTTTCTCTGAAGCCCTGTGATTCTTTCTTTTATCTGTCGAGCAAGAGAAGACTCTTTATCAAAGTCCCGGGCCTTCTCATACTGAGGAATTACGAATTTCTCAACGGCACGAAAGGCATCTTTATGTTTCTCTGCCATCTCTAGATAAATATCACCAATCTGCATCTCGACGGCCTGGCGGATATCTTTTGATTCTGTGGACTCGATCTTGTCCATTTTTTTAAAAAGTGCCAACGCCTTGTCTTTTTCTCCAAGCTCTTTGGTTAGAAAAGCTATGTAATAAAGAGAAATAGCAGGCTTAAAATTTTTAGCGAGCGATAATTTAAATTGTTGGCGAGCATTCTTGTTTTTTTCAGAAGCGTAGAGAGCTTGTCCGTATTCGTAATGAATATCCGGGGAAGAAAAGTTAAGTTTAAGTGACTCTTTGAAATTTTCACAGGCCTTGGGATAGTCGAGCATACGGGCGTAGGTGACACCTTTCCAGTAATAGATCAGGCCCAATAATTTTTCGTCGGGAAGATTTTTCTTTAAAAGCTCAGTATTGATTTCTTCAAGCTCCTGAGCTGTCGTCTCATATCGACCTTGGGCAAAATGTTTAGAGGCGGTCGTTAAAAGATCTTTCTCCGAACTTCCATTCAGGGTCATTTGAGTCTGGCCCCAAGCAGAGGCACACCCGAAGAGTGCGAAAACGAGGATCAAGTAGGATTTGTTCATCCTTAAAATATAAGGATCAACTGAATGATAATCAACTTAAAAGCCAGTTCAGTGGACAATTACGTGGGCATTTGTTGATGTGGGTGCATTAGGCTGACTTACCACCGCTGGATCGTTTGTAGGTGTCACACCAGCCGTCGGAGGTGGGACATTGGGATTGTTAAATGTCGGAGTGAATGGAGAGCCAGGTCCAACAGCAGGGGGTTCTTTAGGTCCTAGATTTGAACTAGCGACAATTGAGTTAGCGGCTGGGCCAGCACCTGCTACTGGATTCAAAACTGCTGCTGAAGCTGACACCGGCGAAGGCCTCGGAATTTCTCTTTGAACCTGCTGGCCGCTTGAATTTGTATATGTGATTAAAATTTGTCCCCCGTTTGTAATCTGAACATCCTTGGGAGGAACATAACTTCCGTCATTTGCCACTGTTCCACTACTCGCCGGGGCGATGTAGGTGTTGGTATTGCGATCAAGAACACTTCCAGCGGCAGGTGGAATAATCACTCCAGAATCGATGTGAACAAAAGATCCATTCGTAGGTTTCACCCCGTTGTCATTATTGAAACCATTAGCATTCGTTGTTGTTCCGGCCGCGGAGGCAGGAAGTGATGCCACAACTTCAGACACGGCATTTTTTAAATTATCTGATTTATTACTAACCGATTCTCCTGTCAGTCCTGGTGGAACAACCGATTTTGAATCATTCGCAGGCGATGCAGGAGAGCGACTGTCAGTGCTAAAATTAGGGTTTCGCTCTAACTTCTCAAGTTGACCAACATTTAAAAGAGACGGGACTGTTGGGGCAAGCCCAGCATCCACTACCGAAAACTCTCCGGGAACAATTCTTACTCCGCTATTAACCGTTTGTTCGAGTAATTCAGTGTTGGAGATATTGTGATTTGTGAGATTATTAAAAACAACCTCACCCTCAAATAAAACCATCGCAGTATTAACTCCGTTGGTAGAAATCATGAAATCCGTACCACGAACTCCCATCACAGCATTTTTCGTTTTAATAAAGAGCTTAGACTTATCCTTGTCCTGAATTTGGAGATAATCCTTCGTCACTTGTGAGCGAATTTTTCCCTTCACAAGATCGATAACCCCAGAATCTTTACCAGTGAACTTTTCGATCTTCATCTCCGAAGCAGGACCTATATTCATCGATGACTTATCAAGAAAAATTAATTTAACAAAACTTTTGTCTGCCGTTTTAACCACTGATCCATCTTCTACCCAATCTTCAACTTTAAGCTTGAGAGTCTTTCCAGAAATAATGGCACTCACATCCCCTCTTAACAGTTTTACTACCGCAACTTTCTTGTTTTGAGCAAAAGATGGAAAAGTCAAAAAAAGTGAAAACGCAAAAACGATGAGAAAGTTCATGAAGGCCTCCAACGGTATTATATCTTTCTTACGCTTCACCTCAATTTGGGCAAAAAGAGCGCCTTTTCCGAGTGAAACAGTCAAAAAACAGGGACTGAGTAAAAGATTCATGCCCAGCTCTTCAACGTATACTTTTGCGGCGCGCCATCCCTAGAACGGTCTTATACACAGGGGGTCCTTATGAAAGTCATTCAAGCGATGACGATTGGTTTAATCGTCAACTCTTTTGCTCAGGTAGCACATGCTCGCTTCATTTTTGAAGAATGGCAGGGTTTCTCTAATCCAGACATCATCAGTTCTGGATTCAGTCATCGAATTTATGATCTCCCTTTAGAAGGAGCGGCCGTCTACAATCCCTATCTTTGGTCGGGAAGTTACTGGCCATCAAAAGTAGGTGGGATCAATAATCGCTGGAACGATCCGCGTTTTGCTAAAACATTTAACTACTCGTCTCCTTCAAGAGACCAAGTCTATCAAATGTCTCAATCACAACTTGCTCTCCTCTCCCCTACTGAAAAATACGATCTCTTG
>JBBQGK010000022.1:0-42018 GCA_038322885.1 Bacteriovoracales bacterium | reverse complement strand
AAAAAAGAAAGATTTTCAAGCTTGCACCTCCACAACTCGCAGTGGGGTGAGGCCTTCAAGAAATAACTTTGTTTTTTGGGCATTAAATTGAGGATCACTCACCTCAATGGTGATAAAAAATCTATCTTTAGTAGCGAGATTAAATTCGTCAGCATTAAAAACCGGGTGATAGGGCATGGGAAGTTTATTACAGTAAAACATAAAAAAGATTGAACCTAATCCAGCAAACAAAATTCCAAGTTCAAAACAAATCGGCATGAAGGCAGGCCAACTATTGAGTGGCCGTCCACCAATATTGATCGGGTAGGCCACAACGTTTACCCAGTACTGTAATACGAATCCGATGATCACACCAAGAATTCCACTGCCAAATGTAAACCAGCCGATAGAGATCGTTTGATCGGGTATATAATCTGAGGTTCCGTCTACTGGATAGGGAGAGTAAGCCTCGATTTTAACGAAGCCATCTTCTTTTATCTTTTTTAAAGCGAAGAGAAAATCATCAGTGCCTTTAAATTCTGCCATGAGACCGAAGAGGTTTTCTTTCATTTATTCTCCTCATCAGCAAGCTTCTGCATCTCCGAGATCGCAATCATCGGTAGAAGTCGGAGAAAGACCATGAAAAGAAAAACAAAAAGGCCTATGGTTCCTAAAAGTGTTAAAAAATCCCATACTGTAGGTTTAAACATACCCCAGGAGGATGCAAGAAAATCCCTATGTAATGAAGTGACTATGATCATAAAGCGCTCTAGCCACATTCCGATGTTGATCACAATCGATAATAAAAATAAGACTAAAGGATTTTGTCTGATGGATTTTGACCATAGAATCTGGGGAGACAAAATATTGCAGAAAACTAAGCACCAATACACCCAGGCGTAAGGGCCAAAGGCCCTGTTCATAGCGACGTGCCTCTCAAAAACATCTCCACTCCACCAGGCCATCATCATTTCCATCAGATACCCGTAAGCAACAAAGAGTCCCATCGCGAGCAAAACCATAGAAGAATTTTCTAAATGTTTAAGTGTAATGTAACTTTCAAGATGAAAAAATTTCCGAAGCGGAATGGCAAGAGTTAAGACCATGGCAAAACCTGAAAAAATTGCACCCGCCACAAAATAGGGAGGAAAAATTGTTGAGTGCCAACCCGGTAAAATGGATACAGCAAAATCTAAGCTCACTATAGTATGAACTGAGATAACAAGGGGTGCTGCCAAGGCGGCCAGCAGAAAATAAGTTCTCTCGTAGTTTTGCCAATGAGTAGCTGATCCCCTCCATCCCATAGCAAGTATTCCGTAGATGATGCGAACCGGTTTCTTCTTTGCGCGATCTCTCAGCACCGCGAGATCTGGAATAAGCCCAATAAACCAAAAAAGAAAAGAAATCAGCACATAAGTTGAAACTGCGAAAACATCCCACATTAAGGGACTTCTAAACTGAGGCCACATGTTTTGTTCATTGGGATAAGGAAGCAGCCAGAAGAAAAACCAAGGTCTTCCCAAATGTATGAGTGGGAAAATACCAGCACACACAACTGCGATTAAGGTCATGGCCTCTGCAAAGCGGTTAATGGACGTTCTCCATTTTTGCCTTAATAAAAGTAAGATGGCGGAAATAAATGTTCCAGCATGACCGATCCCAATCCACCAGACAAAATTAGTGATGTCAAAGGCCCATGCTACGGGAATGTTATTTCCCCAGATACCGATGCCTTTCATAAAGAGATAAGTTACGGCAATAAACAGAGTGAATGTTCCGATGATTCCCAGGGTAAGACCTATATACCATTTAAAACCAAATTTTTCTTTCAGTACGATGCTAGAAATGTGATCACTCACACTCCCTGCAGTTTCTTTGGCCCCGATGATCTCCGTGCTCATGAAAGGAGATCCGGTTGTGGATTTTTCACACGGTAAAGATATTCAGTGCGTGGACGCGTGCCCAGTTCTGCGAGAACACCATATGAATGGGCCTCTGCATGTTTGTGCGAGACTTCTGACTTTGGATCAAGGAGATTTCCGAAAGTAATCGCCTGAGTAGGGCAGACTACCTGGCAGGCGGTCTTTATTTCTCCATCACGGATGTTTCGATCTTCGAGATCAGCATTGATTTTTGCCTCGGAGATTCTTTGAACGCAATAGGAGCACTTTTCCATGACTCCACGACTTCTCACCGTCACTTCCGGATTGCTTCTTAGTTTTAATGAACGGCTATAGCGATCATTGTAATCGAGGAAATTGAATCGTCTTACTTTATAGGGGCAATTATTTGAGCAGTAACGAGTTCCCACGCATCGATTGTAAACCATTTGGTTCAGACCTTCGTCATTGTGGTTTGTAGCACCTACGGGGCAAACCACTTCACAAGGGGCCTTCTCACAATGCACGCAGGCCATGGGTTGAAAGTGAACTTTGGAATAATCGGGACCTTCGTAATATCTGTCGATTCGAATCCAGTGCATCTCGCGGCCTACTTTAACCTGCTCTTCACCTACGATGGGAATATTATTCTCAGACTGGCACCCGATCACACAGGCATTGCATCCGTTACAAAGATTGAGATCGATACTCATGGCCCAGGCATATTTTTCTGATTGAGGAATTGGGGCCGTTGGAAATAGTGTAGGGAGATTTTTATCTTCTTTCTTAACTTTTTTAAGATCGCCCAGATCAACCACTCGAAGTGGTTCAGTTCCGGGGAAGTTATGATGGAGTTGTGTGCAGGCGACTTCTTTTACTGATCCAGTTTTAGAAATATCGGCCGAGAGTACAAAAAATCTCTTTTCTGACAGTAATTTGAAAGCATTCGTACCGTATTTTTTACCCTGATTTTTTCTTCCGTGACCCAGGTTCACGATGATCGCACTATCTGCTAGGCCTGGTTGAATCCATACGGGAATTTCAATCGATATCTCGTCCACAGAAATTTTGACGACATCATTATTTTTTAATTTTTTTTCTTTCGCCAAATCCGGCGATAATAAGGCGACGTTTCCCCAGCAGGTTTTAGAGATCGGTCGAGGGAGTTCCTGCAGCCACCCATTGTTTGCAAATTTCCCGTCATAGAGGTAAGGATCTGCTTTAAGATGAAGCTCAATATTGTTAATCGTATGTGGCGGAGTGAATTTAACTTTTTTGAATGCTGGATGCTCAATAACAGTTTCTTTTTTCAATTGTCCCGATCTCAGTGCCTTTTCCCAGTCGTTCTGTGATAAACCCCAAAGCCCTTTAATAAAATCGTGAGAAGATTGATGGTCGTCCAGGATTAAAGATAAAAATTCAAGTGTATTTTTTGAATCATACATTTCGGAACAAAGAGGCTGATTGATAGTGATAATTCCGTTGATACTTCTGGCATCTGACCAACACTCTAAAGGATGACTTTCCGGCAAAACCCAGTAACTTTGTTCAGTGGTTTCGTTCTCGGATTGTTGGAGGGAAGCAGTAAATGGGACCTTTGAGATATTGATATGAGAGTCGTAAATAGGATTTACACCGAGAGTGATGAGACCGCTAACTTTTTTATTTTTTAAGGCCTGGTATAGATCAGATTTCTTTTTATTCTCAGGGTGAGCGTGAGATTTCACAAAACTCATCGAATCCTGAAAGGCACCAAGCTTTTCGTTCATCTGGTAAATCAATGCCTGAACTTCAGGTGGTAAAAATTCTGAACCAACGATAAGTGCTTCTCCATGGTGTTTCTTAAACTCTCGCGCCACAGATTTAATCCATTCCTTATCTTCAATTTTTAATTCAGCATGAGCGAGAGTCACTCCCAGCTCGAAGGCAAGTTGGAGGATCAAAAACTGAATTGATTGGTGGGTTCTGGCGAGCCTATGATCGGCCATCGCACCAGTAAGTGAATAATCCGTTTCTACTGAATAGAGTCGATTTTTATTTTTAGATCGAAGTTTTGCGAAATCTCTTGAATATTTAAGGCCTGAAACAGGATCACTAAAAAAATCGTAATCAAAACTCAAGATGACTTTTGGTTTCGAGAAATCAAAGAAAGGAATAAGATCTCTTCCAAAAAGCAATTCAGAAGCTTCAGATCTTTTACTGTCAATTGAATCATAAGAGATGAATTGTGCCTGGGGAAATTTACTAACAAATAAAGAGCGCATGTGATGAAAGCCAGGGGAATAGTCAGGTTCATGCAAGATCCATAGACCTTCACCTGCAGGATTTTTTATGAGGTATTTTTTCCAATCTTCATGAAAGGCCATCCATGAAGAATCAAATTTCTTTCGAAGGGGAATTTTAATCCGATCTTGTGCATAAAAATTAAGGATGTCTGCTTGAAGAGCAACTGAGGAAGCACCAAGGCTCATGGGATGATCCGGGTGACCATCGATCTTAATTGGCCTATTCATATAACTCTCAACCAAAACCCCAATCCCAAAACCGTTTTGAGAGAGACTTCTTGAAAAGAAAATAGATTTACCAGGAATCACACTAACCGGGGCTATCACTGAACTCACAATCTTCTCTAGAGGCGAGCGAACGCATGAGTTCATTCCACCGAGAGCAAAAGAGGCACCCATGAGTTTTAAAAAATCACGTCGTGAATCAGGCCCTTCAAAAATAGAAGCATCTACCGGAAATTCACGATGGAGAGATTCCAAAACCTCAGTTGATGGGTCTTCAGACGTCCAGTGAGTTTTTAGATCCTTTCGATACATCTTTTCTCCTAACGGTGGCAGGTCGTGCAGGTTGTTAGGTCTTTAGTTTCACTCGCTTGCTTATGACATTCGAGGCACCACATCATCGTGAGGGGCCTTTGTTTTGAGACCAAAGGCATACTGCCCACATCACCGTGACAGGTCTCACAGCTAACATTTTTTTTTATATGAATGCTGTGGTTAAAATAAACGTGATCCGGCAGATTATGGACTCGTGTCCATTCCAGGGGGTGATCTTTTTTTAAACTCTCATGCAATGGTCTCAGAATCGGTGAGTCCCGATAGATCTCAGCGTGGCAGCCGAGACACAGTTCCGTCGAAGGCATTCCTGCAGTATTAGATTTTTCAACAGCATTGTGGCAAAATCGACAATCAAGTCCTAGCCCTTGCACATGATGCTTGTGACTAAAAGGAATGACCTGCTCTCGGATCACACCCACGTCTGTATGATAAGAAGATTTAAAATAACCGTACGCCGAAGCGGCTACAAGAATTAATGTCACAAACAAAGCGATTAAACTAAAGAGCGAAAGTTTATTCGAACTTGATCTAAATATTTGTGGCATTAGGTTGTCTTCACTTCATCTAACTTGGCTCGCATCGCCTCTCTACCTTCTTCCACAAGTTTCATTCGATCAGACTTAGAGAAAAAACCAGAGAAAGACCCAACTTTAAGATTCACTTTTGGTCTTACCTCATGGATGTTTACTGTTTTAATATTGAGGAGTTTTTTTATCTCTTCGAATTGCCCGTTTGAAAGCTGATTTTTCTTAACCATATCTTTTAGTGCCTTAACATCGGCGTTTGTAGTCTGAGCAGTCTTGAGGTCACGGTAGAGTCTTTCGTTAATGAGGATCTCAATCAGATGCCCGAGAAGTCCAAAGCCTCCCATTGATTTTGGAACTTGCATCATCTCCGGGAATGGTACGGGCATGATAATATGGCTCACATCAATGTAGTCAATGGCGTAACGAATCGGAGCATTGTTAACAGCACCGCCGTCCACACAAGGCCCAAGTCCAGCTACATTGACCGAAGAAAAAATTCCCGGAAATGAACATGCAGCTAATGTGACTTGAAAAATCCGCGCCAGTCCTTCCTCTGTATCAAAGTCTTCACCTGTGAAACTGACAACTTTCTCAAATGTCGTAGCGGGCTTGTCACCAATGTTTCCTTCCACCCCGTTAAGGGGAGTGATGATGATCCTAACTTCGATGTCTTTTTTTTCTGAATGAGTGCACGGCTTTATTACTGCCTTAATGAGTTCAGAGAGACCCTCGTGGCCTGAGAGACCCCTGCCACGGATGAGGTTTAAAGGATTGAGCTTAAAGGTATCGAACCATCCACCTTTTTCTATCCAGGCAGTCACGAGATTTTTTGCCATCGCTCTCTCATGTCCAGAGCGAATTCCCGCGGCAAGTGCTATTGCATTCAGTGCACCAGAACTTGTAGCTACTATACGATCTATTTTCACATCGTTTTCTACCAAGACTTCAATGACTCCTGCTTCGTATGCCCCTTTTGCAACAGCTCCAGGCAAGACAAGTGAAGTTAAGTCAAAACGTTCAATTTTTTTTACTCCATCAGCCATCCTAAGACCTTTTCCTTTCGGTTTGAATAGGGTGGATAGCGGACAGAGATATCCGGTTGGAAGCTCTTATCCAAAACTCCCTTAGCGTGGGTGAACGTTTTAAATCCGTAGATGCCATGGTAATTTCCCATTCCTGATGCACCTACTCCTCCAAAAGGTAGAGAAGTCATTGGCATGTGGATCACGTTATCGTTTACACACATGGACCCGGAAGATGTTTCCTTCTCAAAAGATTCAACCACTTTTTCATCGTGGGTATAAACATAAAGGGCAAGAGGTTTTGGTCTTTGGTTAATGAAGGCGATCGCTTTTTCCATGCTCTCAATTTCAAGCACAGGTAAAATGGGACCAAAAATTTCTTCCTGCATAATTTTTGAATCAGTACTAGCGAGAACAATTGTAGGAGAGATGAAGAGATTCTCTTTCTTAAAGATTCCTCCATGAATGAGTTCAGTCCCTTCCATGAGGCCTTGAAGCCTAGAAAAGTTTTTCTCATTAATGATTCGGCAGTAGTCGGCAGATGCCTCTGGGTTCTCTCCATAGAATTCTATAATGACCTTTTTCATTTCACTTAAAAACTCTGTCTTCACAGTCGGATCAATTAAAACATAATCAGGGGCGACGCAAGTTTGACCTGCGTTCAAAAATTTTCCCCAAGCAATTCTTCTCGCCGTTATTTTTATGTTAGTATTCTTGTCGACATAAGCGGGAGATTTTCCCCCTAATTCGAGGACAACGGGAGTGAGATTGGGGGCTGCCCTAGCAAGCACAATCTTTCCGACGTTTGAGCTTCCAGTAAAAAAAATCAGATCAAAAGGTTTCTCTAAGAGCATTCCTGTTTCTTCAGCTCCTCCTTCGATGACTGCAAAAGAATTTGGATCCAAATATTTGGGCACAAGTTTCGCGATGACTTTCGCTGTGTGGGCCGAAATCTCTGAAGGTTTTAGGATCGCCGCATTTCCGCCTGCGATCGCCGAGGCCAGAGGTGCCAAAAGTAGGTTAATGGAATAGTTCCAGGCACCAATGATGAGAGTGAGTCCTATTGGCTCGTATCTCACGTGACTTTTGCCCATCTGGTTATAGAGTGGCGTCGCCGCACTCTGCGGATTCATCCAGTCAGCTAGATTTTCTAGTGCAAAATTTATCTCTGAGAGCACGACCCCTTGCTCAGAGGCTTCAGATTCAAACCTACTCTTATGCAGATCGAGCCAGAGCGCCTCATTGATTTCGTGATCATTTTCTTCCAGCATCGCTTTCAAGGCCAGTAGTTGATTTTTGCGCCAGATATAATCTCTGTTTGTTTTACCAAGTTGATCGCGCAGTTTGGTATAAGTCGTGTTGAGAGTTTGAGAAAAGTCCATTATTTTACTTCCACTGTTGCACTCATTGTTTCTCCGTGAATTTTGCAATGGTAGGGATATCTTCCGGGTTTTGAGAACATAACTTTACGTGAAGTTTTGGTAGGAGCAACGTCTCCGGAATTTAGACTTGCCTCGTCTTTGAAGACAGCTGAGTGAGTTGTGTGAGACTTATTCACCCATTCAACATTGTCTCCAGCTTTTATTTGAAGAAGCTTTGGATCAAAGCTCAGGCTCTTCATTGTGACTGTCTGGTCTGCAGCGAAACAAGATCCTATTAACAAAAGTGTCAGCAATAAAAATTTCATCAAATATCCTTAGAAGTATTTCATGTATTCAGTGAGTGCTTTTTTATCAGATTCAGACAGGGTTTCTCCAAAAGTGTGACCTTTGTCCTCAATGAAGTCGGGACAGGTATTTATTTCAAGGAGTCTTCTCTTCGCTGCTTCAATTCCGGCCTCTCGTCGATTATCAACTAAGCTTTTAAAGTGCTTCCGAGCTTTACCTGCAAGAACACCCTTAACATAGGCGCCTAAGACAGATGGGAAGTGAGTTGGATTCACACTCATCAAGAGATTGACTGGCGTGCCGGTCGGTAGTTCAAAGATTTTTAAATCCATATCATCAAATTTTTTGAGATGTCCTTGAAGGCCTGGAAAAATATCCGGAAGTGAGGTTGGAGCTGTTGTGACTTTTATAGACTTCACACCATCACGCTTGGATGAATGAAGAAGCTTCTCCATGGCATCATCATAGGCGTCCATTCTTCCTTCCACAGAAGGATCACCGGTGAATTTTCCAAGAGCGTTGTTATGAAAGTAGGGTGCTGTTGCCCAAATGCTCACAAGAGTAGGAGTTCGGTAAAAGGCAGCATGGCCTTTCCATTTTAGATCAAAGCTTTGAGTGAGAGGATTATAGAGATGATCATATGTCACCACCGGAGCTCGCTGCTCTTTATAGGTTAAGCTCGACATCTGGCCCCAAGTCCATCCTTTCATGGCATTTGTTCCCTGAGCGCGCTGCATATTCGTTCCGATTTCGAGGACAGAGTGTCTCTGATCATCAGAGAGATAATTATCTTTTAAAAAATCTTCTCTCATCACAAGTTCGCGCCAGGCCTTTTTTTGTCCAATTTGATCTTGTGGCAAGTTTTGTGGCACTTTGCTAGAATGGCATGAAGCACAGTTTTCAGCGAAAACAATTTTTCCCTGCTCGAGAAGTTTTTTATCATGCGTGAGAAAGTTTTTTCCATTGGGTGCTTCTGAGAGAGGAAAAGAATCATAAGACATAAGGAAGGTCGCCATGTTTGGCATACGACGCTCGGTCTGCATCCAGGGAGAGTTTGGATCTTTTCTCCACTTACCTATGATATCAAATTCTTGTGGTTTAAAACCGCGCAAGAGACTTGCTTTCAGATCAAAAATATTAACCGGCCAGGAAGGATACCACTCCTTATACATGAGACCTTCATTCACATAAACGCGAACTGAGGCCATGAGGACACCCAGTGAATCCGCTCCGTCTGTCAGGATGTGAGGGACCTTAATGGTTGGATCTTTTGCAGTCCCTCCCAAAGCACCAGTGGGAGAATCGAGGGGAATATTTGCATTTTTATACATCGAACGGATCATTTGAGCTTGAGCCGGAGTGATCTTTTCGACATGAGAAACTTTCAGGCGATCTTGCAAGCGCAAAATCGCATTGATGTTTGTTGGATTATTGATTGAGTCCGAGGGAAAGCGAGAGGTTTCGCTGGTGCCAGGCTCTTGGGTTGTGAGGTAGTGGTAGACCATCGAATTATCATGCTGTGAAAGACCAAAGGCCATTCCTTCGCGCAGATACTGGTTTCCGAATGATGAAACGAGGTTCTCCCATTTTGGATTGGCGGTATCGATTGGTGGATTGAGAGGGTTAAAACTAATGTGACAAAAAACACAGGCCATTCCTGTTAAATAGGGTGGTTCCATTTTATCCCCACCCGCGATGTATTTTTCTGCGCTCCATTTCTTAGGATCGAAATTTTTATTTTTGAATAACTGAATTCCAATTACTCCACTGGAATATCCAAAGACCTCTGGGTTCCATGTCAGTGTTCCATCTTTCATACGATCAATTTTCAATCCGAACTGATCAGGCTTCTCAGCTGCGACTGCATCTGGATCATTGATGAGTCCGAGCTTTTTGAATCTTTCTTCACGAGGTAGGATCATAAGAAGACGTAACAGATCTAGGCGAAGATTTGTGTAATTGTGAGGTCCTCCGGAGAAACCTGCAAGATCCTTCCAGAAACCAGGGTTATCGACTCCCACCCACCAGTGCCAGGTATCCATTCCATCAGAAACTGCTTCCATTGGAAGTTTCATATTCTTTTGAGCATGTTCTGCATGCTTCTTACGGTACATATCGTAGGTAGTCTCTCCGTCTTTGACAGGACGACCAAATTGGTAGTCAAAATCAAAAGCAAAACAACTTTGGATGAGAAAGCTACAAAATAGAATGGTAACGGGGATTTTCAAATAACTCACAATAACTCCTTGAATTTCAGATCAAAGATTATTCCAAATGGATAATCTAAGCCAGTTGAACTCGATGATTATTTGTTAATGGGGTGAATCTTGAGATGGTCTTCAGGATGAAGACGGTGGTGTGTCGACTTATTCGATCGTAATGTATTTAGCTTCCTGAATAGAAATTGAATCCGTTTCAAAAGTTTCTTTAGCGCGACAAGAGTGGCAGGCACTATCGACGAGGGTGAATTTCTCCGTAGCCTTTAGTTCCGAAGGTCTGATGATGAGGTCGAGGTCAATGTTGGTATCTCCATCATTTATGACAACAGCATTCGTGATGTTACTATCTGAGAGAATGATGCCATGACGAGAAGTGAGTTTTGTTTTATTCCGGCCCATGAAACCCACACCAATGTTGTAGGCCATGCCTGAAAATTCTTCCATTAGATTGAGGATTTGAGCGCGCTTGAAGTTTGAGAAATGTCCAGTAACCCAATCAATGTCTGCGGCACCTGATTGGCTCATATGATTAATGCCGTTCTTCTTCACTTTGATCTGTACTGGAATCTGAAGCACTTTAATCAAACTTGCCTGCCCTTTGCTTCCGAATTGCGATGGAACATCTCCGATTTTGTCGATGTAGAGACTATATTTTGCCCCAACATCGCCAGAACGAGTTTTAGAAAGAGTCGCCGTGAGTTTAACATGAGTCATCTGGGTCTCAAGCCTCCTCAGCTCCGCTGAATGGGCGAGTCCCATGAAGAGAAGTCCGGTTCCTATAATTTGCAAGGCAAAGACCCATTTCATTGAGGCTCCTATTTGATGAAATTTTATCTTTTATTCATATCGGACGCTTAGACTTAGTAAAATCGATAGGGGTGTCTAAAGTGTTGTCGCTTGCGAGAGGAGGTAAGGCCTTTAAATACCTGACTCATTGGCACTATTTTCCTTTTTCCTTCAACTTAGTTTTTTGATTATCATTAGAGGGAGTTCTTTTTGCTAAGAAACGGATCCATAAAAATGCCTTTGAATAAGATCCTTTTAAAGTGTTTTCTCCTTTTAACTTTTGTTCATCTCTTCTCGTGCTCGGCCGGGAATGGAGGAGTGAAAGTCACGGCAAAAATTTTCAGTGCATCAGCAACCACGGCCATGTTATTTGCGGAGAATACTCAAGGTAAAAGAATATCAAAATTGATTCCAGTTGGTGGTTCTGATCAAAAGATTTCTTTGCCGAATGGAACGTGGACTTTTGCGATCATTGGATGGGACGGTTCAAACCCGTTTGAAGGGACAGCATCTTGCTTCACCAAAACGCAAACTTTGAGCGGAGCAGATGTTTCCATTGATGCTGAACTGAGTGCTGCTAATTGTGCGGCCTCTGTCTTTGGTGGTGTGGGTAATTCGGATGCTTCTCTTGGATTTAAAGCAGTCACTCTTTTTGTCTGCAATACACTCACAAATGTATCAGGATCCTCAAGCACTTGTGATGGGAGTGAGAGGGGATTTCATCGTTCGTTTAAAATTTCAACTCTTGAGTATGATCAAACTGTAAATCTTTCGACTTCGGTGGCGATGGAGTCGGCCTGTATTAGCATAGGCAGTACTCTCTCATCAGCTGGAACAACGCTGCGATTACCTCAAGCACAGTCGGGTCTGTTGACTTTCAACGTGAAGGCCTATGAGGATTCAAACTGTACAAATTCTGCGACCTCTACAGTTTTAGAGAGTGGTTTTAATTCTGGAATTGTGAAGAGTTTCACAAACGCCGCGGGCCAGATGATTTATCTTGCAGCAAAAGGCGCACTTCAAACCATAAAACTCTACACCGAAGCAGGGACTGGTACCAACGGATCTGATAAACCTCTTGCGCCATTGAAACTTAATCTAAATTCAGCTGGTGGTCCTTATTTGTTTTATGGATCACCTGATGCATCCAGTGAGTATGCACTCTTCACCGCACCTGATTTCTTAGCGACAAGTTTGGCGACCAGGGTTCTTGCGACTTCGATTAATCCTGCTGGGAATGAATCGGTTACTGATCTTATCAAAGTTGGTAATGCGGGTTATTTTATTGCGAAGTCTCAGACTGAGTTTAACTACGACCTCTTTCGTTTTGACGGCACTTCGGCGGTGAGAGTTTTTGCGGCCGCGACTCCTGGGTCTGCGGCCGGGGCCACGGCCGGGATATTATCTAAGCTCATCAATCAGGGAACTCTGATTTATTTTGGATATAAGGCGACAGAAACATCAGACCAGGAACTTTGTGTCTACGATACTTTGACATCAGTCACTGATTGTTCAATTCACAACTCAGCCTTCAAGGATGTTAATCCTATCTTTGCGACTGCTCAGGGTGTGATCTATCGAGCGGTTGAAATTTCAGATAGCAAACAAAAGATCCTCTCTTTTGTCTCTCCCTCGGCCCACAACTTTCTTTATGATCTTTCGATTAATCAAACTTCGACTCAAAAAACAACGATCGATAGTGGTTTTGGTTTCAATTACATTCACTTTTCGGGATCTCCAAGTGGTGTTGTGATGACTATTCTTGCAGGACTCACCATTGGTCCGCCTCTATTGACAGACTTTAATAGTGATCCCGTTGTTTTTGATAATCGTGTGTCCTATATAAAAAATGCAAATCCCGAATTTATTTCAGGATCTACTATTACTGACATTGATACTTATCTTGGAGCGAATGCTCCGTTTGTGATTGACGTAGGTAGTGTCGACACAAAAGTGCTTGGTGCAACGGGACTCTATTACTATCTTTCTTCGAACCGTGGCCTGAGTAGCGGTCTCGTGAACATCTTCGCCATTAATTCCAGTGACCAATCCATCACCCAAATCTCAAGTGAAGTTTCCGGCACTCCAGGATACGAAGGGACTATTTTAAATGGTTCTCTTTACTACATGATTAATAATGGCAGTAGTGGTGTAAACCTCTACCGAGCGACGGGAACAAGTTCCTCCCTGGTGAAAATGATTAATCCAACCCCGGGAGTTGTTTATCCAATGACCACCATCAATGGGAAGATTTACTTTACAGCCGACGATGGAGTTAATGGATTTGAACCTTGGGTGAGTGATGGAACAACGGCCGGCACTTTTATGTTGAAGGACACTAACCCTGGCACTGGTTCATGTTATCCGTTCTTCTTAAAAAATCCTGTCGGAGATTATGCACTTTTTAGGTGTGATACGACGGTGTATCGTACCAAGGGAATTGCGGATTCGACTGAGATTCAATACTATTTTGTCTCAGGTACACAAGACGTAACAAACTCCACCTTTTTTGATAATGGTTATCTTTTAGGTAGTACCGATTCAACCAGCGCTAGTTCTACTTCTTTTTATCTCAAGGCCAGTCCATGAATAATTTTCCAGGGAGAGAATGATGATCTTAATGACTCTCCTTGCGATGGCGCTCGCCACTCCTGTATTCGCCGGTCCGGCCGGAGTAGCGAAACTTGTCAGAGGCACAGTTGAAGCGACTGGTCCGTCGGGAACAAGAGCTTTGACATTAAATGGGATTGTTTCCGAGGGTGAGGTTGTTAAGACGGGTGAGAAGAGCTTTGTAAAACTTACGATGAATGACAAATCTCAATTAAACATCGGTCCGCAATCAGAGATGAAAATTGAAAAGTTTTCTGGGAATGATTCGTCAATCCTGGAACTTGTAAGAGGCCAGGTGCGATCACAGGTTTCGAAAGACTATCTTCAAATCAAAGATAAAACGAAATCGAAACTCTTCATCACAACCAAAAATGCGGTCATGGGTGTGAGAGGAACAGACTTTTTGATTTCGCAAGCAAATGACGTGACCTCAACGGTTCTGTTTGAAGGCGAAATCGTCTTTAATAAGCTAGATTCATCAGTGCTGCATGAATCGGAGAAGCTCGATGCGATCGTTGATAGTGGAGTAAGGATATTTCCTGGAGAGTTCTCGGTTATGGATCCTGCGAAATCCATGCCTACTGTTCCGTCACTCTTAAACGTCAATCAACTTGAAAAGCTTGAAAAAAATATTGAGTTCACAACAGGACGAACTCCTGATTCTAGCGCTCAAGAGAATACCTCGCGCTCGATTGTGCCACCTGGTCTCAGTGGTAGCGTGATTGCATCAAGCAATACTGCTTTAGGAGCGGCCTTAGATAAAGTGGTCACTCCTGAATCTCAGGTCACTGAAATAAAATCCAATCCCCAAGCGGCAAGTGGTTTTGTAAATGGTGACCAAATAAAGCCGGCCAATGGATCAAGTCTTCATCTTGAATCTGGGATTATTATTTCTCCAGGCCCGGGAGCTGTTTTTGATAGTAATACGAATACTTTCTTGCCTGCCTCGAATATGGGCCTGATTTCAAGCACGGGAGCTTACCTTCCTCCTGCAAACGTCGAGATCACACCCGATGGGAAAATGAATGTCATCATAACCTCAGCGACGGGTGAAGTTGTAAAAAGAGAAGTCACACCACCAGCTCCGGTCGCTGGAATCTCGGCCCCTTCATTATCTGGCCTAGGTGGTCCAGTGGCCTTGAATACTTTGTCAGCATCAGGGTCACCACTTGATCTCTCAAACATCCGACCGCAGGTGAGTGGTGGGATTCAGGGGATCAATGATCCGCAAAGATCAGTGATCTTTCCTCCAACGACGACGTCGACGAACGTAACGATTCATGTGCATTAAAAAATTCTCCCGATTTCTCCTTAGCTTCATTTTAATGACAGGTATGGCGTGGGCCCAAGATGCGACAAAAGTAAGTCTACTCAAGGAAGCAAAGGAATTTTACTTAAAAGGTAAGTACGAATCCGCGATCAGTTCACTCGAGTCAACCGAGGTTCGATTGTTGAATTTTCCAGGTAAGGTCGGTGAAGATTTAGGTTTGATTTATTACTGGAAAGGGCTCACGTTTAAAAAACTTTCGAAGTTCAGTGACTCCATTACAAGTTTAAATCTTAGTCAAACTCACGGATTTAATCCGGAAGATCTCGACTACGAACTCGCTCAGGCGTACTACGCCAATGAAAAGATGACAGAGGCCTTGGAACATTTCGCCATCTCTTATAAAAGAGGATTCAAGCGCTCTGTATCGCTTTATTATCTGGGGTTCATCTCTAAAGAACTCGGGCGCAACGATGATGCCATTACCTTTTTAAATTCGATCAAGAAAATCAATGATGATGACGTGAAGGATGTGAAACAACCCTCAAGTGCGCTTCTGGGAGACATTTACACCGCCCAGATTAAGGCAAACTCTGATGAGAAAGACTACGTTGCCAATAAGGTCATCCCTCAATACGAGTATGCTCTGAGATTAGATGATGACTCTGAACTTGCCCCTCTGATCAATGAGAAGATCAATAAACTTCTCCAGGACCATAAGCTCGCACTTTTTAAACTGAGAAATGGAAGGCCGGCTCTTAGACCGCAATATTTTGCGAAGGTCTCACAGGGCTTCGGAGTTGATTCAAACGTGACTTTCTCACCGGCCAACACCACAATTTCTTCTTCGAAACAAAGCTCTGCCTATTCAAAAACTGATGTCTTCGGCAAATATACTTTCTATGCCAAGGATTTCTTCAGCATCGCTCCTGAGTTCCGATTTAATAATATGTACTATTTCCACCGTGTGCCTCAGATTTACCGAAATGATAATTTCCTTGTCTCGGGTGCAGTGAGAACGGCCTATGAGCATTCGCTCCTCTCGAAACCCGCGGCCCTTCTTTTGGATTTCGAACATTTTGAATCAAGAAGGGATGTGAATGCGACTAAACACTATGATTTCAGTTCTCGCACCGACGGTGCTGTTGTAGGAGAGAATTTTCAATTCTTCGCCAGAGGGGAGACGACGTTTAAGTTTCGTCATCGTCAATTGACCTCGTACCTCGCTAACTCAAATTCTAAGACCACAAGTTTTGTCCTCGAGCAGTTCTTGAAATTTGAAAAAGTCTTCATCGTTTTTTATGTGAGCTATGATCGTACTCGAGTTGTGACCAGCGCCTTTGATACAAATTCAATCACTGGGCGCGGCGATTTTATTTTTCCTGAGCTCTTTAAACTATTCTCGCCGAGTGCTGGACTCGCCCTGACTTCAACGGATCCGATCAATAACCGAATTGGACGAGGAACTGAGATTCTAATCAACCCGTCAGTGACTCTATCACGCAGCTTTGCTAAACGTTGGAAAACCAATCTTCGCTACGATTATCAAAATAACCATTCCAGAGATAAAAACAGCTTCGCTTACAAGAAGCAGATCTACTCTCTGGACTTGGAATATCTTTTCTAATTGAATTTATTTTTTAACTTCGATATTTTTTAAACCCGCGAAAGCGTTGTTCTTGAACTGTGGTCCTGTGGGCATCTGGGGACGCTGCTCTTCACGAGGTCTTCCGCCTCCACCTTTGCGTGAAACATTCGCTCCCGTACCAGTCACTCCTTCCACTTGAGAATCAGACTTCGCTGTAAGTGAGATGCGCTGGCGATCAAGATCGATCCCAAGCACTCTGACTTTTAGTTCCTGACCAACTTTTAGGACATCCATCGCGTTTTCAACAAAGCGGTCACTCATTTCAGAGATATGTAGGAGACCATTTTCTTTAATTCCGATGTCCACGAACGCTCCGAACATCGTAATGTTCGTAACGACTCCCTGGTACCACTGGCCGATTTTAAGATCTTTGAGGTTTGAGATCCCTTTAGTGAATTCGACAGACTTAAAAGTCGTGCGCGGATCTTGGGTCGGTGCCTTCAAGCACTTCACAATATCTGTCAGAGTCATCTCGCCGATTTCGGCCTTGAGAGATTTATCTGAGGCGAGGTCATTTTGAAGTGCTTCATCGGTCAAGAGATCGGCGAGTTGTTTATTTTTAGTTTTCACGAATTTTTCGAGAGTCGGGTAGCGCTCAGGGTGAACGAAAGTCCCGTCCAGTGGATGTGGCCCATTATAAATACGCAAGAAGCCCGCACACTGCTCAAATACTTTTTGAGTAAAGCGAGTAACTTTCAAAAGATCAGCGCGGGATTTAAACGTTCCGTTCTGATCACGAAACTTTACCACGTTCTGGGCCACGGTTGGGCCGATTCCTGAAACATAAGAGAGTAGAGGTGCTGAAGCCGTATTGAGATCGACTCCCACAAAGTTCACACACGATTCTACCACGGCCTCTAGATTATTTTTGAGCTGGACCTGGTTCACGTCGTGTTGGTATTGTCCTACGCCAATTGATTTCGGATCAATTTTTACGAGTTCGGCCAGTGGATCCTGAAATCTGCGGGCGATCGAGACGGCCCCGCGGACAGTGATATCTTTTTCCGGAAACTCTGCACGGGCAATGTCACTTGCTGAGTAGATCGAGGCGCCTGCTTCTGAAATGGTTGTCGCCTTAACTTTGCCTTCTTTAACTTGCGGGACATAGTTCTCGACGAAATCGAGCGTCTCACGTCCATAAGTTCCGTTACCGATGGCGATGTATTCAACGTTGAAAGCATCAATCATTTTACTCAGAATCAGAGCGGCACCCGCTTTATCATTTCTTGGTTCGTGGGGATAAACAACGTGATCTCCTAAGAATTTGCCGGTGTGATCGACGATCACAACCTTGCAACCGGTGCGAATGCCTGGGTCAATACCTAGAACGGCTTTTGATCCGAGATAGGGCTGAAGTAAAAGGTTTTTTAGATTGATTCCGAAGACCGAAATCGCCGCTGTGTCGGCCATCTTTTTCAATTCATTTTTAACTTCGAGATCAAGAGAAGGTTGGATGTAGTTTGTATAAGATTTCTCAGCACATTTTTTGAGAAGCTCAATGTTGGCGAGTTTATCTTTTTTAGGAAAGAACTGCTGCTCAATCATCCCGATTCCGATCTCAGGCATGATCTCCGCATCGACTTTGAGAATTTTTAAATTCATTCCTCGTCTCATCGCCATATACCGGTGAGAAGCTTTCGGATCTTTGATTTTCGAGAGAGGTTCAGAGAAGTCAAAAAAATCTTTAAACTTCTGCGCATCTTCAATCTTTTCTCCATCCTTTCTTAGAGACGTTTTCATCACTCCCGCGTCCCAGAAGGTCTGACGGATTCGCTCTTTGAGTTCAAGCTGGTGAGAGAAAGTTTCCATCAAGATGTCACAAGCTCCATTGATCGCTTCCTGAACGTCTTTGATTTTCCCATCTGACGGTTTCACAAATTTCGCATCAAGATCTGCGAGAAGAGTTCTTACGTCCTTGTCCCCATGAAGGATCATCTCCGAGAGGGGCTCGAGACCATTGTCTTTGGCGATCATGGCCTTAGTCTTTTTCTTCGACTTATAAGGAGCGTAGATGTCTTCAAGTTGGTTGAGGGTGGCCGCGGCCTTAATCTGGCGCTCGAGTTCGGGAGTCATGGCTTCCATTTTCTTGATCGCATCCATTATGAAATCCCGGCGCTTTTCAGTCTCGACGTATTCATTATAGGAATCCTGGATATCGCGAATTTGTACTTCATCCAGATTCCCTGTTACTTCTTTACGGTAACGAGCAATAAAAGGAATCGTGCATTCTTCTTCGAAAAGAAGTTTGCAGGTTGCTAAAACTTTGTTCGCAACGATCGCTAATTTCTGGGTGGTAAAGATCATAGCTTTTGGGTCAAGTACTTGGGCGGCCATTCTTAGATCTCCGTAAATTTACATTTTTTCAGGTAAGGAATAGCGTAAATTTAAGCGATCACTCTTGGCAAGAAAATGTGTTTCTCAGAGTGAAAAATAAAGAAAAAAAATTGAAAAGAGCGATTTTTCGGGAAAGAGCTTGCCAGATGAAACTGGGCCACCTGTGGTGGCCCAGTAATGTTACAAAGTATTTTCGATGGCCGAGATCCAAGCTTTCGCCGAATCTTCCCAGTAGTCGACGTTTGAGAGACTATGATCTAACACGATAGAGTCTCCAGAAAATTCGATCGAACCTTCTCCGTAATGGCAATCCTTTACGTTTTGGATTTTTACTTTCTTGTACTTTGCTTTGAGTGAGTCTTGACCCATTTTATCAGCACAGATCGAATCGAGCGTCATCACGATGGGCTTGATAAAAATTTGCTCCCAAGCTTCGTAGTTTTGGGACTGGTCTTCGACGGCAAGAGTATCCCAGTTCACTTCCACAGAGGTGATGATGCCTTTCGAAGCCGTTTTAATTTGTTCAGTCCATTGCGGAAGCTTCGCCTGAAGTTCTGCAATCGCACGTTTTTCTTTAAGGCCCATTTGTTCTCCTTGGTGTTTATAAAACTTTTTGGATGAGGTTATTAATGTCTTCACTGTCGGACGGGAGAATCAGACGATTTCAATCACCAATTACGATGACGGTATTGTCTTCTAAGGCCACAGAAAGCTCCGATCCACTTTTATCCTGAAGGGATATCCGGGATATCTTTGAAAGTTCTTTTTCTCCAAAGTCATCTCGCCGAATTTTGTTGATTGCATCAATGAGGAGAGGAAAAAAATCTCTCAAGTTTCGGCGGCCCTCATCGCCAAGATCTTCTTTCCAAAGAACTTCGACCAGTGGAGAGAAAGTTGAAAAGAGGCTCTGGGCGAGACGCTTGAGTTCGAGCATTCCAGGTGCTTTCTCCCGAGGATCTCGGGCCGCGGTCCCCCCAGATAAAAGACGCATGGAGGGTAGTGGGTCAGAGAGATGAAAGTGACTGATGGATGAAAGTGGCAAATAAATTACTTCTTCGGGGGGATTTTTTGTCACATCAATGAGGAAGACTTTACTCTCACTTTGGAACTGTAAAATTCGTCCTGAAACACTGATTCCGTTATGACAAAAGAGAGTTAGGATCGTTGACGGGGAAAATAATTTATGATGTCGAACGCTTTAGTCGGCCTTTGTGTGATGTGTCTGGAAAAAATTTTAACGTGAAAAAGTCGAAAGCTTTGTTAAGATAGCCCTATTCAAATTACTACACTAAGGAGTGTTATGAAATTCGTGTCTATCGTTGCCATTGCTCTCGTCTCCTTCTCGGCTTTCGCCCTAACTCTTGCTGAAAAGAAGAAATTTGCTAGCTGGCAAGAATACCTCACTGGCTCGGAAGGTTACGCAGCTACTTTCAAGACGAAGTGTGGATATGATCTTCCCATTTCAATGGAAGAAAAATTCGTCACTCCATTCATGGAGGCAGGATCAAACGCTGCTTCTTATTGTGATGCCACTCGATCATCAATGTCTTCAATGTGCGAAGCCGATAAGCTGAACAAGGATGCGATCACGGCGAAAATCAAAAAGGTTGACTGCAAACTCGGCGAAAAAGGAAAGATTGATTTTAAACTAACTGGCACGACCCTTGTCATGACGGTTGGTTTAGATGCAGCGAACTTGGATGATAAAGTTAAAGAATTCCTAGATAAAAACCTTTAATTTATGAAAGCAGTACTTCTCTTAGCGATCGGGCTGATGATTCAGCCCGCCTTCGCTCTCATGTTTAAAGATGGAAAAGTGATCTTAGAGAAACTCTCAGAGTATCCAAGTTGTCAGGGCAAGGATTACTCAGGAGAGTGGTGTCACGCAGCTCTTGAAAGCTGGGTTGATTCTCATCCTCAAGACGCTTTTGAGGCCGGAGTGATGACAAGAAAAATTATGAATGGCCACATGGCCGTTCCTTTTTTTGTCAAGGCCATGAATGATAAAAACTTTGACTGTAAGAATGAACAAGTAAAACTCGCCGTCTTAAGTGGGCTCGCACTTCCTTCTGATTACGACAACGTTAAGCCTTCTAAAGAGCTTTTTAAAAAATGCAAAGTAGATTTGACTGAGGCGGTAGATGCAGAAGCTGTGAGTGGAGGATATTTTTTTGATAATATCTGTTCGGAACTGAACCTAAATGGTCTTCGCAAGAAAAAATGCGAAGCGGTCAAAAAGTAGGTTTTATGAGATTTATGTGGATTATTCTCGTCATTTCATTCAACGCCTTTTCTGGAACTGAAGCCTTCCTTTCTCCCTCTCAGCAAAAACTCTTTATTGAAGAAGGGATGAAGTCAGAAAAAGATGTCTTTTACGTCAAGTTCACAGGTGTAAAGAGTGCCTGGAACGAAAAGGTCTTTAAAGTAAAGAAGACCGCTCGAAGTAGTGAGCTTGCAATTTTTTCCTTTGATTACAAACTCGAACTGAGTAGCGGTATTCAAGAGAGAACTTACCAACTCGTCACAGAGGAAGGAAAAGCTCTTGTGAATGGATCGATGGTTAAACGTGTGAAGCTCTGGAACCCTGAGTTTGGCCGAGACGGTATTGAATTTATTTTTGATACGGATCTAACCAAATCGTCTCAGGATCTTAAGCTTGAAGAGGCCGGGAAGAAGAAGCCCTTCGTTCCAGAAATCATCTGAGAAATCTTGTTATTGTAGGCGGGGGAGTGGCAGGCCACTCCCTCCTTTTTGCGTTGACAGAAATAAAGCATCCGTTCACGAAAATAATTCACTACGACGCTCCGGATTTTTTTCCATCTTGCTCCCTCAACTCAACGGCCATCGTCGCATCCAGAGGCGTAACAAGTGGTCATTCAGATTTAGGCGATCTACTTGTGGCGGGCCATAAAACCTTTGCTGAGCATGTTAAGGTTGAATCTCCTGAGGGTGTTGAACGCATCACTCAATATACCGGGACTAAAAATGAAACGGATCAATTTAAGCGTCGTTACCCAAGTGGTGAGAGTGTGTTTAAGGCGGGTGATATTAAACTTAAGCGAGAGTTTTTTCTCGCCGCTGAAGATGCTTTTGAAATCAATCCCCCTCGTTATCTTAAATGGCTCAATACTTTTGCTCATTCGAAGCTCAACCTTGAAGTTCGCCGCGAACTCTACAAGGATGATTCTTCACACGAAGAAGTCATCTATTGCGCTGGAAGCATAAATTCAGTTTGGCAGAGATCATTTTCTGACTCTACCCTTAAGAAAACGAAGTCTGCTCAAGGGGCCTATCTTGAATTTCAAAATGTAGATTATCTAGTCTCATCATTTAGTCTCACTCTCGAAGGCCATAATTTAATTTACAATAAGTTTAACAAGACTCTTCTCCTGGGCTCTACCACCCATGAGTATAATCACTATCTTGCTCCCGTAAAAGAACTCGAAGAGATTTATTCATTCATGAATGAACATGTTGATTTGAAGCTACCTGACTTTTCTGAAGGATTTATTAAAGTGGGTCTTCGTGAAAAAGCACCGAAGCGTCTTCCCTACATTCTAAAAGAAGGGAGCAAATATGCGATGGGTGGATTTTATAAAAATGGATTTAGCCTGAGTCTTGAATTTTCACGACGCCTTTGCCGGGAACTACTGCTTTCCTAGAATCGACCAGACTTTTGATTCATCCGATCCTTTCATTCTTTTAAAAAACTCACTTCGGCAAAGATCCCTTTGATCTCGGCGAAGGGGTATAAGCTCATTTTTAGTTAATGGGAGCCGAATACCTTTGCCGTCACTCTCAACTAAAGTTTTAACCGCGGCCTTGATCATGAGACTCAAATTCTCCACTGCATTGGCGGTAAGAAGATTCAGATTTTGGCAATTGTTTGCAGGCACATGCACAAACCCAGATGGAACATCTTCATAGTAATGACTAAATTCGTAGGCCGTATGATTACATACAAAACTTCCGGCATTATTTGAGATTACAAACTTTGCTCGGTCTTCTGCCGGAGTCGCACAATACATCTCTGCCGCTGGATGATTCATGCTGAAAATATCTGGTGCCTGAGGAATGATGAACTGATTGCGAAACTCGCCATCATTATCAGGTGAGATGGGATTTTTATCTTTATTACGGATCATCGTTTCCATTTTAATCGTGCAGCCAAATTCGCCCAGACCCAAATAAAGTAGTGGGGGCGTACTCAAGGCCTTCATACAGTTCTCAAGAGCAGCATAGCCACGTTTGAAAGACGTAGGAATTGGACAGAGTTTAATCTCAAAGGAATTATTTAACCCCAACTTCGCATCCAGGGCCCGTGCAACGACCTCAGAGTTATTAAAAGTCGATTTACCGAAGACATCATAATAGGAGACTAGAACTATTGGCCTAGCCCAGAGGGGAGAGGCAGAGATTAAAATGAACAAAAAGGAGAGAATTTTCATCCTCCTCTAGTGTCATCAAGTGCCTCATTTTAGAACCCCATCGGTAGATTTTTCCCTCTCAAAACTTCATAAAAATTAATCCCGCGACTCCCCATCAATACCCCCGATCAGGTCTTCATAGAACAACTTTGTCGAAGGACATGATTATGAAAAACTGGCCAGTCGCCTTACTTTTGTTGACCTCTTTTTCACTCAACACCATCCAGATGGAAAACATGGTTGAGCGGAATGCGGACTACAAGGCACAAGTTATCACCACTGAACATAAAGATTATCAGGATCCTTCGCTCACTGAAACCAAGACCCTTAAGGTTGTTGGGATGAAGATAACGGGCTTTGATGATGTGAGCTTAAAGAAAATGCAAACGGCCTTCTCAGTCATGGAAAAGGTCGTGAACTCAGAAGAATTTAAAAACCGTGTGATCAACTTTAAAAATGACCAAGGTGACAGATCATTCAAATCCAACCGCGGTTATAGCAATGAACAAATTTATGACATTTTCATGGATGGTCGAGAGACTCTGCAGCCGAATACTCCGGGTGAGATGAATTTCTTTTTGAGTCTCTATAACAAACGGTGGTCGCGGGTGATCGGATATACAGATCCGAGTATCAACCAGATCAACATTAATTGGAAATACTTTAAAGATTATCAACCTAATAACGTCGCTGGAAACCTTGCTCACGAATGGACCCATAAAATTGGCTTTGATCATGCTTCTGCTCAAGAGCACGATTCAGCTCCTTATGCGATTGGATACATTGTAGAAGAGTTAGCAGCGAAGTATCAGGCAACAAGACAAGAGCTCCACTAAGAAAGTGAAGCTCCTGGTTTAAAATTATTTAGCTGATTCGAAAAGTTTCTGAATGATCACCGACAATGGCTGCCCCTGTTTTGAAGCGGTGGCGGCCAAAGTACTCAAGTTATAATCTGTGACTCGAGTTGTTTCTTCCACGTCTGAGAGAGGATAGATCCTATCATTTGGTGCCCAAATGAAATCCGGAAGATTCTTGCTCGCACTCTCACCACCGAGAATATTCAAATTGCGATCAAGCTCTAGGTCATAAGTATAAATCATCTCCATCGTTTTATCAGACTTCACGTCATCCACCGCATTGGTGTGAGGGAAGCGCATATCTGCATATTGAACTTTTGCTGTTACTCCTACAATATAAGCTGTTCTCTTATCGCGACGATCTTTTTTCGCAAATTTTTTCTTAGGATCAAAACTTTCCAGAGACTCTTTGAAGTCTTTTGAATCAACTTCAGAGAACACATTGTAATACGAAATCTGATACGACTTCACCGGATAGTTCCACACTTCAGATCCAGGAGAGACATCGGCCACAAATGATTTCTTCAAGGCCCCCACTCGGTTCACAAGAGCTTTGTGAAATGCGCCTGGGTTAGTTTCATCACAAGCGTCTGAGAAAGGAATCGCTTTTGAGATACAACGTTTTCCAAGAAAAATGGGATTTTTCTGAGAACGCGAGTAAGACAAAGATCCCAGTGCTTTAATATCTTCTGGATAAAATGTGATCGGTTGTCCATTGGGAGAATTCAACGTCACGGCCTTTGCGGGCCTAGGCATCATCTGAGCGGCCGAAGAAAAGCCGTCACAAATTCCGCGCCAAGTAGGAACTTTTCCTGAGTCTTTACCAGTTTTATCTCCAAGGGCCCATGAGTAGGCCGTGAGTCCCATGGTTGTGTCACCAACGAGCAGGTCATATTTTTCTGCAGGTGAGAGTTCATCGGTCGCTCTATACGAGTAGTAAGGCTTCTTAGCAAAGAGCTCCTTATAAGTTTTAAACTGAGACTTATCTGCACTCATCAAGCTCGCAAACTCCGGATCGCGGTAACGAATGGCCAGCAGTCCTTCGTACTGAGGCCAGTACGAGCCAGACCAAATATCAATTCCACTCATCCCTGATTCAAGATTCGCAGCGCGGATATCTAAGAGCGAAGTCAGCTCATTTCTTCCACCAAGCAATCGATTAGTCTGCTCGCCGTCTGGAATCGGCTTTAATCTTGCGTGAGCAACACCCGAGATAAGAACAATTGAGGCCAATAGTATTTTCATCTTATTGTCTCGAGAGTTCGATCAAGTGATCGACAACGTTAACGAGTGGACGAGGACGTGGCTCATTGATTTGGCAATCCACTTTCATCGTTTCACCTTTCTTCGTTTCAGAGAACACATCACACTTAGGGTATCCACCAAGTTTAGAGTTCATGTTACGAAGGTAAGCGTGACCTTTTTGAGCAACAGGCAAAAACTCTCTTGGAGGAAGACCTGATCCGCTCCATTTAGGAAGAGAAGCATCTGGCTGGAGGTACTTCTTGTAATTTCTTGGAGCAAGCCAAAAGTAATCCGGTTGATTTGTTGAATCACTCGTTTTTTTCACTTTTTTGTTCGAGCGCCACTGGCCGCCAACGATTTGTCCTGCAGCATTGATTTCAAGATCGTAAAGGAACTTATCATCAATAATTTTATCGTCAGATGGAGAATTATTCTCTTTCTTCTTAGCAATTTCCCAGTCGACATATTTTGCGTTCATTGAAACACCGACAATATACACAGCATCTGGGTTACGATTTTCTGCGTACGGGTCTTTTGTATAAACTGAACGAGCCATCATACTTTCTTGAAGTGATCCGTCTTTACCCGAATCAGGATTGAAGTACGTAAACTCATATCCACTCATCGGTTGATTTGCGATCGCCATTTTTGGATTGTGATCCAAAGTAATCGGTCGACCTTCGACACCCATCACGTTAACGACTCCGACGTGGAAGATGGCAGGGTGAGTATCACCACAACGAGGAATTAATGTTGTGTCACCGGCAAGAACATCAATCTCTGTATCGATGTAGCGGCCAAATTGATCCTGATCTGGATCTTTCTTATTACAACGGTTTCCTTCAAAGATAGCATTGTCTTGAAGGTCAGAGTTTGCCCAAACCTGAGAGGCGAGTGCTTTAATATCATTTGGATAAAACGGAACTTGTTTTCCATTCGGGAGATTAATGAAAACAGTTTTTTCCGGACGAGGAATGTATCCTGCTCCGAGTGCCCAACCGTGACAAATCCCTTCCCAAAACGCCAGAGTCTTTTTAGCGACCGGAATACGGAAACCTTCGGGAAGATCAATCGAACCTAGGAAGCCCCAGTTTTTCTGCTCTCCACGTTTTTTCGTAATATCCCAAGAGCGACTTGTTAAATCAAAGCTCGTATCCCCTAAAATCAAATCATACTTTTCAGCTGGAGAGAGCTTTCCGAGATCTTTATCATCCATATCAAAAAATGCAGGATGAACTTTGGAAGCGTGCTTATTATAGGCACTGTAGTTTGCTTGCCACATAAGATTTCGTAAGGGAGTTGTAATGAAGATTGTTGAATCGATGTCCTGATAGTTGGCGGCGATCCCACCTTGATAAAGAGGCCAGAAAGATCCGCCCCATGGTTGTACAGTTGTATTTGCTCTTGAAAGACCTCGGCGGTCCATTTCATAGATGTTATTTAAGTAGTTACTCGATTCATAAATTTTGGATAGGCGAGACTGAATCTCGGCCGTTGAAAAAGGCTTATAAGGATAAACAGTTTTGTTCGGCTCTTTTACCTGGCTGTGATTACCCGAATCGCAATTATTTGGATCATCAGAATCACAATTATCGGAATCGCGCATTTGTGCGAAGGCCGTGGTCGATAAAACAGAGAGTCCTAAGACCATGATCAAATGTTTTTTCATATGAATACTCCTATGAAGGGAACTGGAAAATATGCTGCGTTGTACCAAAAGGGGCATTGTGAGGCGAGGCAAATCATTGAATCGGGTAAAGTTTACAAGTTTGAAAAGCTATATGTATTAACAACTTAGTCCTTAATTCAACCCTCTCCCTGTGATTGGAGGGATCACGGATGACCGCTAAACCCTTGGGAGTCGAGGGCAACAAGTCATCTTAAGGATTAAAAATATCAATATTTCTTTGAAATTTTATAAAATGGACTAACACTCGGGGGGCATCATGATGAAGCGCTCTGGATCTCGGACTGATCATCTCTTTATATGTATTCTTTTTTTCATCCTGACTATTCACTCAGGAGTTCTCCTCCTGCGCTGGGAAGTCACTTACGACCTGACCAAAAATATTTCGAAAAATTTTGAGAAAAGGGGAGCTTCGATCCCATTAAAAGTGGTCTACGTTAAAACGAGCCTCATACCTGTAAACCTTCACCAGATCGTAGATTCTGAAGACCCGGTTGAATTTAAAAAACCAAAGGACTCAAAATTTCTTTCTGACAAAGACAGAAATTTTGATCGAGAGACTTTATCCCGAAAGACCGGACCATTCCAAAAAGGTTCACATGGATCAGTTGTCACGAAGACTGGCACTGATAGTTCAAAAAAATCTTTGAGACCAAAAGTTGAACTTAGTCTTTCGGCTCTGGGACAAGTGCTGGGGCATGATCCCATGGTTGCTGCTGCCAAAGAATACGCTGAACGCGGACATAAATCGGCATTGGCCCCCGGAAGAGATATCAGCTCAACAAGTGACTACGTCGAGAACGTTCCTTTAGGTGATCTCACTCACTTGAACACCCAGGAATATGTTTATTATGGATTTTATCACCGGATAAAAATTAAACTCGAACAATTCTGGGGAAGAAGCATCCAAGAGAAGGCCCAGCAGCTTCAAAAGATAGGCCGGCATATTGCGAGCGAAGAAAATCTTATCACTGCACTAAGAATCACTCTTGATCAACAGGGTGAGATTCTTGCGATCGCGGTTGTGGGGCCAAGTGGGATTCGCGAGCTTGATGATGCTGCCATAGAATCTTTTAATCAGGCGGGACCGTTTCCGAACCCGCCGAAAGGAATGGTCGTGGATGGCAAAGTCACCCTACAATGGGGCTTTGTTGTAAAAAGCTAAGGGCCTACTGTTTGATGAATTCGATGAAGCCAACCATCGTATTTCTAAAAGTGCTGTTTTTCATTCCTCGTGCAACTTTTAAACTTCTACCAGTCGTCGCCAGCGCTCCGAGGTCTGTTCCGGCCGGGCCTGAAAAGTTAGCTTCGAAAGTATCTCCAGTCACAAAAATGCCAGAGATTTTTTTTCCTAGTTCAATTGAACCTGTTTCAGATTCAGAGTCTTTTTCAGCTGCACAAACAGCATCGACATACCACTGACGAGTATATTCATATTCACCAGAGGCTGAGATTTTATATGAATCGCGAGCGAAGCCAAAATTTGTACTTGTTTGAGTTTGAGTGCAGTTAGTTGTCCAAAGGCCCACGAAGAGGGCGAGGGTTGTCAGCATTTAAATCTCCTGTTGAATTCAATTTGAGAGATTCTATAGCGTGAAGGAAGGTGTCCGGCAACGAGTTCACCGGACCCTGTAATTCCTACGATCCCAATCTTTATAGAAGCTTAAGATTCTTTGGGGAAAGTGAGGACGTTCGCCGTGAGGGCCACAGTAGCATTGGTCAAAAAGAAAAAAGAATTGCCACTAACGCTCACGAAGGTTGCTGCAAAGGCGATGACCGCAATGCTTTCGTTCAGTGCCCAACAAAGAATGTAGAGAGTGAATTTTTGAGAGAGATCTTTTTTCTTAACAATCACAGTTCTGTGGATTATAAAAGTGACAATCGCCATGAAATTATATCCTAGGGCGGCCATCTCAAGAGGCTCAAGGGGGCCTGTGGGTTGACTGAAGAAAGTCATCTTCTGAAGCTGAAAGAGAACAAGGCCATAGAGTAGAATTGAAAATGAAAGTGCTACCCAGATGATTTTGAGTACGGCGGGGTTAGGGCTTGCCTCGGTCTGCATAGTAATTCCTTTTTTAAGCTTTTATTTAGTTTATAGGACATTCATATCTGTGACGGAGCATTAATAAGGGGCCTGCCAGAAGAAAGTTTGGTAGAAGTCTTCCATGAAAAAATCCGTTCTCATCATTGACGACGATCAAGATCTCCGCGAAGTGATGTGTTCGGCTTTAGAGCTCGAAGGCTATGAGGTTCATTCGTTTGAGAATCCTCTGACCGCTCTTGAGGCCCTCGCTAAATGGCACAACCAGAATGAACCTGGTCTCATCCTGGTCGATTTTAATATGCCTCAAATGAATGGCTTTTCTTTTGTCGAAGCGATTATGAATCATCATCCGAGTCTGCACAAAATTCCGCTCGCGATTTGTAGTGCTGATGAAGCACTTCCCTCGATGCAGAACTGGCCTCAAGGTGTGATCCACATTGGGAAGCCCATGGAACTCGATCATTTCGTAAAAACAGTTCGTGAGTTTTGCGGTTAGAAGTTCCGGGAATCTTTCAAGCAAGCATCGTCAAACATAACTGTACTTTGATTCTTAATGGACTGATCTGCAAAATTTTGTAGGCTACTTTGTCCTTCATTTGACCAGTACATCACACATTTTGGATTGTCACAGTGGGTCCCATGGGCCGAGTCCTGGTGACTTGTGATGAGAGGCAAGCCGTTGTTCACCAGCCCAAGAGCATGGCCCATCTCATGGATGATCGTTGACTGCTCAACATAGCGTGAGACAAAAGGACTCGTTCCGCTCGAGCGCTTGACCGTATCTTTAAAAATCACCATGACTTGTTCTCCACTGATGTGGAAACCAAGAATGTTTGGGCCATCAGTGGAGGCCCCACTCACAAAATAAATCCTAAAGGCCACAGTACCCAGAGGCTGAGTGTAGCCGGAAGATTTATCAAGATCTAAGACGTCCTGAATCGACCAGGTCGCTTTATTCATCATCGAGAATTTTTTCATTTGGGTAATTTCTTTCGGAACTGTCACCACTGGTTGCTTCACTCTACCTTGAAAAAGAGCATCGAGATTTGTTTGAGTGAGGCCCCAGATTTGAAATCCAGGAACTCCTTCAGTATAGGGTTCAGATCCATCTTCATAAAAAACTTGAACAGACAATGTATTGGCCCCATAGATGCCAGACACGTTCTGAGTCGCCATGGAAGACTTTTGCTTTTTCTCTTTCCCGCAGCTGACAAAAAAGATGAGGACAAAAATAAGAATCGTCGTTTTCATACCTTGTTATCGGTTGGTGGGATAAGGCTTTTACTGACCAGAGAAGTCGGGGATCACTTTTTGCCTGTCTTAGTGATAAACGGGAAAAGTGTTATTGTTTAACCATGAAAATGGATCTCAATACATCAGGAACTTATCAGCAATCCAAGGCCATGAGTGGAGCAAAAGTAGATGCTCTTGGTAAAAAAATTCCTTTAAAAGGAATTGATCCAAAGGCGGCCCTTAAGGCCTCGAGTCCGGATTATAAGCTCGATCTTTCAAGTGTTGGATCATCAACATCTTCTCCGTCACTTCCGCCCTTGCCCTCCATGCCATCATTGCCAGAGAGCTCTCCGTCTGTTTCAGATTCATCCGCTACCCGAAGTAAAATTGATCCTGATCTCGTAAAGGATCTTGAGAAAAATATCGCGAAAGAGACGGCCAAGGAAGAAGTTAAATCAGAAATTAAAGCTGATAAAATAGAAAAGACTGAAAAAACAGAAGAAATAAAAGATAAAGCAGGGACTGTGAAGCGTCCCGCGATTATTTTCATCAAGGGTCTTGATGTTTTTAGTTCTCCTTCAAAATCTGAAAGAGGCTATGCTGGAATGTCCCGCTTAGCTGATTCAGTGAAAGATTCCAAAGTGTTTGGTTGGAGTGATAAAGATGACATCATCGAAGAAATTCTAAAACGAGAAAAAAATCAGCCCATCATCTTAGTTGGTCATAGTTTCGGTGGTGATACTGCCGTAGAAGTGGCCAACGAGCTTGATAGCTTGGAGAATAATTTTCGCGGCGTGGATCTTCTCGTGACCATTGATGCTATCGGTTTTAACAATGACATCATTCCGCAAAATGTAAAAAAGCATCTGAACATTTTCGGAGAGAAGAGCTGGCCTCTCGATGATGGTCCTCATGTGGCCCGCAGACATGACATGACGGATGTTAAAAATATCCTATCTCCGCTTTCACACACTGAAATCGATGACGACAAAGAAGTTCAATATGAAATCGTCACCATGATTCAAAAATCTCTCACAGGTTTTGTCTAAAAATATTTCCAACAACCAGTGTCCTTTCGACTACGAAAACTAGAATCAATTTGATACTGGTGCAAAATCTTTTTAACTGAGACACGCGTCAAGATGATGATATGTAAAGTTGAGTGATATGGTACGAATATTGCTTACTTATCTCCCATCATCATGACCAATCAGGAGATTTGCATGCAAAAACGAACATTACTGTTTAGTGCTATTGTTATTTTATCATCAAGTGATTTGATGGCCCAGAGGGGTCCTCACTATAATCCTCCAGGAGGAGGAGGCGGTGGAAGTTCATCTTCTTCATCATCATCGAGCCCTTCTCGTGGAAGCAGTGGCGGGGGTTCTAGCTACAGTCCTCCGAGCAGATCTTCGAGTTCATCTTCATCATCGTCTTCAAGTTCAAGCTCTTCCCCTTCACGAGGATCTAGCTACAATCCTCCAAGCTCATCTTCTTCTTCGTCATCAACTTATTCTCCAAGACCTTCGAGCTCTTCATCAAGCTCTAGTTCAAGCTCTTCAACTCCACGGGGACCAAGTTACAATCCTCCAGGCTCGTCTTCGTCATCTTCATCATCAACTTATTCTCCAAGACCTTCGAGCTCTTCAACAAGCTCTAGTTCAAGCTCTTCAACTCCACGGGGACCAAGCTATAATCCTCCGGGCTCGTCTTCGTCATCTTCATCATCAACGACGTATTCTCCAAGACCTTCAAGTTCTTCATCAAGCTCTAGTTCAAGCTCTTCAACTCCACGAGGACCAAGTTACAATCCTCCGGGCTCGTCATCGTCATCTTCGTCATCAACTACGTACTCTCCAAGACCTTCAAGCTCTTCATCGAGCTCTAGTTCTTCAACTCCACGAGGGCCTAGTTACAATCCACCTTCAAGTTCTTCAACGAGTACTCCAAGCACAACTTATTCACCGTCACCTCGCCCAACGACTACTGGACCAAGATATAATCCCCCGTCGACAAATCCTGTTCCTATTTCACAAGGCCCGTCACGCGTTCCTACAATCCGTGGACCTCACTACAACCCGCCAACAACTCAAGGCGGATTTCATAATCCCCCTCATTACGGTGGCCGTGTCATCAGACCTGGAATTCCACACTCTCCACGTTCGGTGAATTATGGCCGCGTGATTTATTCAAATCCACGTGCGTACTATGTTCATATCGAGAGACGCTTCATCTTCAGAACTTGGGTACAAGAACCAGTTTATGATTCGTACACTGATGGTTACTGGGAAATGGATGACTATCCTTACTATGTTCACGAAGGTTACCGTTACCGCTATAACCCGGTTGAGACTTGTCACTACCAGCTCGTTGATGGCGAAGACTATCAAATTGCTCAAGACTACAGTGAAAACGCTTGTGACTACGCTTATAACGAATGTGCGGTTGATCGTGATGCCTATAACACTCAAGTTGGCTCTGATCGCTTCTTCTGTGGTGAAGCGGTAGATCCTGATCTCTCTAACGATGGAACTGGCTACACTCCACTTCCAGATACACAATCAGCTCCAGCACCGATCCCGACTCCAGTACCAGTTCCTCGAGTGAACCCAGCACTTCAGGCGCAAATCGACTCTCTCGCTGGCCAGTCGAACAAAGACATCTGGAAAATGGGATGGAATGAAGGAATCGGATCATGCGTGGTCGTAAAACTTTCTGGAAATCCACTGAACTGTCGCTGGATTGTTAAGTCTAACGAACTCTGGATGCCTATGGCCGACGGATCAGTTTGCTCTCAGGATATTCAAGCAGCACAGGTTGGCTGTAATGTTGGAAATGAGAAAGAAAACATTGGATGCATCTTGAAGCAAGTTGTTGTCGCAGGAAAATGTCTCTAAAAGAAATGATCCTTTAAAAACAAGAAGGGCCCCTTTTGGGGCCCTTCTTTATGAAATCAAATCTTAGTTCTTAGAGTGTATCAACCATCATCTTGCCAGTTTTAGCTGAATCAAGGTGTGGCTTCAAGCTTCCTGCAGAAGTCCCGTCTCCAACAAACGACATTGAAAATCGTCCGTAGTAATCTGGAAGATCATTTCCACACGCAGCTCCGCCGCCGTGAAGCTGACCAATCACATGGTGCTTGTCATTGAAGAGGGGTGATCCAGAAGATCCTGGCTCAGTTGTTCCTTTATCGTAATCTGGAACCATCACGTGAGTTGAGTCACCTGGAGAAGTTGATCCACCGTAAGCAGCAAGAACAGTTGGCTTCGAAGCAAATGAGATCGCTTTTTCATCAACATTTGGCTGGTGAATCACTGTGGTAGAAGTTCCTACAGTTCCCGTTGCATCCCATCCGGCGTATTGAACATGCCATTCAGCTTTTGGAGCAGAGTTGAGTTTCACGAGGGTGAAATCAGACTTAGACCCAGTTGAGAGGAAAGTTGATCCTGATTGGAAATCAGTTTTCTTACCATCACGGTCTCCACCACACTTAGAAGTCTGATAGTTCCAATAGGCCACAAGAGTTGGGGCTGAAGAAGACGTGATATGGCAGTGATTAGCTGTCATGAAATAAGGAGTCTTGTCTCCAGAAGTGTTGTTGACCATGAAGCCTGTACAAAAAGCTGATCCACCAGTTGAGATAACAGCAACTGTGTTCACTTCGTTTTCCCAGCCTTTAGAATCGGCACATGCAACATCAATGTTACAAGAACCAGACTTCAAAGTTGATTCTCCGAAAGTACGGAAACCTTGACCCACGTGAGTAAGTTCAAGCTCTACCTGAGAAACTTTTGCTTCAGGAACGATGAGTTCAATCATAACATCGTCACTCATGATGACGGGAGTCCAGAGCTCATTGTTCACGTTGTTGTCGGCCGCTGTGAAGTCACGGATAAACTGAGAGTGATCAGCAGAATAAATGCTGAGTTTCGCACCCGCAGGAAGATTGAATTTTGTGAAACCGAAGTTAAGTGAAACTGCGTTTGGAGCAGTCACTCGGTGAGACCAAGTGTAGCCTGCTGCTGATTTTTCCCAAAGAGCGAGAGTAGTGGGGTTAATCATAACTTTCTGAGGGACAGCGAAGCGAGGAGCTTCTCCCTTGCGCTCATTTTGAAGTTCTTGATTGTGAAGAGAGTCGACATCGAGAGAATCAAAATATGTAGAATCTGTTGAAGCCAAAGCTTGGAACGATAGACCTAGAACGGCCACCACTGCTAATAATTTCATGTCTCCTCCTTGAGAAACTTTTAAGAACCTATTACTAGAAACTTTAGATTCATCGTGTGGAGTCGGCACCTAACAAATACTCTCTTTTTGGGTTAAGCGTCAGAGCGTTTTTGTCAATTAAGAAAATCTCATCCATTCTCTGTGGACAAAAGCTTGAGCTATTCCTAAGATACTTAACTTAGTTAACAATTTACCCGGTTAAGTATATGCTCGGAAAAAAACTGCATGGAATCATCCCGCCCTTAATGCTTTTGGTTCGAGAAAGTTATGCGTCTGCGCAAAATGCGGAACTGTCGTTCCATCAGATTAGAATTCTTTATTTTATATCTCGCGGCAAATCACAAACCGATATGGCCGAAATCATGTCGGTGACTCCTGCGGCGATTTCAAAGCACATTGACGGGCTTGTTCATGAAAAATTCATTATCAGAAAGCAGGGCGAGGATCGACGTCGACAGATTTTGACGTTAACCTCTCATGGAAAAAAAACCATAAATAAAATATATAAGACGGTGGATGATCGCCTGGATTATTCAATTGATAAGCTCTCGATTTTGGAAAAAAAACAACTCGAACTTGGTCTCACCATCCTTGAGAAATTAACAACTATGGTGAATGAGGTTAAAATGATTCTTCTCGTTGCTCCTGTGCTTTTGGTCTTAAGCTTAAGCCCTGCTCAAGCCGCGATCACGCTCCGTGATGCCTTTCAGGCCGCTCAAAGGAATATGGAAACGCTTAAACGCGCCGATGCAACGATTCAAAGAAGTATTGAGCAGAAAGATCGGGCCGTCGGAATAGCTCTTCCAACTATCTCTGGAGTAGGGACTTACACACAAATTGCACCACCGGCAAACGCAGGAGCTTCTCCCTTTCTCTTAACACGACAGTATTCATACGCTCTCCGCATGGTGCAACCACTTCTCCGTGGGGGATTGTGGTCGGCCTATGAGCTTTCAAAAGAAAATGTTCTCCTGACTGAATTTCAAAAAAATGCGAACGAAGTCACTCTTTATCAGCTCGTTATTCAGGCCTACTACAACCTCATTATTTCAAGACTCGATCAGGCCAACCTCACTCTTCTTCAAAAAATGAGTAATGATCGCGTGAAAGAGCTTCGAGGAAGAAGTGCCATTGGTCGCTCCCGTCGAGGAGAGTTAGTTGAAGCCGAAGCCCAGCTGTACACCAGTAATTCGCAGATCCAGCAGGGTGTGATTAGTCTTAATCAGGCAGAGAAGAATTTTGAATTCTACACCCAGATCACTCCAGATGAACTCGTTCCGGTTTCTGATGTACCTCACATCGAAGGGGACCTTCGAAATTATCTAGATAGACTGAAAGGTAGACCTGACCTGAGGGCCAGTGAGCAGGCGATTGTGGTAGCTGATAAGCAGGTCAGCGTTGCAAAGGGTGGACACTGGCCATCGGTTGATTTCATCGGAAACTATTACCTCAAGCGTACCGGGGTTCTCGCTACTTCTGATTGGGACGCGGGGCTTGCAATCTCTCTCCCCCTTTTCGCCGGAGGGACAGTTCAGGCCCAGGTGAGAGATGCAGTTGAGGCGAAAAGAATTGCCCAGCTCAATACCTCTGAGCTTAAGCGCGGGGCCGAAAGAGATCTCTCCATTCTTTACTCAAACTATTTACAACTCTCTGAACAGCTCGCGACTCTTCGCATGGCCCGAGAGAAAGCAGAGTCCGCTTATAATTATAGTGTGGCCGATTACAAAAATGGTTTGGTTACGAACTTACAGGTTCTTCAATCTCTGAATTTATTTATTACAAACAAACGTACATACGACACGATGTCTGCGATGGCCCTGATGTCTTACTATAATCTGCAGGCTTCTGTAGGAGTTCTCCCATGAGTTTATCAGATATTTCCATCCGTAAACCCGTCTTCGCCTGGATGCTCATGCTCGCCATGATCATCTTCGGATACATCTCCATGAAGAAAATGGGGATCTCGCAGATGCCAGACGTGGATTTCCCCATCGTTAACGTTGGGGTGATTTATGAGGGCGCGGCCCCTGAAGTGATGGAGCTCGACGTGATCGATCCCATCGAGTCCGCGGTTCTTTCCGTTGAAGGTGTGAAGTCAGTTGTTTCGACTGCTCGCTTGGGAAGTGCCAACATCACAGTTGAATTTAACCTTGATAAAGACATTAACGTCGCAGTCTCCGAGATTGAATCGAAGATTCAGGGGGCCGCTCGTCTGCTTCCGAAATCCATGGATCCTCCCGTCATCTCAAAGGTCAACCCCGATGATCGACCGATCATGTTCTTGGCGGTGACAGCTCCGGACATGTCTCCACAAGATCTCATGTCTTACGCTCGAAATGTCTTGAAAGATAAATTCCAGACAGTGTCTGGAGTGGCCGACGTTTTCCTTGCGGGCTACATCGATCCTAACCTGCGGGTCTGGGCGTCTAATGATAAATTGAATAACCTCCAGCTCACCGTGAACGATGTCATCGGTGCCATTCAAAATGAGCACAAAGAGTCTCCTTCGGGATTTATTGAAGGACCTACGACAGAAAAAAACGTGCGTACTCTTGGCGAAGCGACCTCTGTCGAAGAGTTTAAAAAACTTCCTATCATCCGTCGTGGTGGAGCGGCCAATTACAAGCCTATCTTTCTAAGCGAAGTCGTCGACGTTGAGGAAGGAATCGCCGACGTTCGACGGATCTCGCGCTCAAACGGAGTTAATGCTTTGGGGCTTGGAATTCGTAAGCAGCGCGGATCAAACACGATGGCCGTTGCCGAAGGCGTGAAAAAGAAAATGGCGCAGCTTCAGAGTGAACTTCCGAAAGGCATGGCGCTTGTTGTAAACTTTGACACTACAAAATTTATCGCTGAATCCATTCACGAGCTTTCATTTAACCTCGGATTCTCTGCGGTGTTGACGGCCATTGTTTGCTGGCTCTTCTTAGGATCTTTTTCCGCAACGATCAACGTTATTCTCGCCATCCCGACCTCGCTCCTAGGATCGTTTGTCATCTTGAAGTACCTAAACTTCACTCTCAACACTTTCACTCTTCTCGCCCTCTCGCTCTCGATCGGGATTGTGGTGGATGATGCCATCATGGTGCTCGAGAATATTTTTCGGCACAAGGAAATGGGAAAAGATAAAGTGCATGCCTCGCTTGATGGTGCCAACGAAATTTCTTTCGCGGCCTTAGCGGCGACGGTTGCGATTATGGCCATCTTCCTTCCGGTGGCGATGATGGATGGAATCATCGGAAAATATTTTTTCCAATTCGGGATAACGATCTCGGTGGCAGTGGGACTCTCCTACATTGAGGCCTTGACCCTCACTCCGATGCGCACCAGTCAGTGGATGGAAGAAGGTCACCGTGTTTCTAAACTCGGTCAAGTGGTAGACAATTTATTTGTAAAGCTCGTCGATTGGTATGCGGGTATGCTTCGCTGGTCTCTGAACCATAAATTAATTCTTCTCACTTTTTCGGCGATATTCTTTGCGGGGACATTCTACCTAGTTAAATTTATCCCGAAGGAATTCGTTCCGGTTCAAGATACGGCCAACTTCATGATGAGGATCAAGGCCCCTGACGGATCATCTCTTCAATACACCAACGGACTTACAAAACAAGTTGAAGCCTATCTTTCTTCCAACCAGAGTATTCAGCGCCATTTTGTGGCCGTGGGTGGATTCGGTGGTTCAATGGAGCCCAACACCACCAATATGTTTATTACCGCGAAAGAACAAAAAGATCGTCCCATCAATCCCAAAACTGGCAAGCCGTGGTACCAGCCGGACCTCATCAATGAAATCCGCGAACACTTCAAGGATTTCAAAGGGGCTAAGGTCTTCGTTCAAGATACATCGCAGTCCGGATTTTCATCATCGGGCCGTGGTTTTCCCGTTGAGTTCACCCTCACTGGAGGAGACTTTAAAAAACTCACCGAGGCCGCTCGTTTAGTGATGCAAGAGATGAAATCTTCAGGAACCTACACCGACATCGATACTGACTTTAAAGAATCAGTAAAAGAAATCCACGTCTTTCCAGACCGCGAGAAGGCGAAGAGCCACGGAGTTTCAGTGCAAGAAATAGGAACCACCATCAACGCCCTTATTGGAGGAGTCGTGGTCGGGAAATATTCTAAAGAAGGTCACCGAAATGATATCCGGATTAAGATGGCCGATGCTTCGAAGGATAAAATGGATGATCTTAAAAAGATCTACGTGAGAAACCTGCAAGGTGAACTCATCCGACTTTTAGATGTCGTAAAAGTAGAAGAGCATCCAGGCATTCAGGCGATCAACCGCAGAGCTCGTCAACGTGCGGTCACCATTTATGCTGGAGTCTCTCCTGGAAAATCTCAAGGCGATGCCCTAGAGCAAGCTCGTACGATTGTTCACAAGCATCTTCCTTCTGGTTACAGCTTGATTGAGAGTGGCTCTGCAGAAACCTACAACGATGCTTTCAAGAGCTTGGTCTTTGCTCTCATCATGGGGATTGTTATCGCCTACATGGTTCTGGGAACTCAGTTCAATAGCTTCATCGATCCGATCACGGTTCTTATGGCCTTGCCGTTCAGTTTCTCTGGGGCCTTCCTTGCCCTCTGGGCAACTGGCCAGACCATCAACCTCTACTCAATGATTGGTCTCATCTTGCTGATGGGTATTGTGAAAAAGAATTCGATTCTTCTGGTGGATTTCACCAACCAGCGCAGAGGGGAAGGCCTAAAGATTAATGAGGCCTTATTGGATGCCTGTCCAAAACGTTTGCGCCCGATTTTGATGACAACCTTTTCCACTGTGGCCGGTGCTGTTCCTCTTGCTCTTGCATGGGGAGCAGGTGCAGAGTCATTGAAGCCCATGGCGATCGCCATTATTGGTGGCTCTTTGGTGTCGACAGTCCTAACTCTTGTTGTGGTCCCAGCGATCTACTCGATGCTTGGGCGGGAAAGAAAAAAAATTGTGATTTAAATATAATGGGCCGGGATAAACGCCGGCCTATTTTTTTGAATCTATTTCAGCACATGCGTCTTTGATATCTTCATTTGAACTTTCACCTATGCAAATGATCCTTATGTTTTCCATTTGAAACTCAACGTCCTCTTTTTTACCATTCAAGCACTGATATTCGGTCTTCTCTATCTTTCCAATCTTGGATCCACCACCCATGTTTACAAAATTTTTACCCAATCCCTGACACACCTTCATCGCATAGACCTCGGCGAGGTAGAGCGATGCAATCCCTGAATCTTCATCAACATCTACACCCTCGTTTCTAGTCAACGTTAGGGTATGAACTGAATCTTTCACTGTATCTCTAATAGAGTAATCTGAAGCCGAGGAGTGGTGATTAAACAAGAGAAGCATAATGACCGTGATTATTTTCATGTCGATAGTATACAGCTCTACCTAAAGGTCACAAAAAACGGGCCAATTGCTGCAAAACCACTGATTAAAATGCCCACATTTTGGGGTAGTCAGAGAACTGTCTCCCCGGAGCTTTCGAGGGAGACAATTGAAAATTATTTAAGAAACTGGGTGATGTTCGTGATCCGATAAACCATCTCGCCCGGAGGATTTGACTCATCTCCAGCGGTACAATGATCACCATTTTCGTCGCACTTGTTTACGACTTGGCAGCTTTTAGGATCGCTTTTTTTACTCGGCAAATAATCACTCTTACCTTGAACAAGAATTCCTTCGACTAAACCTGTCGAAACATCAAAAACCGCTGACCCAGAATTTCCGTGAAACGTATCCAAATTTGTGACGAACATTCTCGGATCAGAATTGTTACCAACTTTACCTCCGTCAGAAATTTTTGTTGGAAGTCCCGTTGGGTTTCCAATCACCACAAGTGAGGCACTTGAACTGAGTTTTCCTGAGGTTCGAAGTTTTAAAGGGGTGCGACCTATGACAGCGCGGTTAAGCCTGATGATTGAAAAATCGCCATTTCTATCAAACTGAGATTTAATGATTTGTTTGCAGAGATAAATGTTCTGAATCGAGAGATTTTTTGTCGGATCAGTACTCGCACTTGTTTTATTGAAATCAAAAACCCAGACAAAAGCCTTACAAATATTTTCTGGAGTGCTGAAAGAATTATAGCAGTGCCCGGCGGTTACGATCACGTCCGGAGCGACGAGAAAGCCAGAGCAGATAGCAGCTGTCGGTTGAGCGGCAAAGGCCTCAGAAGGACAAACGTTATCTGCCTCTTCAAGAGTTTTTGTTCCATTCAAACTAAACACACCCTGAGTGGAGGTCTTCGCAAATAAAGCAGCAGGAATCATGGCAGCAGTTGATTTTGCAAGAGTCTTAAACGCTGCGTTAGAGCTTTGATAAATATCCATTCTGTTGTCTTGCCCATAAACGCCTTCAATCTCCGCCAAGGCAGCTTGAGAGATGAGCAGGGTCGCGAGTAAGTACTTAAGATTTTTCATATTAAAATTCTCCCCAGGTGATCGAAACTGATGACCTTATTCCAAAGATGAGGGAGAAAGAAAACTGATTTCTTCTGACAACATACAAGCTTAACCTTGGGTCGGAAAATTTTACGGAGTTGAGAGAGATTTGTGGGCAAAAAAAAGGCCCCTTCCGTTTCCAGAAGGGGCCCGTGGATCAGATCAAATTAAGCTTTTTTCGCCCACATGTTACAATATGCGGCCTCTTTAACATGAACTTCTTTTGCTTTCATAGCAGTCGCCATAGCAGGAAGAATACACTTACCAGCGCCTGGAGTAGCGGCATCGGCCTGGAAATGTTTGCAAGTTGAGCAGTGTTTTGCAGGATTCGGAGAAACTTCTTTATAGCCAAGTTTTCCAGCAGCAACCCAAACAACAGCAGCGTTAGCTACGTTACCGATCACACCGGCAGCTTTACCGAGAACAGTAGCTACAGCGGTCATCAAGAATGCATTTGTGAGAAATTCGCGTCTTTTCATAATCAACCTCGTTTTTAAATTTATCTACAACCATCATCTTTTTTTCTTTTCTATTTTACCAGAGAAATGAAGATTTTCAGAGGGAAAAACATTTTGTCTGAGATGTTTCATATACCGAACTTTCGGATGATATTTCGAGCAAACGTTGGGTTTTTTATAGACACTCACTTCCACGTGAAATTAAACTTTATATATGAACAACCAAACAAAATCTTTTACCTTCATTGATCTCTTCAGCGGCTGTGGCGGTCTCTCTCATGGACTCGAGATGGCAGGGCACAGGTGCTTGCTTGGAGTGGACATGAATAAAGAGGCGATCCAGACCTTTGCTGCCAATCACCACGAAGCCTCGGTGTATCTAGGGGACATTAAAAAGCTAAATGAAAAGAAGCTCACCCAACTGCTTAAAGGGCAGAAAGTGGACATGGTCGTTGGTGGCCCTCCTTGCCAGGGTTTTTCCACTGTCGGTCGCGGAGAAGTTGAAGACGAACGCAATCAACTATTCAAAGAATTCGTGCGGGTAGTGAAAGTCACAAAGCCGAAAGTGATCCTTTTCGAAAACGTTACGGGTTTGGTCGCCAAAAAAAATCAGGCGA